>CAZKHE010000139.1:0-11623 GCA_964552535.1 uncultured Enterobacteriaceae bacterium | reverse complement strand
GCGCGCACGACGCGCGAGGCGGCGATGGCGAAGATGGTCGCGACGGAGGAAGCGCAGCGGGTCATCGACCGCGCGCTGCAGATGTTCGGGGGCGCCGGCGTGGTGAGCGGCAACGCGGTGGAGAAGCTGTACCGCGAGATCCGCGCGCTGCGCATCTACGAAGGCGCGACCGAGGTGCAGAAGCTCATCATCGCGCGCGAGACGCTGAAGGGCTGAGCGGCGAAACGCATTCGAAAGTTTCGGGGTTGACTGCCATGACCAGGACGGCGCATATCGACACGTTCGCCATCGACAATCTGCCGCCGCGCGACCAGTGGCCGGAGATGTTCTTCGAGCTGCCGGAGCTCGCCTATCCGGAGCGGCTCAACTGCGCGGTCGAGCTGCTCGACAAGCGCGTGGCCGCCGGCGACGGCGCGCGTCCGGTCGTCCACGCGCTGGTCGAGGGCAAGCCGGTCACCGCCACGTACGCGCAGCTCCTCGCCCAGGCGAACCGCATCGCGCGCGTCCTCACCGAGGACCTGAAGCTCATCCCGGGCAACCGTGTCCTGCTGCGCGCGCCGAACAACCCGATGATGGCCGCCTGCTGGCTGGCGGTGATCAAGGCGGGGCTGATCGCGGTCGCGACGATGCCGCTGCTGCGGGCGAAGGAGCTCAAGCAGATCATCGACAAGGCGAGGATCGGCGCGGCGCTGTGCGACGTGCGCCTGAGGGACGAGCTCGCCGCGGCGCAGGCGCAGTGCCCGGACCTGCGGCAGGTGCTCTACTTCAACGACGGCGCGCCCGGTTCGCTGGACGCGCTCGCGGCGGCCAAGCCGGAGACGTTCGAGAACGTCGACACCGCGCTGGAGGATCCGTGCCTGATCGCGTTCACCTCGGGCACCACCGGCCAGCCCAAGGGGACGGTGCACTTCCATCGCGACGTGATGGCGATGTGCGACTGCTTCCCGCGGTCCACCCTGCGCGCGCAGGCCGACGAGGTCTTCTGCGGCACGCCGCCGCTCGCGTTCACCTTCGGGCTCGGCGGCATGCTGTGCTTCCCGATGCGCGTGGGGGCGTCGACCGTGCTGTCCGAGCGCCTGACGCCGGAAACCCTGCTGGCGACGGTCGGCCAGTTCCGGGCGACGACGATGTTCACCGCGCCCACCTTCTACCGGCAGATGTCGGCGCTCGCGCAGAACTACGAGCTCTCGACGCTGCGCAAGTGCGTGTCCGCAGGGGAAGCGCTGCCGGATGCGACGCGCCAGCTCTGGAAGAACGCGACCGGGATCGACATCATCGACGGGCTCGGCGCCACCGAGATGATCCACATCTTCGTCTCGCACACGCCCGAGCGCACCCGCCGCGGCGCGACCGGCTACGCGATCCCCGGCTACCGTGCGACGGTCCTGGACGACGAGGGCAGGACCTGCCCGCCCGGGGTGGTCGGCAAGCTCGCGATCAAGGGGCCGACCGGCTGCCGGTATCTCGCCGACGAGCGCCAGAAGAGCTACGTGAAGTGGGGCTGGAACCTCACCGGCGACGCCTACAAGATGGACGAGGACGGCTACTTCTACTACCAGGCGCGCACCGACGACATGATCATCTCCGCCGGCTACAACATCGCCGGCCCCGAGGTCGAGTCGGCGCTGCTCGCGCATGAAGCCGTGGCCGAATGCGGCGTGATCGGCGCGGCGGACGAGGAGCGCGGCCAGATCGTGAAGGCGTTCGTCGTGCTGAAGCCCGGCTTCGCGGGCGACGCGGCGATGGTGAAGACGCTGCAGGACTACGTGAAGAACACCATCGCGCCGTACAAGTACCCGCGCGCCATCGAGTTCCGCGAATCCCTGCCGCGCACCGAGACCGGCAAGCTGCAGCGCTTCCGCCTGCGCGAGGGGGCGTGATGGGCCTCGAGATCCGGCGCAAGCTGAAGGCCTCGCGGACCGCGTACCGCATCGCCACCAAGGGCCGCCTGAGCGGACCGTTCGCCGTGCGCAGCGGCATCGAGTGCCACGCGCACCTCGATGACGGCACCGAGGTGCACATGGCGCTGCCCGCGGGCGAGGTGCTGCGCGAGGGCGATCTCGCCGTCGCCTCGGACGGGCGCGTGATCGAGGTGGCCGCCCTCCCCGAGCCCCTCGTCGAGCTCGCGTTCGAGGATGCGGGGAAGCTCGCCGCCGCGGCGTACCTGCTGGGATCGACGCACGTGCCGGCCGAGCTGCGCGCCGGATCCGTGCGCATCGCGCGCGTGGACGCGGAGACCGATCTGCTCGCGGAGCTCGGCGGCGCACGATCCGACGTCCAGGCGGTGTTCGACCCCACGTGGATCCCGCACGTCCATGCGGACGACGACGCTCACCACCACGACCATCACGATCACGCTCATCACGATCACGACCACCATGGCCACGACCACCATGGTCACGATCACGGCCACCGGCACGGACGCGCGCACGGCCATGGCGATCACGGCCACGAGCACGACTGACCGGGCGCACGGCGGCTGACGGCGCCGCCGGCGGCTATCATTGCCCTCATTTGACCGGGGTGGACTGATGAAGATCGCCGTACTGGGCGGCGGCCACGGCTGCTACGCCGCCGCCGCCGACCTCGCCGAGCAGGGCCACGAGGTCCGGATGTGGCGGCGCGATGCCGCTGCGTTCGCGCCGGTGCTCGCCTCGCAGTCCATCACGCTGAAGGACATCCGCGGTCGGCGCGAGGTGAAGCTCGCCCTCGCCACGACGGACATCGGCGCCGCCGTGCGCGGCGCCGAGCTCATCGTCGTGCCGACGCCGGCGTTCGCGCAGGTCGACATCGCGCGCGCCATGGCCCCGCACGCGGAAGACGGGCAGGTGGTGTTCCTGCCGCCCGGCACGTTCGGCAGCTACGTCATCGCGAAGGCGCTGCGCGATGCGGGCGCTCCCGCCGGCGTCACCTTCGCCGAGACCGGCACGCTCCCCTACCTCACGCGCAAGCACGGCCCGGCGGAGATCGCGATCACCATCCGCGCGAAGCGCCTGCCGACGGGCGCGTTCCCCGCGAAGCGCTCCGGCCACGCGATGGCCGTCATCCGCCAGGCCTATCCGTCCATCGAGCCGATCGAGGATGCGCTGTCCGGCGCGCTGATGAACGCGGGGCCGATCATCCATCCGCCCCTCATCCTGATGAACGCGGGGCCGCTGCAGCATTTCGAGAAGTGGGACATCCACAACGAAGGCACGCAGCCCGCGATCCGCGCGGTGACCGACCGGCTCGACGGCGAGCGCATCGCCGTGCGCGAGGCCCTCGGCTACCGGCCCTATCACTTCCCCCTGCGCGACCACTACACCACCGACCAGTGGATGTACGGCGACGCGCACGACCGGCTGGTGGAGTCCAACGACTGGCGCGAGCACATCGACCTCACCACCCACCGCTACATGCGCGAGGACGTCGAGATCGCGCTCGGATTCCTCGTGTCCGTGGCCGACTGGGCGGGCGTGGATGCGCCGATCGCCAAGGGCCTGCTCGCCATGGGCAGCGCGATCTGCGGCGGCGACTTCCGGCGCAACCCGCGCACGCTCGAGGGGCTCGGGCTCGCGTCGCTCGATCGCGCCGCGATGCGGCGGCTGCTCGACGAGGGCCTGTGACCCTGCCCGTCATCGGCGCGCTGGGGGCCGGCCGCATGGGCCGCGGCATCGCGCATGCCTTCGCGTTCGCCGGGCACGAGGTGCGGCTGATCGACGCGAAGCCGCGCAGCGCGGACGACGCGCGGCGGCTGGCGGACGAGGCGCTCGCCGAGGTCGATCGCAGCCTCGCGCTGGTGGCTTCGCTCGGCGGCTTCGACGACGCGCTGCGTCCGCGCATGCTCGCGCGGGTGCGCTTCGTCGCCCGGGAGGAGGCGCCCGCGGCGCTCGCCGACTGCGCCCTCGTGTTCGAGGGCGTGCCCGAGACGCTGAACGCCAAGCGCGAAGCGTTCGCCTTCGCCAGCCCGCATCTCCGGCCCGACGCGGTGCTCGCCTCCACCACTTCGACCATGCTCTCGACGGAACTGGCCGCGATGGTCGCGCGGCCGGAGCGCTTCCTGAACGCGCACTGGCTCAACCCCGCGTATCTCGTGCCGCTGGTCGAGCTCTCGCCGCATCCGGGCACCGCGCCGGAGGCGCTCGCACGCACCCGCGCGATTCTCGAGGGCATCGGCAAGAAGCCGGTCACCTGCGCCGCGGCCCCCGGCTACATCGTCCCCCGCTTCCAGTCGCTGGTGATGAACGAGGCGGCGCGAATGATCGAGCAGGGGCTCGCGACGCCGGAGGACATCGACGCCGCGGTGCGCTACGGCTTCGGCTTCCGCTACGCCACCATGGGCGTGATCGAGTTCATCGACTTCGGCGGCCTCGACATCCTGTACTACGCGAGCCGCTACCTCGCATCCGCGACGGGCGATCCGCGCTACGCCGCGCCGCCGATCGTGGATGCGCGCATGGCCGAGGGCCGGCTCGGCTTGAAGACGGGCGGGCGCGGGCTGGCCGATTATTCGCATCTGGAACCGGACGCGTGGCGCCGGCAGGTGCTCGCGCGCCAGCTCGACCTGCTCCGGCATTTCAACCTGGCGCCCGCCGCCGACGCAGCGCTGCGCGCAAAGACATGATTCGCCGGGGCGAACCGCCCGGCCAGAGGAGGAATCCCGATGCCGCAAGGTGACGCGCCCCGACACTTCTCGATGATCCGCAGCTTCGGGCTGGCGGATTTCCTGACGCTCGGCAATGCCGCGTGCGGCATCCTGTCGGTGTTCTTCGCCATGCAGTACGTCGAGACCGGCGCCCTGCGTCATTTCTACATCGCGGCGGCGCTCGCGCCGCTCGCGTTCATCCTGGACATCCTCGACGGCAAGGTGGCGCGCTGGCGTCATCGCCACTCGGCGCTCGGCCGCGAGCTGGATTCGCTCGCCGACATCGTCTCGTTCGGCGTCGCGCCAGCCGCACTCGCCTACGCGGCGGGACTCCGCGGCGGCTGGGACATGACGATCCTCGCGTACTTCGTGTGCTGCGGGGTGAGCCGTCTGGCGCGCTTCAACGTGACCGCCGAGTCGCTCGCGGAAGGCAGCGACAGCGGCAAGGTGAAGTACTTCGAGGGCACGCCGATCCCGACCAGCATCGTGCTGGTCGGCGTGCTCGCGTGGGCCGCTTCGCGCGGCGGCATCGGCGACGCCGTGTGGGGCGGCGCCTGGCAGCTCGGCCCCTGGGTGCTGCATCCCCTCGCGCTGCTGTTCGCGCTGTCGGGGACGCTGATGATCAGCAAGACGCTGCGGATCCCGAAGCTCTAGGCCCTATCCGAAGACCCGGTACACCTGCCCGGTCTGCGCGCCCTCCACGCTCTTGGCGAACGCGAGCGCGGCGCGCGCGGCCGGGACGGTGGCGAAGCCGCGGAAATAGGGGCCGTACTGGTCCAGCGATTCGGCGAGCAGCGTCGGACTCACCACGTTGATCCGCAGGCCGCGCGGCAGCTCGATCGCCGCCGCGCGCGCGAACGCCTCGAGCGCACCGTTCACCATGCTCGCCGAGGTGCCGAAGCGGATCGGATCGTCGGTGAGGATGCCGCTGGTGAGGGTGAAGGAGCCGCCATCGGCGATGCGCTCGCGCCCGGCGAGCACGAGGTTCACCTGCCCCATCAGCTTGTCGGCGAGGCCGACGCCGTACTCGGGCGGTCCCATCGCATCCATCGGCCCGAAGTGCACGTGGCCCGCGGTGGAGACGACGGCGTCGAACGCGCCGATGTCGGCGAAGAGCCGCCGCACCGACGCGAAGTCGGCCATGTCCACCTGCCGCTCGCCCCGCGTCTTTCCGACGCTCACGATGTCGTGACGGGCGCCGAGCTCCGCCGCCACCGCCTGCCCCAGCGTGCCGCCGGCGCCCACCAGTACGATCCTCATCGCTTCTCCAGTTTCTTCACTTCGTCCCGCATGAACGCGAGGGCGGCCTTGCCGTCCACGCTCTTCTTCGCCGCATCGGCCACCCAAGCCCCTTCGATCACGCCGAGCCGGCGCTGGATCTCCGCGAGCAGCGGCCCCGACGCGGTGACCAGTCCCACGCCTTCCTTGCGCATGGTGTCCACCGCCGCGGCGTTGGTCTTGTCCCACAGTTCGCCCCACAGCCGTGCCGTGTGCTCGCCCAGCAGCTTCTCGACCGCGGCCTGGTCCTGGGGCGACAGCGCCTTCCACTTCGCCTCGTTGATGATGAGCGCCTGCACCGCCTGGTTGAAGCCGCCGTTCACGTGCAGCCCGTGCTTGATCGCGCTGGTCACCTTGAAGCCGGGAATGGACTCCGGCGGGAACAGCACGCCGTCGCCGACGCCCTTCGAGAGCACGTCGAAGGTCTGCGGCGCCGGGGCGAAGAACGGCGTGGCGCCGAGCGCCTCCACGACCTCCTTCGTCATGCCGCCGGCCTCGCGGATCTTCTGGCCCTTCAGGTCGTCGATCGCCTTGATCTCCTTCTTCGTGGTGTACACCTGGTAGGGGCCGACGATGAAGAGACCGCCGAGCTTCACGCCCTCGAACTCGTTGGCCTTGGCGAAGAAGCGCTCGTAGGTGCGCCAGGCCGCGATCGACATCGCGGAGTTCTGGTCGCTCATGAACGGCATCTCGAGGCCCTTCAGGAGCACGAAGCGGTTGGCGGTGTACGCGGTGGTGATGTTGGTCACGTCGGCGACGCCGTTGCGCACCAGGTCGTAGTGCGCCTGCGGGGTGCCGAGCGGCGGCACCACGTCGACCTTCAGCCGTCCCTGCGTCGCCTCTTCCACCTGCTTCGCCCACACCTTGATGAAGCCCTCGTAGGCCGGATGCGACGGCGGCAGCCAGGACGAGTACTTCCAGACGGTCTGCGCCTGCGCCGCGGCGGCGACGGCCATTCCCAATGCGATCAGTGCGACTCTCAGCATGATTCCCTCCGGTGGCTACATCAGGTTGGGCAGCACGAGGACGATGCTCGGCACGAGCACCAGCAGCGAAATGCGGACGAGATCGGCGGCCACGAACGGCGCGACGCCGCGGAACACCGCGCCGGTGCCGACGTTGCGGAAGAGGTTGCTGATCACGAACACGTTGAGGCCGACCGGCGGCGTGATCAGGCTGATCTCGGTGACCACCACGACGATCACGCCGAACCAGATCGGGTCGAAGCCGAGCGCGGTCACCACCGGGAAGAACACGGGCACGGTGAGCAGGATCATGGAGATGCTCTCGAGCACGCAGCCGAGCAGGAAGTAGATCGCGATGATCGCAAAAATCACCGCGATGGGCGGCACGTCCAGCGACTGCACGAACGACTGCATCGCGCCGGTCATGCCGGCGAGGTTGACGAAGTTGGAGAAGACGATGCCGCCGATGAGGATGAAGAACATCACCGCGCTGGTGCGCGCGGCCTCGACGAGCGTCGTGAACAGCGTCCGCCAGGTGAGGAGCCGGCGGGCGAGCGCGATCGCGAGCGCACCGAAGGCGCCGATCCCGGAGGCCTCGGTGGGCGTGAACGCGCCCACGTACATGCCGCCGATCACCAGCGCGAAGAGCAGCCCGACCGCCCAGACGCGGCCGAGCGCGCGCCACCGCGCCCGCCAGGGGGTGTAGGGCCCGCGCGGTCCGGCGTCGGGATCGCGCCACACCGACCACTTCACCGCCGCGACGTAGAGGAGGATGCCGACGATGCCGGGCAGGATGCCGGCGACGAAGAGCTTGCCGATGTCGCTGTTGGTCAGGATGCCGTAGATCACCATGACCACCGACGGGGGGATCAGGATGCCGAGCGTGCCCCCCGCGGCCACGCTGCCGGTGGCGAGCGTCGGCGAGTAGCCGCGCTCGAGCATCGACGGCACCGAGACCTTGCCCATGGTCGCGGCCGTCGCCACGCTGGATCCCGAGACCGCGGCGAAGCCGCCGCACGCGACGATGGTCGCCATGGCGAGCCCGCCGCGGCGATGGCCGAGGAAGGCGTTGGCGGCGTCGTACAGCTCGTTCGACAGGCGTGAGTGGTTGATGAAAGCGCCCATCAGCACGAACATCGGCAGGACCGAGAGGCCGTAGTTCTGCACCGTCTCGTAGGCGATCTGGCTCACCATGAACAGCGCCGGGGGCCAGCCCTGGATCAGGCCGAACCCGACGAAGCCGATGCCGAGCATCGCCACGGCGATCGGGATCCCGGCGAGCGAGATCGCGATCAGCAGCGCGAAGCCGACGAGCGCGGCGGTCATGCGACGGAGGGCGCGCGCAGGGCGCGCGCGAAGTCGCGCAGCGCGACGAGCACGGTGATCGCCGCGAGCGCCGCCATGACCCAGGCCACCGGCGCGAGCGGCACCCCGAGATGCGACGACGCATCGCGGAACTGCGCGAACTGCGCCCCGCGCTCGTAGAGTCGCCAGGCGAGAAATCCCATCACCGCCGCCGTCGCGAGGCTGCCGACCACCCGCTGCATGCGCTGCGCGCGCGGGCCGAGCAGGTAGTCGAGCAGGTCGATGCGGATGTGCTCGGCGCGCGCCGAGGCGAGCGGGATGGCCATGTAGATGAGCACGCCGAGCATCAGCTCGATGGCCTCGATGGAGCCCTGCACCGGGGCATTGAAGCCGTAGCGCCCCACCACGTCCACCACGGTGAGCGCCATGATCGCGAAGATCAGCAGCGCAACCATCAGCTCCACCGGGTGCAGGACCCAGCGGTCGAGGCGGTCCGGCGTCAATCGACCACCCTGGCGGCGAAAGCGCGCTCGGGCCGAGCGCCTCGGGACGGCGCGGCGGCGCTCATGCGGCGGCGCGGCGCCGCGACCAGATCGCCGCGAGCTTCGGCGCGCGGCCCGGCGTGCTCCACGGGCAGACCGCGATGCAGATGCCGCAGCCGTACGTCTCGTCGAAGTACGGAATGCACTTGTCGAAATCGACGTACCACTTCTCGACGCCGCGCACGAGCTGCTTCAGGTCGTGGATGGCGTCGGGCGGACAGGCGTTGCGGCACACCTGGCAGCGCGCGCAGAAGTCGTCGGCGCCGAAGGCGTCCGGCGCGTCGGCCACCAGCGGCAGGTCCGTGCTGACGGCAGCAAGCCGGAACGACGAGCCGTGCTGACGATTGATGATGGAGCCGTGCTTGCCGAGCTCGCCGAAGCCGCAGGCGAGCGCCGCGGGCAGCATGTTGAGCGCGCCCGCCCACGGGCCGGAGTGCGCGACCGCCGCATAGCCGAGCCCGCGGATGAAGTTGGTGACGCGGATCGCCACGCGTGCGCCGCGGTTGTAGGCGAGGGCCACCTCGACCTGCCCGGTGGGGTTCTCCGCCGTGGAGGGGACCTCGGACAGCCGCGCGTGATCCATGGTGACGCCGAACACCACCACCCAGGGCAGCGTGTGCTCGTAGCCCTCGAAGATCCACGCCGGATCGAGCCGCGCGATGCCGACGAGGTCGGCTTCGTTCGCCAGCGCGAAGGCCTTCACCTCCGCGGCGAACCCTTCCGGTGCGCCCTCGCGCCGTACCGGGGCGACCGGGTCGGGCTTGCGCGGGCCGCGGTCGCCCCCGGCGTACACGTCGTGGAAGGCGGCCACCGAGTTGAAGCGCTCGACCACCTTCGTCTGCAGCGCGCCGAACACCTCCTTCTCGGGCCGGTGCCAGAAGATCGGCGTCGGCCGGCGCGGCGCCGCCTCGCCGCGGCCATTGACCGCGTTGCCCGAGACGCCCGGCGGAAACAGCGCGCGCACGGCCTCGGGCGCGGTCCAGATGCCGTTCTTTCTCCTCATGGTTTCCCCGGCGCGCGCTTTTTCGGAAGTGTCGCCAACTCGCAGCCGGCGCGCAAGGCGCGATAATGCCGCGTCGCGCGTTCCCGAAGGATCCCGCCATGGCCGCTCCCCTCGCCTGCCGGCGCCGCGCCGGTGCACTGCTCACCATCCTGGTGCTTGCCGCCGCGCCCGTGCTTGCGCAGACCGGCGGCGATGCCGAGGCGCAAGGCTGGCGCAAGCCGGTGAGTACGCCGTTTATCGGCGCCGGCGAGCGCAAGTGGCTGCATGATTACGGCGTCGTCGATGGGCGCTGCAACCGCCAGGCGGTGGCCGACGTGCTGGCCGCCGGCGCGACCGGCCCGGAGACGCCGCGCGGCGAGGTGGCCACGCTGCGGGGCGACCTCCCACTGCCCCGGACGAGGCACCTGCTGAGCGCGGTGGAGCGCGGGTGCCTGGGTCATGCGCTGGAGCTCGCGCCCGACGGACGCACGGTCTACTGGGCCGACCCGTCCGCGGGCTACACCTACCGTGTGACGCCGATGCGCAGCTATTCCGCGCTCGGCTGGCCGTGCCGGGAACTGACGGTGGAGGTGGCGCGCGGCAAGCAGGCGCCCGAGATCGTCCGCACCCGGGCGTGCCGCACCGAAGACGGGGTCTGGGGCATCGCCGCCTGAGTCCGCCCGCCGCACCCCCGTGCGCGCGTTCGCCGCGCTCCGGTGCGGGTGTTCGCCGCGCTCCGGCGCGGGTGTTATGTGTACGAACGATTGACACCGGCCTCCCCGGTGCCGGATCATGCCGCGCAATCCGCCGTCAGATGCGGATGCGCCCCGCGTCGTTTCCCAGCTGGCAACCAGGAGAGACTCGCATGACCGCACGCAGAACATTCCTCGCGGCCGCCGTCGGCGCGGCCGTCGCGCTCGCCGCCGGCACCGCCCAGGCGCAGATGAAGTGGGACATGCCCACGCCGTATCCGGACAGCAACTTCCACACGCGGAACATCCGCCAGTTCGTGGAGGACGTGCAGAAGGGCACCGGCGGCAAGCTGCAGATCACGGTCCATCCCGCCAACTCGCTCATCAAGATGGCGGAGATGAAGCGCGCGGTGCAGACCGGCCAGGTGCCGATCGCCGAGGTGCTGATGTCGGTGCTGTCGAACGAAGCCGCGGTGTTCGCATTCGAGTCGGTCCCGTTCCTCGCCACGACCACCGAGAAGCAGCGCAAGCTGTGGGAGGCGGCGCGGCCGGCGATCGAGAAGCGCCTGGACGCGCAGGGCATGATGCTGCTGTATTCGGTGGCCTGGCCGCCCTCGGCGATCCACAGCAAGAAGGAGCTCAACTCGCTGGCGGACTTCAAGGGCGTGAAGCTGCGCGCCTACAACCCGGCGACCATGCGCTTCGGCGAGCTCGCCGGCGCCACCCCGGTCAACGTGCTCGCGCCCGAGGTGCCGCAGGCCTTCGCCACCGGCATCATCGACGCCCAGATCAACTCGCCGGCGGGCGCGGTGGACACCCAGACGTGGGACTTCACGAAGTTCACCTACGAAGCGCAGGTGATCTCGCCGCAGAACATGGTGTTCGTGAACAAGGCGGCGTGGGCGAAGCTCGACCCGGCCACGCAGAAGGTCGTGCTCGAGGCGGCCGCCGCGGCCGAGAAGCGCGGCTGGGAGATCCGCGAGGCGGAGAACAAGAAGAACCTCGAGACGCTCGCCTCCAAGGGCGTGAAGATCCAGCCGCCCTCGGCGCAGCTCGCCAAGGAGTTCCAGGAAATCGGCAAGAAGATGGCCGCCGAATGGGCCGCGAAGGCGGGGCCCGAGGGCGATGCGATCCTCAAGGCCGTCGGCAACTGAAGAGGGCATGCGCCGCACGCTGAACGCGATCTACAAGGGATCCGGCCTCCTGGCCGGATTTTTTTTGATCGCCATCGCCCT
>CAZKHE010000138.1:0-11634 GCA_964552535.1 uncultured Enterobacteriaceae bacterium | reverse complement strand
GCTTCTGCGCCGCCTCGCGCAGCCAGCGCATCGCCAGCGCCACGCGCCGGACCGGACGCACCTCGACCGGCACCTGGTAGTTGGCGCCGCCGACGCGGCGGCTCTTCACTTCCACCATCGGCTTGGTGTTCTGCACGGCCTGACCGAACACCTCGAGCGGATCCTTGCCGGACTTCGACTTGATCGAGTCGAACGCGCCGTAGACGATGCGCTCGGCGGTGGACTTCTTCCCGCGCGTCATCAGCACGTTGACGAACTTGGACACGTCGACGCTGCCGAACTTCGGATCGGGCAGGATCTCGCGCTTGGGGACTTCTCTACGACGGGGCATGAGCAGTTCCTAGTTTCTTGTGGGCCCGCTTACGCAGCCTTGGGGCGCTTGGCGCCGTACTTCGAGCGGCCCTGCTTGCGGTCCTTGACGCCCTGGGTGTCGAGGCTGCCGCGCACGATGTGGTAGCGCACGCCGGGGAGGTCCTTCACGCGGCCGCCGCGGATCAGCACGACCGAGTGTTCCTGCAGGTTGTGGCCCTCGCCGCCGATGTAGCTGATCACCTCGAAGCCGTTGGTGAGGCGCACCTTCGCCACCTTCCGCAGCGCGGAGTTCGGCTTCTTGGGCGTCGTGGTGTACACGCGGGTGCACACGCCGCGCTTCTGGGGCGAGCCCGCGAGTGCCGGAACCTTGCTCTTCTTCGGTTCCTGTTCCCGGCCCTTGCGCACTAACTGGCTGATTGTGGGCATCTAAATCGACTTTCCAGAAAAAACGGGGCGCGCTAGCCCGCCCCGGGATCGAAAGACGCGGGATTATAAGGGGTCTTGCGAAAACCGGTCAACCCGGATCGGCGTCCGACCGGACCGGCACGCGCCGGAAATCAGGCCGGTTCGAGCAGCTTCAGCCGCTGCACCTTGCCAGAGGGGCCCTTGGGCAGGTCCGCGATGAACCGCAGCACCTTCGGCGTCTTGTAGGGGCCCAGCTCCGCGCGGCAGAAATCGAGGATTTCCTCTACCGACGCCTGCGCGCCCGGCCGCAGCACGACGCAGGCGAGGATCTCCTGGCCGTAGTGGACGTCCGGCATGCCGACCGCCGCGGCCTCGAGCACCGCCGGATGGCGCAGCAGCGCCTCGTCGATCTCACGGGGGGCGATGTTCTCGCCACCCTTGATGATCAGCTCCTTCAGCCGCCCGGTGACGAACACGAACCCGTCGGCGTCCATGTGGCCCAGGTCGCCGGTATGGAGCCAGCCGTCGGGCTCCAACGTGCGAGCCGTGGCCTCGGGCAGCTTGTAGTAGCCCTTCATCACGTTGGGACCGCGCACCATGATCTCTCCCGTCGTCCCTGCCGGCACGGCGCGGCCCTCCGCGTCGACGATCTTGGCCTCGTTGCCGAACGCCCTGCCGGGCGAGCCGACCTTGCGCTGCGCCGGATCCAGGGGGTTGGTGAAGCAGGGGGCGGCGGTCTCGGTGAGCCCCATGGTCTCGATGACCCCGATGCCGAACTTCGCCTCGAACGCGCGATGGTGCTCCGGCGGCAGCGGCGCCGACGCCGAGCGGCAGAACCGGAGAGCGGAGAGATCGATGCCCTGCTCGCACGGGTCCGCCCCGGCGAGGAGGTAGGAAATGATCGTCGGCACGACGTTGATCCAGGTGCAGTGGTGGTCCGCCGCCAGACGCCAGAACGCCGACGCGCTGAAACGATGCGGCAGCACGAGACTCCCGCCGTGCACGAGCGGCGCGGTCGCCTGCACGATCTGGCCGTTGATGTGATACAGCGGCAGCGTACCGAGCACGCGGTCCTCGGGGCCCAGCGCGTGCGCCTGCGAGACGAAGGTCCCCGCCGCCACCACGTTTCCGTGCGTGAGCACGACGCCCTTCGGCTGGCCGGTGGTGCCCGACGTATACATCATCAGCGCGTCGTCCTCGGCACGAACCGGCGGCAACGAGGCGGACGCCCCGGACGCGAGCGCCGCGTCGCCGTCGATGTCGCAGGGGACGATCTCGACGCGGCGCGCGAGCTTGGCCGCGGCCGCCTGCACTCCCTCGACGAGATCGGGCGCCACGAACGCCAGCGGCGCATCGCAGTGGTCGAGCACGTACTCGAGCTGCGAGGCCTGCGCGAGCAGGTTGAGCGGCACCACCGTACGCCCGGCGTACATCGTGGCCACGAAGAGCCGAAGGGTGGCGAGGCCGTTGCCCATGTAGAGCGCGACCTTGGCGCCGGCGGGCACGCCGCGCGCATCGAGGAAGGCAGCGAGGTCGAGCGCTGCGGCGCGGAGCGCGCCGAAGGTCAGCGTCCGCCCGGTCTCCGGCGCGATGGCATAGACCGCATCGGGGCGTTCCGCCGCGCGCGCGTCGAGCGTCGCGCGGACGGTGGCAGACGCCCTCATCGCGCTAGCCGTGGCGGGCGAGATACTCTCCGAACAGCTCCTGCTCGGTCGGCTCGCGCGCGGGGATCACACGCGAGATGCGCGTGATGTTGAGGAAGTGCCGGTAGCTCATGTTGTCGCTGAAGCTGTTGCGGCCCCAGGTGCCGCAGCCCATGGAAAGCGAGAACGGCAGGCCGTTGTCGTACGCGCCGCCGGTGGCAATGCAGTGCGCCTGGTTCACGATGACCCGCGCGACCGGCATCTCGAGGCCGAGTCGCAGGACCTGCGCGTCGTCCCGGGTATGGATCCCGACCGAGTGGCCCTTGCCCTGGTAGTCGTAGATCGCCGCGGTGATCCGGAACGCGTCGTCGAAGTTCCGCGCGCGGTACACGGCGAGCACCGGAGAGAGCTTCTCGCCGGAGAACGGATGTCCGCGGCCGGTGCCGGTCTCCTCGACCATCAGGAACCTCGCCGCGAGCGCGGCGGGACGCGTGAGTCCGGCCAGCCGGGCGATCTCGCCGGCCGCCTTCGCCGTCACGGCCGCGGAGAGCTTGCCGTCGGGCCACATCGTCCGCTGCAGCGCCCCCTTCTCGGCGGCATCCAGCATGACTCCGCCGGCCCGGACCAGCGCGGCCACCGCGGCGTCGTACACCGCATCGACGATCACCACCGAGTTCTCCGACGAACAGCTTGTCGCATTGTCGAAGGTCTTCGACCGCATGATCTTCTGCGCGGCGTCGTCCAGGTCGGCGCTGACATCGACGATGCTCACCACGTTGCCCGCGCCGACCCCGACCGCCGGCGTGCCGCTGGAGTACGCGGCCCGGATGTTCGCCTGCGACCCGGTGGCTGCGATGAGATCGGCCTGGCGCATCAGCTCCAGGGTCGTGTCCTTGGTGACCGGATCCGGCAGGGTCTGCACGAGATCGCGCGGCGCGCCGACCTTGTCGAGCTCCGCGTGCACGAACGCCAGCAGCTGCTTCGCCGTCGAGCTGCCCTTCGGCGACGGCGCGAGGATGATTGCGTTGCGGCCCTTCAGGGCATTGATGATCTTGTTCGCGGGCGTGGCGCCCGGGTTGGTGGACGGCGTGATCGCCGCGACGACGCCCACCGGCCGCGCGATCTCCACGATCCCGAGCGCGGGATCCTCGGCGATGACGCCCACCGATTTCGCGCCCTTGAGGTCGCGCAGCAGGCCCATGGTCTTGCGGCGGTTCTTGGCGATCTTGTCGGGCACGTTGCCGAGGCCCGAGTCGCGAACCGCGAGCTCGGCGAGGATCCGGTTGCGCTCGGGCTCCACGATCGCCCAGCCGCAAGCCGTGACGACCTCGTCGACCTCCGCCTGCGTGTACCGCTCGTAGGCGCGCTGCGCGGTGCGTGCGCGCGCCACGAGCGCGGAGACGATTTCCTGCGGGGACAGCGGGGCGTTCATGGGTCCTGAAGTGTAACGCTTAGTCCACCTTGATCTTCGCGTCGCGCACCAGTTGATCCCACTTCTTCAGCTCGGACTTGACGACGCGGTCGAGTTCGGCTGACGTGCTGCCCACCGCGTCCGCGCCCTGTTCGAGCAGCTTCTGCTTCACCTCGGGCGCCTGGACCACCGTGGCGACCGCCTTCTGCAGCTTCTCGACGATCGCCGGCGGCGTGCCGGCGGGTGCGAACATCGCGTACCAGGAGTCGACCTCGTAGTCCGGAATGCCGGCCGCTTCCGCGAGCGTAGGCACGTCGGGCGCCGCGGGGGAGCGCTTGAGCGTCGTCACGGCGAGCGGCTTCAGCTTGCCGCTCCTCACGTGGGACATGGCCGCCGGGATCGACACGAAGATGTACGGCACCTGGCCGCCCATGGCGTCGGCGACGGCGGGCCCGCCGCCCTTGTAGGGCACGTGGACGATGTCGATCCCGGTGCGAAGCTTGAGCAGTTCGCCGGCGATGTGGGAAGGCGAGCCGTTGCCCACCGAGGCGAACGCGAACCGGCCGGGCTGCGCCTTGGCGGCCGCGATCATCTCCTGCACGTTCTTCACCGGCACCGACGGGTGCGCCGCGAGGAGCTGCGGCAGACTCGCCACCAGCGACACCGACGCGAAGTCGCGCTCGGTGTTGAACGGCAGCTTGTAGAGCACCGGGTTGATGGTATGCGACGAGAGCGTGAAGAGGATGGTGTAGCCGTCGGGGGCCGCCTTCGCCGCCTCCCCGGTGCCGAGCGCGCCGCCGGCGCCCCCGCGGTTCTCGATCACGATCTGCTGGCCGAGCGCCTTGGTCAGCGGCTCCTGCACGATGCGCGCGATGATGTCCGTCCCGCCCCCCGGCGGATACGGCACGATGAAGCGGATGGGCTTGGCGGGGTAATCCTGTTGTGCGACCGCGGTCGGGGCGGCGCCGATCATCGCGACCGGTACGGCAACAGCGAGCAGCAGGCGAGCGAGTTGCATGGTCCGTCCTCCTTGGTGATCCCCGAGGGGTTGCGGGACCGGGCCATTCTCGTGGCGGCCCGTGTCCCGCCGCCGATCACTTCGCGCTATAGGCCTTGTACTTCTCGAGATGTCGCACCGGATGCTTGAGCGCGTCGCGCCGGAAGGGGTCGCCGAGTTCGCGCGTCACCATCATCTCGAGGATGGTGGTCTTGCCGTCGCGCTGCGCGGCGCAGGCCGCCTGGAGCGCGGCGCCGACGTCGGCGAGCCTGTCGATCGTGTGTCCCTCCGCGCCCATCGAGCGCGCGATCGCCGCGAAGCTCGGGTTCTCCAGATTGGAGCCGACGAACCGGTCGCCGTAGTAGTCCACCTGGTTCTTCTTCTCCGCGCCCCACTGCTGGTTGTTGAACACCACCACGGTGGTCGGGATCTTCTCGCGCACGCAGGTGAGGATCTCCCCGAAGCTCATCGCCCATGCGCCGTCGCCCACGTAGGCGATGCCGGGGCGCTCCGGCGCGGCGACCTTGCACCCGATCATGGTCGGGAACGCATAGCCGCAGTTGCCGAAGCTCATGGCCGCGAACATGCTGCGCGGCCGCTCGAAGCGCAGATACGAGTTCGACACCGAGCAGATGTTGCCGATGTCGGTGGACACCATCGCGTCCTTCGGCATGGCCCGCTCGAGCTCGCGCAGCATCTGGCGCGGATGCATGTACTGCGAGTCCTTCGCGACGTTGACGCTCCACGGATCCTTCTCGTGGGTCCACTCGGCCAGCTCCTGCTCCCACGCCGTCTTCTCCGCGGCGATCTCGGCGAGCCGCTGATCGCGGTTGCCCGCGCCCGCGAGCGTCCTGCCCGCGAGCCGTGCGCAAAGGGCCTCGGCGGCGGCGCGCGCGTCCCCGCAGATGCCGACGGAAATCTTCTTCACCAGGCCGAGCATGCGCGGATCCGCGTCGATCTGGATGATCTTCGCGTCCTTCGGCCAGTAGTCGAGCCCGTGCTGGGGCAGCGTCCCGAAGGGGCCGAGCCGCGAGCCGAGCGCGACGACGACATCGGCCTTCGCGATCAGCTTCATCGCCGCCTTGGCGCCCTGGTAGCCGAGCGGGCCCACCCACAGCTTGTGGCTCGACGGGAACGAGTCGTTGTGCAGGTAGCTGTTGGCGACCGGCGCGCCGAGCAGCTCGGCGAGCGCGATCGCCGCCAGCGTGCCCTCCGAGGTGATCACGCCGCCGCCGGCGAGGATCACCGGGAACTTCGCGCCGGCGAGCAGCGCGGCGGCCTCGTCGAGCGATCGCTCTCCGCCCGCGCCGCGCTCCACCCGCACCGGCGTCGGAACTTCGCACTCGATGTCGCCGTAGAAGAAGTCGCGCGGGATGTTCAGCTGCGTCGGGCCCATGTCGGTGAGCGCGCGATCGAATGCGCGCGCCGTGAGCTCCGCCATGCGCGCCGGGTTGTTCACGTGCGCCTGGTACTTGGTGATCTTCTGGAAGATCGCGAGCTGCTCGGTCTCCTGGAACCCGCCGAGGCCGACGCCCATCGTGCCGGTCTCCGGCGTGATCGCGACCACCGGGCTGTGCGCCCAGTACGCCGCCGCGACGGAGGTGACGAAGTTGGTGATGCCCGGTCCGTTCTGCGCGATGCAGACGCCATGGCGTCCGGAGACGCGCGAGAACCCGTCGGCCATGTGCCCGGCGCCCTGTTCGTGCACCGTCGGGATGAAGCGGATGCCGGCCGCGGGGAAGAGGTCCAGCGCGTCCATGAACGCTGAGCCGACGATGCCGAAGACGTCGGTGACGCCCTGAGCCACCAGTGTTTCGACGAATGCCTCGGACGGCGTCATGCGCACGCGACCGGAGACGACGGAGCGTTGGATGGCGCGCTCGTTGCCCATGGGTTGTTCTCCTCGATTGGCGCCGGGCCCGCTCGGCCCACGGCGGATGCAGACGCAGGGGATGAGGCACTTTGGCAGCGCGCCTGCGGAGAGTCAACCCGAAAACGGAATGGCGGGTTCCAGTTTCTGATAAATTCCGGGCATGGGAGCCAAGCTCGACAGCACCGCCGCGGCCCTGCGCGCGTTCGCCATCCTGGAGACGGTGGCCGGCGCCGGCCGCCCGGTGTCGATGACCGACGTCGTCGAGTCGGTGCGCCTGCCCAAGCCGACCGTGTACCGTCTCCTCGCGCTGCTCGAGGAGGCCCTGCTGGTGCAGCGCGAGCCGTCCAGCAAGCGCTACAGCATCGGGCCCCGCGCGTCGCGCTTCGCACTGGACGCGCTCACGAACTCGGCCACCCGGGGTGCGCGGCACGCGATCCTGCAGCGGCTCGTGGACGACATCGGCGAGACCTGCAACTTCACCATCCTCGACGGCGCGGAGGTGGTGTACCTCGACCGCGTCGAGACCGCGTGGCCGCTGCGCATGAACCTGCAGACTGGCTCGCGCGTGCCCCTGCACTGCAGCGCGAGCGGGAAGCTTCTGCTCGCCCACCTGCCCAAGGCCGCGCGGGAGCGGCTGCTGGAACGGCTGCCGCTGGAGCGGTTCACCGACAGCACCATCACCTCCCGTGCGGCGCTCGAGCGCGAGCTGGAGCGCATCCGCGCGCGCGGCTGCGCGACCGACGAGGAGGAGTACATTACGGGCCTCGTGTGCGTCGCCGTTCCGGTGCGGGTCGCGCGCGGACGCGTCGCCGCGGCCGTTGCCGTGCATGCGCCGACGTCGCGCCTGCCCCTCGACGAAGCACTCAAGCACCTTCCCGACCTCGAGCGCGCGGCGGACGCGCTGTCCGAGACGCTCATGGCCGACGCGGCAGCCTCGGCCCCCGCGCGCCGCCGCGCGACCCATCCCAGGACTCCATGACCAGCCCGCTCTTCCAGCCCCTGACGCTCCGCGGCCTCACCGTCCCCAACCGTGTGATGGTTTCGCCGATGTGCCAGTACTCCGCCGTCGACGGCAACGCCAACGACTGGCACCTCTCCCACATCACCAATCTCGCGAACAGCGGCGCCGGCCTCGTGTGCATCGAAGCCACGCACGTCGAGGCCATCGGCCGCATCACGCCCGGGTGCCTCGGCCTGTACTCCGACGAGAACGAGGAGGCGCTGGCGCGGGTGATCCACTCCGTGCGCAAGCTGTCGAAGAGCGCGCTGGCGATCCAGATCGCGCACGCAGGGCGCAAGGCGTCGAGCGCCGAGCCCTGGAACGGCGGCATGCTGCTGCCGCTCGATCGACGCGGCTGGGAAACGGTCGGGCCTTCGGCGCTGCCCCAGCTTCCCGACGAGCGCCCGCCGCGAGCCCTGGACGAGGCCGGCATCGCGTGCATCGTGGAGATGTTCGCCGATTCGGCCCGCCGCGCCGACCGCATCGGGTTCGACGCGATGGAGCTGCACGGCGCGCACGGCTACCTCATCCACCAGTTCCTGTCGCCGGTGGCCAACCGGCGCACGGACCGCTACGGCGGCTCGCTCGAGAACCGGATGCGCTTCGCGCTCGAGGTGTTCGACGCCGTGCGCGCGGTGTGGCCCGAGCGCAAGCCTCTCGGCATGCGCGTATCGGCGACCGACTGGGTGGAGGGCGGCTTCGACCTGCAGCAGTGCGTCGTGCTCGCGCACGAGCTCAAGCGGCGCGGGTGCGACTGGATCGACGTCTCCTCGGCCGGCGTCGCGCACAACCAGAAGATCCCCATCGGCCCGGGCTACCAGGTCCCCCTCGCCAAGGCGATCCGTGCCGAGACCGGCCTCACCACCATCGCGGTGGGCATGATCACCGATGCGAAGCAGGCCGAGGCGATCGTAGCGAACGGCGAGGCCGACATGGTCGCGCTGGCGCGCGGCATCCTCTACGACCCGCGGTGGGTGTGGCACGCCGCCGCGGCACTCGGCGGCACCGTCGAGGCCATGGTGCAGTACTGGCGCTGCCCGCCGCGCGAAGCGGGGCGCATCTTCGGCGACACGAAGATCGGGATGCGGTAGCCCTCGAGCGCAAAGAAAAAGGGCGGCCGAAGCCGCCCTTCAGGAGGATGACTGGCCCGGCGAGAATGACGCCGGGCCGGTCGCCCCTCAGCTCTGCTGTTCGGCCTCGGCCGTCGCCTCGGTGGTCTCGCCCAGGTCCTCGAACAGCTCCTGCGCCGGGACGGTCTTGCGCGCCTGGTGGTACGCAAGCCCGGTGCCCGCCGGGATGAGCCGGCCGACGATGACGTTCTCCTTGAGGCCGCGCAGGTCGTCCTTCTTGCCCATGATCGCGGCCTCGGTGAGGACGCGGGTGGTCTCCTGGAACGACGCGGCGGAGATGAAGGAGTCCGTCGACAGCGACGCCTTGGTGATGCCGAGGAGCATCGGCTTGTAGGTCGCGGGCTTCTTGCCTTCCGCTTCCACGCGCTCGTTCTCCTCCAGGAGCTCCGCACGCTCGACCTGCTCGCCCGGGATGAAGGACGTGTCGCCCGCGTCGTCCACCTCCACGCGCCGCAGCATCTGGCGCACGATCACCTCGATGTGCTTGTCGTTGATGCGCACGCCCTGCAGGCGGTACACGTCCTGCACCTCGTCGGTGATGTAGCGCGCCAGCTCCTCCACGCCGCGCAGCCGCAGGATGTCCTGCGGGTCGAGCTGCCCGTCGACGATGACCTCGCCGCGGTTCACCACCTGGCCGTCGTGCACCAGCACGTGCTTGTCCTTCGAGATCAGCTCCTCGTGCGGGTTGCCGTCCATGTCGGTGATCACCAGCCGCTGCTTGCCCTTGGTGTCCTTGCCGAACGACGTGGTGCCGGTGTACTCGGCGAGGATCGCCTTCTCCTTCGGCGAGCGCGCCTCGAAGAGCTCGGCCACGCGCGGCAGACCGCCCGTGATGTCGCGGGTCTTCGACGTCTCCTGCGGGATCCGCGCCAGCACCTCGCCGACCGACACCTGCTGGCCGTCGCGCACGGTGATGAGCGAGCCCACCTGGAACGTGATGTTCACCGAGTGGTCGGTGCCGGCGATCTTCACCTCGTCGCCCTTCTCGTCGATCAGCTTGACCTGCGGGCGAACGCCCTTGGTCGTGGACGAGCGGCGCTGCTTCGGATCGATGACCACCAGCGTCGAGAGGCCGGTGACCTCGTCGATCTGCTTGGCCACGGTCACGCCTTCCTCGACGTTCTCGAACTTCACCGTGCCGGTGTACTCGGTGATGATCGGACGCGTGTGCGGATCCCACATCGCCAGCACCTGGCCGGCGCGGGTCGGTTTGCCGTCGTCGACGAGCAGCGTCGCGCCGTACGGCACCTTGTGGCGCTCGCGCTCGCGGCCGTTGTCGTCGGTGATCAGCACCTCGCCGTTCCGCGCGATGACGACCTTCTCGGCCTTCGCGTTGGTGACGTAGCGCATCTGCGCGGAGAAGCGCGCGACGCCGTTCGACTTCGCCTCGACCTGGCTCGCCACGGCGGTCCGCGACGCGGCGCCGCCGATGTGGAACGTGCGCATGGTGAGCTGCGTCCCCGGCTCGCCGATCGACTGCGCGGCGATGACGCCCACCGCCTCGCCGACGTTGACGAGCGACCCGCGACCGAGATCGCGCCCGTAGCACTTGGCGCACAGGCCCCAGCGCGTGTCGCAGGTGAGCGGCGTGCGCACCTTGACCTCGTCGATGCCGAGTGACTCGATGGTGTCGACCTCGTCCTCGTTCAGCAGCGTGCCGGGGGCGTACAGCACCTCCTGCGACTCAGGATGCAGCACCTCGAGCGCGGTCACGCGGCCGAGGATCCGCTCGCGCAGCGCCTCGACCACTTCACCGCCCTCGACCAGCGCCTTCATCACCACGCCGTTGGTCGTGCCGCAATCGTCCTCGGTCACCACCAGGTCCTGCGTGACGTCGACGAGACGGCGGGTCAGGTAGCCCGAGTTCGCGGTCTTCAGCGCCGTGTCGGCGAGGCCCTTGCGGGCGCCGTGCGTCGAGATGAAGTACTGCAGGACGTTGAGGCCCTCGCGGAAGTTCGCGGTGATCGGCGTCTCGATGATGGTGCCGTCCGGCTTCGCCATGTTGCCGCGCATGCCGGCGAGCTGGCGGATCTGCGCCGCGGAGCCGCGCGCGCCGGAGTCGGCCATCATGTAGATGGAGTTGAACGACTCCTGCTTCACCTCCTTGCCGGTGCGGTCGACGACGCGCTCGGCGGAGAGCTGGTCCATCATCGCCTTCGATACCTGGTCGCTCGCGCGGCCCCAGATGTCCACCACCTTGTTGTAGCGCTCGCCGGCCGTCACGAGACCCGAGGTGTACTGCGCCTCGATCTCCTTGACCTCGGTCTCGGCCTCGTCGAGGAAGCGCTTCTTCTCCTGCGGCACCAGCATGTCGTCCAGGCAGATCGAGATGCCGGCGCGCGTGGCGATGGCGAAGCCCGCCTGCATGAGCTTGTCGGCGAAGATCACCGTCTCGCGCAGGCCGCAGCGGCGGAACGCCGCGTTGATGAGCTTGGAGATCTCCTTCTTCTTGAGCGCCTTGTTGATGAACTCGAACGGCAGCCCGGGGGGCAGGATCTCCGAGAGGATCGCGCGGCCCACCGTCGTGTTGTAGCGCGTGACCTTGGAGGTCTTGGAGCCGTCCTCCGCGACGTCGTACTCGCGGATGCGGATGCTCACCTTCGCGTGGATCTCGACCTGGCCCGACTCGTACGCGCGCAGCGCCTCGCTCACGTCGATGAACGACATGCCTTCGCCGCGCGCGTTGATCTTGTCGCGGGTGGCGTAGTAGAGGCCCAGCACGATGTCCTGCGACGGCACGATGATCGGATCGCCGTTCGCGGGGGAGAGCACGTTGTTCGAGGCGAGCATGAGCGTGCGCGCCTCCATCTGCGCCTCGAGCGACAGCGGCACGTGCACCGCCATCTGGTCGCCGTCGAAGTCG
>CAZKHE010000137.1:0-11982 GCA_964552535.1 uncultured Enterobacteriaceae bacterium | reverse complement strand
TCTGCTGGGTCTCCCAGGTCACCACGCCGCCCTTCACGTAGATCTTCCAGCTGCAGGAGCCGGTGCAGTTGGTGCCGTGGGTGGAGCGCACGATCTTGTCGTGCTGCCAGCGCTTGCGATAGCCGTCCTCCCAGCTGCGGTCCTCGCCGGTGACGACGCCGTGCCCGTTGGCGAACTCGGTCCGCTCCTGGTTGAAGAAGGTCAGGCGATCGAGGAAGTGACTCATCTTGTGCCTCGTTGGGTGTGATTCGAAGACGCGCCGCGCCGCACGTAGCACCACCAGGTGACAACGACGCACGTGGCGTAGAAGAGCAGGAAGGCGTAGAGCGCAAACTGCTCGCTCCCCGCGAACTGCGCCGCGGTGCCGTACGCCTTGGGGATGAAGAAGCCGCCGAATGCGGCGATGCCGGAGGCGAGCCCGAGCGCAGCGGCACCCTCGAGCGAGCCCTCGCGCAGCGCGCGCTCGGCGCGATGCGGTTCGCGCCCGACGGCGGCGAGCCGCTCGGCGACGAACACCGCCGGAATGAGCTGGAACACCGCACCGTTGCCGATGCCGCTCGCGAGAAACAGCACCGCGAACAGCAGCAGGAACGGTGCGTAATCGGCCGGCGCGACGCCGTCGCCGCCGACGGCGATCAACGCCAGCGTGGCTGCGCCGAGCGCGACGAACGCGCCGAGCGCCACCGGGCCGCCGCCGCGCCGGTCGGCGAGCCAGCCGCCGAACGGGCGCGCGAGCGCGGCGAGCAGGGGGCCGACGAACGCGAGCATCGGCGACACGGCGCCGTCGAACTCGCGATCGGCGAGAAGCGGGAACGCGGCGGCGAAGCCGGCGAAGGAGCCGAACGTGCCGAGATACAGCCAGGCGAGAAGCCAGGTGTGACGGCGTACGAAGACGATGCTCTGCTCCGCCAGCGCGTTGCCGACCTGCACGTCGCTCATGTTCAGCCACGCGAGGGCGCCCACGACCAGGATCGGCAGCACCCAGACGAAGCCGGCGTTCTGCACCCACAGTTCCTCGGGGCCGGCGTCGCCGACGATCAGCTGCGGGTCGCCGCCGAGCGCGCCGAACAGCGACGCGCCCACCGCGGCCGGGACCACCAGTTGCGCGATGCAGACGCCGAGATTGCCGACGCCCGCGTTCCAGCCGAGCGCCGAGCCGCGGCTCGCCCCGGGGTAGAGCATGCTGATGTTGGACACGCTCGAGGCGAAGTTGCCTCCGCCGATGCCGGCGGCGAGCGCGAGCAGCAGGAAGGTGGGATAGCCCGTGCCCGGGTCCTGCACCGCGACCCCGAGTCCGACGGTGGGGATGAGAAGCGCGATCGTGGAGGCCGTGGTCCACGTGCGCCCGCCGAAGATCGGCACCATGAAGACGAAGAAGAGGCGCAGCACCGCGCCGGCGAGGCCGGGCGCGGCGGCCAGCCAGAACAGCTGGTTGGCGGTGAAGTGGAAGCCGAGCCGCGGCAGGTACACCACGGCGACGCTCCAGATCATCCACACGGCGAAGGCGACGGCCAGCGCGGCCGACGAGGCGACGAGGTTGCGCTGCGCGATGCGCGCGCCCTCCCGCGCCCAGAAGGCGCGGTCCTCGGGTTCCCAGTCGGCGATGATGGTGCGCATGGCGGTGGCGGTCGGCGGGATCACGGGTTCTTCACGTACGCGTTCCTGCGCAGGTAGAACCACCAGTTCAGCACCAGGCAGCCGGCATAGAAGGCAGCGAAGCCGTACATGGCGAGCTGCGGCGTGCCCGCCTTGATCTCCTGCCCGATCACGATCGGCGCGACGAACGCGCCGTACGCCGCGATCGCGGAGGTCCATCCCAGCACCGGGCCGGCCTGCTGGCGGTCGAAGATCACGCCGATGGTGCGGAAGGTGGAGCCGTTGCCGATGCCCGAGGCGGCGAACAGCACCAGGAACAGAGCGAGGAACGGGAAGAAGTACTGTTCCGGAGTGGCCGACTGGTAGGCGAGCATCATCACGTAGCCGGCCGCGATCGCGGCGATGACCATCACCACCGAGATCACCTGGGTGACGATCGAGCCGCCGAGCTTGTCGGAGATCCAGCCGCCGATCGGACGGATCGCCGCGCCCACGAACGGGCCGATCCAGGCGTAGGTGAACGCGGACGGTGCGTTCGGGTTCTTCGTGGCGTGGGTCATCACGCCGGCGGCGTCGGGCACGTGGCTGAAGCCGAAGATCACGGTGATCGCGAGCGGCAGCGCCATCGAGAAGCCGATGAACGATCCGAACGTGACGATGTAGAGCAGCGTCATCGACCAGGTGTGCTTGTTGCCGAAGATCGCGAACTGCTTGCGGATGCCTTCCTTCATCTCGCCGAAGGCGGCGAGGCGCATCACCAGCAGCGCGCTGATCACGTCGAGCGGGATCGCCACCCACATGCTGATCAGGCCGAGGCCCGTCGGCTTGGGCAGGTACAGGTACAGGCCGAGGATCGCCGGCACGAACGCCAGCGTGTACAGGTAGGTGATCTTGAGGAACGCGACGATCGGGTGGCCGGTGTTCGGCGAGACCGTCTTCAGGTTGTTCATGCCGAACCAGCACAGCGCCGCGAGGGGCACGAGCGAGAGCACCCAGGCGAAACCGGCGTTCTGGATCCAGGTCGGCGTGCCCGCGGCGATCTTGCCGAAGATCCAGCCGCTGTCCTTCATCAGCTTCATCGGCTCGCCGCCGAGTGCGCCGAAGAGACCCATCGTCATCACCAGCGGGATGACGATCTGCATCGTCGTCACGCCGAAGTTGCCGATGCCGGCGTTGATGCCGAGCGCGGTCCCCTGCAGGCGCTTCGGGAAGAACGTGCTGATGTTGGACATCGAGCTCGCGAAGTTGCCGCCGCCCACGCCCGACCACAGCGCCATGAGCTGGAAGGCCCACAGCGGCCAGTCGGGATGCTGGAGCGCGATGCCCGTGCCGATGGCCGGTGCGAGCAGCATCGCGGTGGTGAGGAAGATGGTGTTGCGACCGCCGGCGAGGCGGATGAGGAACGATGCCGGAATGCGCATCGTCGCCCCGGAGATGCCGGCGATGGCCGTGAGGGTGAACAGCTCGGCCTGCGTGAACGGGAAGCCGAGGTTCAGCATCTGCACGGTGATGATGCCCCACATGCCCCACACCGCGAAGCCGCAGAGGAGCGCCGGGACGGAGATCGCGAGGTTGCGGTAGGCGATCCGCTTGCCGGTCGATTCCCAGAACGCGTCGTCCTCGGGACGCCAGTCGGCGATGTCGGCGCCGGAGGCCGGGCGGACGGCGTCGACGCCCGGGACGGTGGTGGTGCTCTGAACGGTTGCCATGGTCGCGGTCCCCTAGCCCTTGAGGCTGAACGCCTTGGCGCGCGGACCCATCACTTCGGTCCTGCGCACTTCGGTCCAGTACATCCAGATGAGCGACACCCACACCACGCCGTACAGCAGCATGAACGCGGTGGAGCGGATGCCGGTGAGGTCCTGCAGCACGCCGAACATGATCGGGAGCAGGAAGCCGCCGAGGCCGCCGGCGAGACCGACGATCCCCGAGATGACGCCGATGTTGTTCGGGTACTCGTCGGCGATGTACTTGAACACCGAGGCCTTGCCGAACGCCCAGGCCACGCCGACGATCGCCATCAGTGCGGTGAACACGTACACGTTCAGGCCGACCTTGAACGTCGTCGGGCCGTTCATCGTCTGGATGGTCATCTCCGTCTGCGGGTAGGAGAGGATGAAGAGCGCGATCCAGCTCGCCCACATCACCCACCAGGTGACGGTGTGCGCCCCGTACTTGTCGGACAGCCAGCCGCCCACCGCGCGCAGCACGCCGCCGGGCAGGGAGAAGCAGGCCGCGAGCAGCGCCGCGACGCGGATGTCGAGGCCGTACTCGCCGACGTAGTACTGCACCATCCACAGCGACAGCGCCACGTAGCCGCCGAAGACGATCGAGTAGAACTGGCAGTACTTCCAGACGTTGGGATCCCTGAGCGCCGCCAACTGTTGGCGCCAGGTGATCTTCGAGTCGACGCAGTGCTTCGGATCGTGGTGGCTGAAGAGCCAGAACAGGATCGCGGTGCCGAGGAGGACGGCGGCGTACACCTCGGGGACGATCGCCCAGCCGAAGGCGACCAGCAGCACCGGCGCGACGAACTTGTTTACCGCGGCGCCGGAATTGCCCGCGCCGTACACGCCCATCGCGAAGCCCTGGTGCTTGCGGTCGAACCAGCGCGCCACGTACGGCGTGCCGACCGAGAACGAGCCGCCGGCGAGGCCGACGAACAGGCCGAGGACGAGGAAGTGCCAGAACTGCGTGGCGAAGGAGATGAGGTAGATCGGGATCACGCAGACCAGCATCAGGACGAACAGCACGATGCGGCCGCCGAACTTGTCGGTCCACATCCCGAGGGGGACGCGGATCAGCGAGCCGGTGAGCACCGGCGTCGCGGTGAGGATGCCGAACTCGGTCGCCGAGAGCCCGAGCTGCTTCTTGATCGGGATGCCGATGACGCCGAACATCATCCACACCATGAAGCACGCGGTGAACGCGAGCGTGCTCACCACCAGCACCGACATGGCCTTGTATTTCTGGGATCGCACGCCGCGCACCGGCACGGGATGCACCTCGCCCGCGTCCAGCGTCATCGCGCCCTGCTTCGCCGTCTTCATGGTCCTCTCCTCGTCGTGATGGCCGGATTCTGGGATTCGGGGCTTGCCCGGGCCATTCACCGGAGGGGGGTCGGGGGCGGCGCGGAAGGAGGAGGTGGCGACCCGCCGACAGGGGTATGGGGGTCGGCCGGTCGGGGGATGCCGGGGCCGCGGGCAAAAGTCCCGGATTGCCGCCGGGGGCCCTTCGGAGCGGACGGCGCGCGGTCTATGATCGACGCGACATCCGACAACAACACGAGCAGTCGAAGCGATGAGCAACTGGGGCGACAGCACGTCCGCCGTCACCGTCTCCGCACCGCAGCCGGTGTGGGAGACCGACCTCGCGATTGCCGTGCGCGAGCTCGCACGCGCGCGGCAGGAACTGCAGACGCTCAAGCTGCGGCATCGCGCGGTCATGGAAGGCATCGAGGAAGGGGTGGTGCTGCTCGACGAGCGCGGCCGCATCACCACCGTGAACACGGCCGCGCTGCGCCTGTTCAGCACCGAGGCGGCGATCCGCGAGTGGATCTGGGGCGACGGCGCGGCGCCGCTGGCCGACGGGCCGCGCCAGCCCGTCGCGCCGGGCACGCAGGTGCATCCGGCGATGGAGACCCTGCTCGACCTGCGCTCGCGCCGCGGCATCGAGATGCTGGCGCGCACCGCGGAGGGCATCGAGCGCTGGCTGTCGGTGAGCGTCCGCGCGCTCGCCGACGGCGAGACCCTCGCGGTGGTCGGGGCCGTCTGCTCGTTCTCCGACATCACCGCGCGGCGCAACCAGCGCGACGAACTGGAGCGCCAGGCGACGGTCGATCCGCTCACCGGCGCGTTCAACCGCCGCTACCTGGAACGCCGCATCCTCGCCGAGACGAGCCGGGCGCGGCGTTCGCGCCTGCCGCTGGCCGTGGCCGTCGCCGACCTCGATCACTTCAAGGACGTCAACGACCGCTACGGCCATGCAGCGGGCGACGCCGCGCTGCGTGCGTTCGTCGCCGTGCTGATGCAGACCCTGCGCACCGAAGACGTGGTCGCCCGGATGGGCGGGGACGAGTTCTGCATGCTGTTCCCGGGCACCACCGCCGCCGCGGCGACCACCGCCCTGGAGCGCTGCCTGCGCGTCCTGCGTGCCACCGAGATCGACAGCGAGGCCGGGCGGTTCCGCATCTCCGGTACCTTCGGCGTGGCCGAGCTGGGTCTCGGACACGGCCCGGAAGCGGTGATGGCCCGCGCCGACGAGGCGCTGTATCGCGCGAAGGCCGCGGGCCGCGGGCGCGTGGCGGTGCATCCCGAGAGCGGCATCGCCGCTTGATTCCGCGGCCGGCGGACCTCAGGTAGCGGTCAGAGCCACCACGGAGCCGCTGCCATGACCGATCCCCTGCACGTTCCCTGCGCGCAGTGCGGCGCCACCAACCGTGTCCCCGCTGCCCGTCTGGCCGACGCGCCGGTGTGCGGCCGATGCAAGACCCCCCTCATCGCCGACCGCCCCGTCGATCTCGACGAGGCGTCGTTCGACGCCATGATCGGCGGCGACCTGCCGGTGGTGGTCGATTTCTGGGCCGACTGGTGCGGACCCTGCAAGATGATGGCGCCGCATTTCGCCCGCGCCGCGCAGGAGGTCGCGCCGCGCGTGCGCTTCGCCAAGCTCGACACCGAGCGGGCGCAGGGCGTGGCCGCGCGCTACGGCATCCGCTCGATCCCCACGGTGATCGCGTTCGTGAACGGCCGCGAGGTGGCGCGCCAGTCGGGGGCGATGGATTCGCGGGCGCTGGTGCAGTGGGTGCGGGAGGCGGTGCGGGCTTGACTTCGGGCCGTCCCCGATGCCTTTGACGTGAGTCAAGGCGTCCGGCCCGGGGCGGCGTGACAGTGTCCATGGAGGGAGCCTGAAAAGGAACGGAGGACACCATGGATCCGCGCCAACTCCACACCACCACGACAACGACCGGCCTGCCTGCCCCGTTCGTGCTGCAGCCGGAAATGTTCGCCCGGCTCGGCGCCGGTGCGCCGCAGGCCCTGGTGCTCTGCAAGGCCGGGTTCGACACCTGGATCGCGCTGGTCAACGCGACGCTGTCCGGGGCGGAGCGCATCCGCATGACCCAGCTCGCGACCGACGTGGAGACGCTCGGCGAGAACCACCGCGCGGCGCTCGAGTGCGCAGCGGCCCGGGATCTGCCGGGCCTGATGACGGTCCAGGCCAACCTGGCCCGCGCCTACATGGACGGGTGGATGCGCTACTGGACCGCGGTCGGCGAAGCGATGCAGTCGACGCAGGCCGAAGTCGGTCGTATCCTGTCGGCGCGTGCCGCGGGGCTGGAGGCCCAGCCGCCCGCGGAGGCCGCGACGACAACCCAGAGAAAGGCCGCATGAACCATCCGCTCGAGCAGTTCTACGCGGAGCACCGCGCGATCAGCGCGGTGCTTCACGGCATGCAGTATCTCGTCCGCCAGCACAAGGAGCGGGGACGCAAGCTGGACCCGAAAGTGCTGCGCGCGATGCTGTACTACCTCGACGTGTTCCCGGAGCGCGAGCACCACCCGAAGGAGGAGACGATCCTCTTCGCCGCGCTGCGCAAACGCACGCGCGAGGCCGACGAGGCGCTGGACGAGCTCGCCCGCCAGCACGAGGGCGGCGAGAACGCGATCCGCAACCTGGAGCAGGACCTCCTGCGCTACGAAACCGGAGGCGAAGCGGAGTTTCCGGCGTTCGCGGCCGCGGTGGAGCGGTTCGTGGAAGGCTACTGGGCGCACATGCGCATGGAGGAGCACGAGATCATGCCGCTCGCGCGCAAGCACCTGACGCCGGAAGACTGGCAGGAGGCGGAGCGCGCGTTCGCCTCCCGCAAGGATCCACTGGAAGGTGCCGACGACCTCGACGCGAACGCGCTGTTCTCGCGCATCGTCTCGCTCGCGCCGCCGCCGATCGGGCTCGGTCCGGCGAACTGAGCGGCGCCCCGCACCCGACCGGACGGCCCACCCGTGCCGCCTGGTCGGGGGCCTCCGGTCAGGACGCCCTGGGCACCAGCCCGTTCTCTGCGGCGTAGACCGCGGCTTGCACCCGGCTCGAAAGGCCGAGCTTGCGCAGGATGTGCTGCACGTGGATCTTCACCGTGCTCTCCGCCACGCCGAGGGCACGCGCCACTTCCTTGTTGCTCGATCCGGTCGCGACGAGCTTGAGAATCTCCTGCTCGCGGGGCGACAGCGGCGCCTTGCGCGACGCCCCGTTGCCCGCCTGCGTCACTGCGTGCAGCTCGCGCACCAGCTTGCTCGTCATCTGCGCCGACATCGTCGACTCGCCTCGCGCCGCGCGGCGGATCGAGTCGACGAGGAAGTCGCCGTCGATGTTCTTCAGCAGGTAGCCGGACGCGCCCGCGCGCAGGCAGGCCATCAGGTCCTCGGCGTCCTCCGACACCGTCAGCATCACGATGCGCGCGCCCGGGGCGGCCTCCTTCAGCACGGGGATCGCCTCCATGCCGTTGATGCCCGGCATGTGCAGGTCGAGCAGGATCACGTCGGGCTGCGCGGCCGCGGCGAGCTTGGCGCCTTCGCCCGGGTCGGCGGCGTCGCCGACGACTTCGAAACCCGCCTCCTGTCCGAGCAGCGCGCGGACGCCGCGGCGGAAGAGCGTGTGATCGTCGATGACCATGATCCGGACCGGCGCTTCGGTGCGCGCGGCCTGGGGAACGGTCTGGGTGGCTAGCATGACGGTGCTCCTTTTCTCGCTGTTGCTCGTTCGTAAGTGTCGGTTCAGGCGGCCTGTCGCTCCGCGGCGGGCAGGGTGAGGGTGACCTCGGTGCCGTGCCCGGGGCGCGAGTGCACGCGCACCGTGCCGCCGGCACGCGCCGCGCGCTCGCGCATGATGCGCAGGCCGACGTGGTCTTCCAGGCGCGCGGCCTCGCCGGGATCGAAGCCGCGGCCGTCGTCGCGGATGGAAATGGCGTAGTCGCGGCCGGCCTGCAGCGTGACGTCCACGCGGCGACAGGCCGCGTGCTTGCGGGCGTTCGACAACGCCTCCTGCACGATGTGCAGCACCTGGAGCTGGCGGTCCGGCGCGAGCGGAACCGCCGAGCCGGCCACGTCCAGCGACGTGGCGATCCCGGTCCGGCGCTCGAATTTGGCGAGCATGCTCGCCAGGGCGTGCTGCAGGTCGGCCGGCGACAGCCGCGTGCGGAAGTGCGTGAGCAGCTCGCGCACGTCCGCGTAGCACTCCTGCACGCCTTCGCGGATCTCGCCCAGCGTCTCGCGCGAGCGCTCCGCGTCGCCGCTCTTCATGGCCGTGCCGAGCATCTGTACCTGGAGGTTGAGGAAGGCGAGCGACTGCGCGATGGAGTCGTGCAGCTCCTGGGCGAGCAGGTTCCGCTCCTCGGAGACCGCCATCTCGCGCTCCAGGGAGGCGAGGCGGGCGTTCTCCACCGCGGCGCCCAGGTGCTGCCCGAGCGTGTCGAGGAGATGGCGCTCGTCCACGCTCACCAGGCGCGGCTCGCGGAAGAACAGATTGAAGATGCCGAGCACCTCGCCGTGCGCCTCGATGGGCACGGCGATCACCGCGGCGAATCCGGCCTCGCGGCAATGCGGCAGCGCCACCGGGAGCGCCGCGTCGCGGCCCACCACGTGCACCACCGTGCGCGAGCCGGTCGCGGCACTGCCGCAGGCGCACGCGGTCGCCTCCAGACAGCGCTCGTGCTCGACGAAGTCCGCCGGCAGGCCGCGGGTCGTGTACAGGTGGAGCTGGCCGTCCGGCGCGCTGATGCGCACCCCGGCCCCCGCCGCGTCGAAGGCTGCGGCCACGCGCTCGAGGAACCCCTCGCACATCTCGCCCTGCGGCTGGCCGCGGTTGAGGAACGCCGCCATGTCGTAGAGCGTCGCGAGGCGGGCATTGCGCTCGGCCAGGCGCCGCGTCTTCTCCGCCACGCGGCTCTCCAGGGTCTGGTAGAGGCCGGACAGACGCTCCGCCATGTCGTTGAAGCCGGCGGTGAGCTCCCCGAACTCGTCCTGCGTCTCCACCGGCACGCGCACCGTGAGGTCGCCATGCGCCATCCGCTCGATGCCCTGGTGCAGGCGCGTCAGCGGCCGGATCACCAGCAGGAAGGAGAGATACATGATCGCGACCGTGCCGCCGATGGCGAGCGCCACCAGCGCAAGCTGCGCGTTGCGCAGCACCGCGGTGGTGGCGGCGATGTCGTTCTCGACCGTCGCGACGAGCGCGTTCACCTCGTCGACGAAGTGCTCGACGTCGCCGCGCTGCGGGGGCGGCCCGCCGCCCGCCACCGCCTGCAGCGTGCGCGAAAGCCCCGCCCAGTCGCGGTCGACGGCGGCGAAGCGCGCCTCGACGGCGGCGGAGCGCGGCAGCGACAGCGGACGCGCCGGATCGCCCTGGCGCAGCGTGGCGAGCACCATGTCGAACGCGGCCACGCTGCGCCCGATCTCCTCGCCGCCGACGGCCCGCAGCCGCTCGGTCTCGGAGGCAAGATACGCGAGCCGCCAGGCGCGCATGCGCAGGCTGCCGGCGTCGTTGATGGCCGCGGCGCTCCCCTCGAGCTTCCACGAGACGAAGAGCGTCAGGCCGATGGAGCCGAGCGCGACCAGCAGGAAGACGACCTGCACCACCAGAAGCTTGGAAGCGAGTCGGCGTGCGGCGGGCTTCGGGTGCTGGGTGCTGTGCATGGATCGAGGATCGCGCAGGCGCGCCCGGGCCCGTTTGACATACGTCAACCGGCCATCATCCGTCCGGACAATGTCTGCCCCCGTATAATCAATCGTCGGTCATCCGTGCCGGCATCCGCGGTACCTCTCGTGAACAAGACTCCGGATCTCGGCAAGCTGACCATCGATCGCAGCGCCGCGGCGCGCGCAAGACCGCGCCGCCGCTGGGGCCTTGCCGCGATCGTCGCGGCCGCTGCGCTCGCGGCCGGCGCGGGCCTCTGGTGGCGTGCGAATGCGCCGGTGGCGGTGGAGACCGCGGCGGTGTCCACGGCGTATCCCTCGCAGGCCTTCGCGGCGCTGAACGCGACCGGCTACGTGGTGGCGCAGCGCAAGGCCTCGGTTGCCTCGAAGGCCACCGGACGGCTCGAGTGGCTCGGCGTCGCCGAGGGCAGCCGCGTGAAGAAGGACGAGGTGATCGCGCGGCTGGAGAGCCGCGACGTGTCGGCACAGCGCGAGCAGGCGGCGGCGAACGTCAGGGTGGCGGCGGCCAACGTGGAGCAGGCACGCGCCGAGCTGCGCGACGCCGAGCGGAACCTCGAGCGCTCGCGCGAGCTCGCGACCAAGTCGTTCATCAGCGCCTCCGCGCTCGACCAGGCGGTCGCGCGCGCCGACAAGTCGCGGGCGGCGGTGAAGAGCGCCGAGGCGTCGCTCGGCGTGGCTCAGGCGAACCTCAAGGCGGCCGACGTCGCAGTGGACCAGACGCAGATCCGCGCGCCGTTCGACGGGGTCGTGCTCACCAAGAATGCGAACGTCGGCGACAACATCACGCCGTTCTCCAACGCCCTCGACACCAAGGGAGCGGTGGTCACGATGGCCGACATGGAGACGCTGGAGGTCGAGGCGGACGTCTCCGAGTCGCAGCTCGCGCGCATCCGCGCCGAGCAGCCGGCGGAGATCCAGCTCGATGCGCTGCCGGGCGAGCGCTTCGCCGGCGTGGTGAGCCGCATCGTGCCGACGGTGGACCGGGCGAAGGCCACCGTGCTGGTGAAGATCCGCTTCCTGCAGCGGGACCCGCGCATCCTGCCCGACATGAGCGCGAAGGTGACGTTCCTCGAGCGCGAGCCCTCGGCTGCCGACCGCAAGCCGGTGACGGTGGTGCCCAAGGCGGCGGTGACCCAGCGCGACGGCGCGAGCACCGTGTTCGTGGTGCGCGAGGGCGTGGCACGCGCCACCCGCGTGCAGACCGGCCGCGACATCGGCGAGGCCATCGAGGTGAGCGGCGTGGAGCCGGGCGCGCGCGTCGTGGTGAAGCCGCCGGACCGGCCGCTCGACGGCGCGCGCGTGCGCGTGGACGCGAAGTGAGCGGCGCCGCCGCGGCGGCCGCTCCGGTGCTGGTCAGCATCCGCGGCGTCGCCAAGTCGTATCGCCGCGGCGGGCAGGTCGTGCCGGTCCTGAACGACATCACCTTCGACATCCGCGCCGGCGACTTTCTCGGCCTGATGGGACCCTCGGGCTCGGGCAAGTCGACGCTGCTCAACCTGATCGCCGGCATCGACAAGCCCGACCGCGGGGCGCTCCTGGTCGGCGGGGTGGACATCACGCAGCTCGGCGAAGCGGAGCTGGCCGACTGGCGCGCGCGCAACATCGGCTTCATCTTCCAGTTCTACAACCTGATGCCGGTGCTCACCGCGCTGGAGAACGTCGAGCTGCCCCTGCTGCTCACC
>CAZKHE010000136.1:0-12016 GCA_964552535.1 uncultured Enterobacteriaceae bacterium | reverse complement strand
CCCATGCCGGCCATCGGCTCGTCGAGCAGGAGCAGCTTGGGGCGCGTCGCGAGCGCGAGCCCCACCTCGAGCTGGCGCTGCTCGCCGTGGGCAAGATTGCCCGCGGTGGTATCGGCCTTCGCGCCCAGGCCGACCTGATCGAGCAGCGCGCGCGCCTCGTCGAACAGCGGCCGCTCTGCCGCGAGCGGCTTCCAGAACGAGAGGCTCGACCCGGAGCGCGCCTGAACCGCGAGCGCGACGTTGTCGAGCACCGTGAACGCCTTGAAGATGCTGGTGATCTGGTAGGAACGCGCGAGCCCGAGGTGCACCCGGTCGTGGAAGGACTTGCCGATCACGCTCGCCCCGTCGAAGACGATGTCGCCGGCATCCGGCGCGAAGAACCCGGAGAGCTGGTGGATCAGCGTGGTCTTGCCGGCGCCGTTCGGGCCGATCAGGGCGTGCAGCTCGCCGGGGCGCACGTCGAGCGACACGCCGTCGGTCGCCACCACGCCGCCGAAGCGCTTCTGCAGGGCGCGGACGTCCAGCAGCGGCGCGCTCATTTGGGCTTCCTCGAGAACGCGCCGGCGATGCCGCGCGGCGCGAACAGGACCACCAGCAGCAGCGCGATCCCCACCGGGAGCTGCCAGTAGATCGTGTAGGAAGAGAGCACCTCCTCCAGGATCAGGAGCACCGCGGCGCCGACCACCCCGCCGTAGAGATGCCCGATGCCCCCGAGGATCACCATGATCATGAGCGACCCCGACTGCGTCCACTCGATGAGCTTGGGGCTGACGAAGTTTGCCTGGTTCGCGACCAGCGCGCCGGCGAGGCCGCAGACGGCGCCGGCGATCACGAAGCAGATCAGCTTGTACTTGTAGGTCGGGAAGCCGATCGCCTCCATGCGCGTCTCGTTCTCGCGGATGCCGGCGATCACCCGGCCGAAGCGCGAGTTCACCAGCCGGTGCAGCCCGTAGAGGCAGGCGGCGGTGATCGCGAGCACGACGTAGTAGAAGGTCGTGTCGTCCTTCAGGTCGATGCCCAGGCCGACGATCGAGCGGGTGGGCAGGTTCAGGCCGTCCTCGCCGCCGTACTCCTTCAGCGAGATGAAGATGTAGTACATCATCTGCGCGAAGGCGAGCGTGATCATGATGAAGTACACGCCGCGGGTGCGCAGCGACAGCGCGCCGATCACGAGCGCGAACGCGGCGGAGAGCACCACGGCGAGCGGCCAGCTGATCCACGCGCTCGACACGCCCTCGGCCATCATGATGCCGACCACGTAGGCGCCGGCGCCGAAGAACGCCGCGTGGCCGAAGCTGATCATGCCGCCGTAGCCGAGGATCAGGTTGAGGCTGGTCGCGGCGATGCCGTAGATCATGATCCGCGACGCGAAGCTGATGTAGAAGTCCTGCTCGGTCGCCAGCAGCACCGGCGGCAGGGCGGCGAGGGCGGCGAGCGCCGCGATGGCGAGAACCTTGTGCATGTCGCTTTCTTCTTCTAGCCGCGTGCCGGGAAGAGGCCCTGCGGCTTCAAGAACAGCACGACCGCCATCAGGAGATAGATCAGGATGGAGGCGACCGCCGGACCGAGGTTGGACGCGTACGTCGGCGGCAGGAACTCGCGGAAGAGCATCGGCAGGAACGCCCGGCCGATGGTGTCCACCAGCCCGACCAGGAGCGAGCCCACCAGCGCCCCGCGGATCGAGCCGATGCCGCCGATCACGATGACGACGAACGCGAGGATGAGGATGCTCTCGCCCATGCCGACCTGCACCGCGAGGATCGGACCGAGCATGGCGCCGGCGATCGCGCACAGCGCCGCCCCCACGCCGAACACGACGGTGAACAGCGCCTTGATGTTCACCCCCATCGCCGTCGCCATCTCGCGGTTGGACGCGCCGGCGCGCACCAGCATGCCGGTGCGGGTCTTGGCGACCAGGATGTACAGCAGCACGGCCACGGCGAGGCCGATGCCGATGATGAGCAGCCGGTAGGACGAGTAGGTCAGCCCGGGAAGGAGCTGTACCGGCCCCGACAGCGCGTCCGGGGTGTTCAGCATGATCGGCTGCGGTCCGAAGATCAGGCGGATCACCTCGTTGGCGATCAGGATCACCGCGAACGTCGCGAGCACCTGCGTGAGGTGGTCGCGCTGGTACAGCCGGCGCAGCAGCGCGATCTCGAGCAGCATGCCGACGATCGCGGTCGCGATCACCGCGAGCGGCAGCGCGACCCAGAACGAGCCGGTGGCCTGCGCGATCGCCGCCATGAGATAGGCGCCGACCATGTACAGCGAGCCGTGGGCGAGGTTGATCATGTCCATGATGCCGAACACGAGCGTCAGCCCGGCGGCGAGCAGGAACAGCATCAGGCCGAATTGCAGACCGTTGAGGGTCTGCTCGAGGATCAGGATTCCGGACATTCTCTTGAACGGCGGGAAGGGGGAAGAGGGAAGAGGGAAGAGCGCAACCCTCTCCTCATTTCGTGCTGCGGCGCTTGAGAGAGGTGGTCAATCCCATCAAGAGCCCCGACACCCGGTCGATCTGTGCGGCGAGTTCCATGGCCGATCTGAGATACCCGAGCCGAACGCAGAGCTCGACCTGCGTATCCAGTTCCGATAGGGAACCCGCGGACAAGGAGAGGAAGTGGACCAGTGCCCTGGTCCCGGTGCGCGCGAATCCTTCGGCGATGTTCGATGGAACGGAGACTGCACAGCGGCGCATCTGTGCCGTGAGGCCGAACTGCTCCGAGGCAGGGAAGCCGGCGGTTTGGCGATACACCATCTCGACGAGCGTCATCGCTTCGAGCCAGACCTTCAACTCGCGATGATTTCGCTTCACGCGTCGATTCCCGCACGGCGCCGGTGCTCACTCTTCCCTCTTCCCGATTCACTTCAAAGGACATTCCTTGGCATACGCGTCCCCGTGACTGGTGAACACCGTGCCGAGGTTCTTGTTCACGATGCGGCCCTGCGCGTCCTTGCCGATCACGCGCAGGTAGTAGTTCTGGATCGGGAAGCCGTTGTTGCTGATCTTGTAGTCGCCGCGCACCGACCGGGCCTTGACCGTCTTCAGCGCCTTCATCAGCGCCTCGCGGTCCTCGATCTTGCCCTTCACCGCGCGCACCGCGGCGTCCATCATCAGCGCGGCGTCGTAGCCCTGCGCGGCGTAGTTGGACGGCAGGCGCTTGTAGTCCTTCTCGAAGTCCTCGACGAAGCGCTTGTTCTCGGCGCTGTCCATGTCCGGCGACCAGTGCGCCGTGTTGAACAGGCCGAGCATCGAATCGCCGACCGCCGGGATGATGTCCTGGTCCGCGGAGAAGCCCGGCAGGATCAGCACCGAGTCCTTGGAGAGGCCCGCCGCCACGAACTGCTTCACGAAGTTGATGCCCATGCCGCCCGGCATGAAGACGTACACCGCTTCGGGCTTCGCCGCGCGCACCTGGGCAAGCTCGGCGGCGAAGTCGAGCTGGCCGAGCTTCACGTACACCTCGTCGGCGATCTTGCCCTTGTAAAAGCGCTTGAAGCCGGTGAGGGCGTCCTTGCCCGCGGGGTAGTTCGGCGCCATCAGGTAGGTGGTCTTGTAGCCCTTGTTCGTCGCGTGCTGCCCGGCCGCCTCATGGTACCCGTCGTTCTGCCAGGCCGAGGACACGAACCACGGGCTGCAGCCCTTGCCGGCGAGCTGCGAGGGGCCCGCGTTGGCGCTCACGTACGGCACCTTGGCATCGAACGCGACCGGTGCGGCGGCGAGCAGGATGTTCGAGTAGATGATGCCGGTGACGAGGTCCACGCGGTCGCGCTTCACGAAGCGGTCCACCGCTTGCTTGCCCGTCTCGGGGTTGAATGCATCGTCGGCCGTCTGGATCTCGACCGGAAGACCGCCGAGCTTGCCGCCGAGGTGCTTCACGGCCAGGTTGAACCCGTCGCGCACGTCGATGCCGGGGGCCCCGGCCGGACCGGACAGCGTGGTGACGAGGCCGACCTTCACGCGGTCGGCGGCGGCGGCGGGACCGGCGGCGGCCAACGCGGCCGCGAGGCACAGCACGAGACTGTTCTTCATGGTTCGGGCTCCTGTGGTGGCGGCATGCCGCGCCGCGGCTTGACCCGCGCTGGAGGCGCGGGGATTATTCTGGGGATAAACCGTTTTAGGCCTAAAGTATTTCGTATCGCGCACGGCCGCGCAAGTAGCCGACCGCTGGAGTGATTCCCGCCATGTTCCTTCGTAATGCCTGGTACGTCGCCGCCTGGGACCACGAGGTCACCACGGACCGGCCCTTCGGCCGGATCCTGCTGAACGAGCCCGTCGTCCTCTTCCGCGACGCCGCCGGGCGCGCGGCCGCGCTGGAAGACCGGTGCTGCCACCGTCACTATCCGCTGTCCCGGGGGCGCATGGTCGACGGCGCGCTCGAGTGCGGCTATCACGGCCTCACCTTCGACGCCTCCGGCAAGTGCATCCGCATCCCGGCGCAGGCGAGCATTCCCGAGTCCGCCTGCGTGCGGCGCTACCCGGTGGTCGAGCGCAACAAGTGGATCTGGATCTGGATGGGCGATCCGGCCCTCGCGGACCCGGCCGCGATCTGCGACTTCCGCTGGATCGACCATCCGCAGTGGGGCGCCAAGGGCACCGTCTTCCACGTCAAGGCGGGCTACGAACTCATCATCGAGAACCTGATGGATCTTACCCACCTCGCGTTCGTGCACCGGACCACCATCGGGAACATGGCGACGGCCGAGCAGGCGGACGTGCGCGTGCAGCGTTCCGCCGATGCAGTCGTCGTCTCGCGCTGGATGATCGACACGCCCCCGCCGCCGACCTATGTGAAGGCGGGCGGGTTCACCGGGAACGTGGACCGCTGGCAGTACATCCAGTTCACGCCGCCGTCATTCGTGCGCCTCGACGTCGGCGCATGCGAGACGCGCAAGGGTGCGCGCGACCTGAAGACCGGGCCGTTCGCGGCGGAGGGGCGGATGCCGGGCGGCATCGAGATGCGCAACCTCAACGCGATCACGCCCGAGACGGAGAAGACCTGCCACTACTTCTGGGCCCAAGCGCACAACTTCCACGTCGACCAGCCGGCGGTCACCGACATGATCTACGAGCAGGTGAAGATCGCGTTCGAGGAGGACTGGGCGATCTTCGAGGCGCAGCAGCGCAACATCGACCTGGAGCCGCGCGCACCGCGCATCGACGTGAACGCCGACGCGGGGCAGATCCAGGCCATACACCTGCTCAGGCGGCGCATCGCCGAGGAGCACGAGGCCGGGCGGCGCCTCGTGACGTAGCGTCTCCGCCTACGCGACGGCGACGCGCGCGATCGCGCCGATGGAGCAGTAGTACACGTCGCGGTTCCATCCGGTGGAGAGGAACATGCCGTTGGCGGTGCGGCTGCCGGTCGCCACGCGCCCTTTCTCGCGACCGCTCTCAACGTCGAACACCACCACGTGGTCGCAACCGTCGCGGAAGTCGTTCACCGCGACTTCGCCCGTGTCCAGGAAGAGCACGAGCTGCATCGAGATTCGGCACGCGACCCGCCACAGCGGCTCGAACCGGCCGGCGCCCAGGTATCGGAAGCCGCCGAGTTGGCCGTTGCCGGTGTCGAAGGTGATCGCGACGTTGCGGGTCGGATCGAATGCCGGGGGGCTGAAGATGTTGCCGCGCGGCAGGCCGAAGGGCTCCAGGACCGCGATGTCCGAGGCGTCGTCGAGCGCGATGCGGATGAGCTTCTGCGGGCTGGATGCAAGCCCCTTGAAGACCGATCCCCGCTCCGGCAGCCGCTGACCGAAGGGCCGCGTCGAGAAGATCGTCACGTTCGCCCCGTTGTCCCCGTTGTCCTGCATCCAGCACGCCCCGCCGGACAGGCACGAGTCCCAGGAGAATTGCTGCTGGTCGTCGGGCAGCGCCCGGTAGCGCGGCTGCCACGCGGCATCCAGCGTCAGCGTGCGGTCGGCGTAGCGGTAGCGGTAGAAGTGATGTGTCCCCGGGACGTAGACGAACTGGCCGGCCGCGGTCGTGTCCATCGCGATGCGTCCCATCGTGCGCTCCGGCACCACCACCTCGGGGCCGACCTGCTCCAGCCGGTCGGGTTCGAGCACCACGAAGGCGGAGTCGTAGCCCGCGTCGCGCTCCATGTTCTTCATCACCAGGCTGCCGTCGGCCATCACGAGCAGGCTGTTGTAGGCCGATGCGCGCGGCAGCGTGCGCGCGGCGAGGACGTTGCATTCGCGATCCAGCTTGTAGCAGCGGTCGCCGTTGTTGAAGTAGAGGAACCCGTTCGCGTGCGCGACGATCCCGCCGCACCAGGTGTGGCCGCCGGACGGCAGCCGCGGCGAGGCGGCGAGCGGTTCGAGGGTCTCGGGATGGATACGCTCGATGACCGCGTAGGACTCGGGCGCGCCGATCGGGTTGTTGTACTGGAGGAAGACCTCGCCGGGCGCGCGCAACACCATCATGACGTTCCACTCGCCGTTCGTGCGCGTGTGCTGCACGAGACGGGTGCCCGGCCCGAGGGCCAGGCCGGGGCTGCGCGGCGCCTTCTGCCGCCGTGGCCCGCCGCACTCGGCGGGCCATGGCGAATCGTAGTAGCCGGGAATCGGGCCGGAAGCGTCGAGTCCCGTGCTCACCACTTGAGCGCGCACTTCGCGGCGTGGAGGTCGCCGACGTCCTTCGCCACCGTGCCGATCACCTTGTTGGTGATGCGCCCCTGTGCGTCCTTGCCGATCACGCGCAGGTACCAGTCCTGGATCGGGAAGTTGTTGTTGCCCCAGCGGAAGTCGCCGCGCACCGACTGGAACTTCTTCGCGCGCAGCGCCTTGATCACGGCTTCGCGGTCCTCGACCTTGCCCTTCACGTCGCGCACCGCCGCATCGATCAGCAGCGCGGTGTCGTAGCCCTGCGCGGCGTACACCGTGGGCAGACGGCCGTACTCCTTCTGGAACGCCTCGACGAACTTGCGGTTCTGCGGGTTCTCGAGATCGTGGCCCCAGTGTGCGGTGTTGAAGAGTCCGAGCATCGGATCGCCCACCGCCTTGATGATGTCCTCGTCGGCGCCGACGCCCGCGGTCAGCATGCGGATGTCCTTGGAGAGCCCCGCGGCGACGAACTGCTTGATGAAGTTGACGCCCATGCCGCCGGGCAGGAAGAAGAACAGCGCATCGGGCTTGGCGGCGCGGATCTGCGCGATTTCCGCCGAGTAGTCGAGCTGGCCGAGCTTGGTGTACACCTCGTCGACCACCTTGCCCTTGTAGTAGCTCTTGAACCCGTTCAGCGCGTCGCGCCCGGCCGGGTAGTTGGGCGCGATGAGGTACACGTTCTTGTACTCCCGCTGCGTCGCGAGCATGCCCGGCGCGCCGTTGTTGACGTCGTTCTGCCAGGAGGCGGAGAAGAAGTAGCGGTTGCACTGCTCGCCGGCGAGCTGCGACGGGCCGGCGTTCGCGCTGACGACGATGGTCTTCGCCTCGATCGCCGGCGGCACCGCGGCGAGGAGGATGTTCGAGAACACGATGCCGGTGAGGAAGTCCACGCGGTCGCGCTTGATCAGCCGGTCGGCGGCCTGCTTGCCGGTGTCGGGGTTGAACTGGTCGTCGACGACGATCACCTCGGCCGGCAGTCCGCCCAGCTTGCCGCCGTTCATCTTGACCGCGAGCTGGAATGCGTCGCGGATGTCGATGCCGAGCGCGGCGTTGGGGCCGGAGAGCGTGGAGATGAAGCCGACCTTGACGCGATCGGCGGCGTGCGCGCCGGTGGCGAGTGCCGCGGCGGCCAGTGCGGCGAGAGCGATGCGTTTCATCAGTGAATTTCCTCGTGATGTGCGGGCGTATCGTGCCCGCGGAGGGTAAGTGGCGGGCGCGCCGGCGGTCAAGTCAGCGTGTACGATCGGTCCACGCATCAGGAGCTTCTGCATGGACGATTTCGTTTTCGGCGACTGCCGCGTGACCCGGGTGCCCGACCTCGAGGACTTCCCGATGCCGGCGGACGTGATGTATCCGGACGCCACGCCGGAGGCGCTCGCGCGCCTGGCGCCGCGCTTCGGCGATCGCTTCGTGGACGGCGCCGGCTTCCGGCTGCTGCTCTCCTTCCACACCTGGCTCGTGCGCACGCCGTCGCGCACCCTCCTCGTCGATACGTGCATCGGCGACCACAAGCCGCGCGAGCGGTACGCCGCCTGGAACCGGAAGCGCGGCCCCTATCTCGAGCGCCTGGCCGCGGCCGGCGTGCGCCCGGAGGACGTCGACTGCGTCATGTGCACGCACCTGCACGCCGATCACGTCGGCTGGAACACGCGGCTCGTGGACGGCCGGTGGGTGCCCACGTTCCCCAATGCCGAATACCTGATGGCGGAGGCGGAGTATCGGCACTATCGCGCCGCGCACGACGCGGGTCCCGAGGTCCCGGTCAACTACGGCTCGTTCGCGGACAGCGTGCTGCCGGTAGTGGCGAACGGCCAGGCGCGGCTGGTCGCAAGCGACCATCGCGTCGCGGCGGGGCTGTACCTCGAGGCCGCACCGGGCCACACGCCGGGCAACGTGCTCATTCATCTGGAGCGCGGCGGGCAGCACGCGATCTTCTCCGGCGACGTGCTCCACCACCCGGTGCAACTCGTGCACCCCGACTGGTCCACGCGGTTCTGCTACGACGCCGAGGCGTCGCGCCGCGTGCGCCGCGGCCTGCTCGAGCGGGTCGCCGGCACGCCCACCCGGCTCATGACCGCGCACTTCCAGTCGCCGGGCTGCGGGCGGGTCGTGCGGGATGGGGCAGCGTTCGGGATCGACTGGACCTAGCCGTTCAGGGCGAGCAGCAGCGCGGCGTAGCCCGCGAGACCGAGCGCGAAGGCGCCGTAGCGGCTCTCGCGCTCCTCGGGCAGTTCTTCCTTCAGCACGTTGAGGATGACGCCTCCGGCAAGGAAGGCGAACAGCACCGCGATGCCCGCCTCGGTGAGCGCGGTGCGGGTGCCGAGTGCCCAACCCCCGACCACGGCGGCGGCAAGCACCCAGCGGCCGATGCTGCGGTAGCGTCCCCGGTGGTGCAGGTACAGCGCGTGGTCGGTCACGACGAAGTGGACCGCCATCGCGACGGCGAACGTGACGAGGTCGCCGAGGGTCTCGTGGTCGCCGTGGAGCAGCAGGTAGCCGATCAGCACGTTGTACGCGGCGAATGCGCCGACGTGGATCCAGAACACCCCGGCCGGCATGGCCTCCCCGTTCGCCTGCGCCCCGCGCCGCCGGGCGCGGAGCGCGAGCCGGTCGAGACCATAGAACGCGGCGAGGCCCGCGACGGCGACCAGGTAGACGTGGTGCTCGAGAAAATCCGCCGGCGCCGGGATGGATTCGCGCAGGATGGCCTGGGCCGCGCCGAGCTCGGGCAGGACGTGGATGAACACGTAGGCGACCGAAGCGCCTCCGGCGAGCGACAGCCAGACGCTGCGCGGCCGGCCGCCGAGGCCGCGCAGGCGTGGCGTCAGGACGTGGACGGCGGCGAGGATCAGGACGGCGGCGAGGGAGGGGGCCAGGAGCATGGCGCGGACATGGGCAAGGCCCTGCCACGCAACACGCGTGCCGCCCCTCAGTCGGCGCGCCCCCAAAGCCGGCGCGACGCCAGCCGCGCGCCTTCCGCCATCGACCGGAACTTCGCCCACATGACCTTCGGGTCCACCTCCGTGCGGTAGCACGCCTGCGAAGAGAAGCCGCAGTCGGCGCTCGCCATCACGTTCTCGCGTCCGACCCGCTCGGCGAAGCGCACCAGCCGCTCGGCGATCAGCTCGTGGTGCTCGACGATGTTGCTCGCGTGGGTGATGACGCCGGGCAGGATGACCTTGCCCGCGGGCAGCTTCACGCTCTCCCAGAGGTGGTACTCGTGCTCGTGGCGGCAGTTGGCGGCCTCGAACGAGTACGCGGCGGCGTTGACGCGCAGCATGTACGGCACGACGTCGCCGAGCGAGGCCTCGTAGACGCGCGGTCCCTCGTTGATGCCGTAGCAGGTGTGGAAGCGCACCCGCTCCGGCGGAATGCCGCGCAGCGCGTGGTTGATCGCGGCGACGTGCTGCTCGGCGCGCGTGTGCCGCTCGGCGGGGTCCAGGCCGGAATCGCCCAGTACCTCCGAGAGGTACGGGTCGTCGATCTGGAGCAGGAACCCGGCCGCGACGATGGCGAGATACTCCACGCGCAGCGCCTCGCCCACCGCCTCGAGGAACGCCTCCTCGCTCGGGTAGTACGCGTTCAGTCCCACGCCGCCGGGCGCGATCGCCGGGACGAAGGCGCCGGCGCACGCCACGTCGGCGAGCGCGGCCTTGAGGTTGGCGAGATCGCGCGCGAGGGCCGCCTCGCCGCGATAGCTCACCGGGCCGACGCACACCATCGGATGCAGCGGTACCAGCGCCGCACCGAACATGGCCCGCCCGAAGTACGCCTCGTAGTACTCGGGGAAGGCGCGCACCTCGTCCTGGAACTGCCGGCGCCCTGCACCGGGCCGCGCCTCGAAGCCGGCGAGCCGGTCGCGCACGTAGCTCGTGAAGCCGGGCTTCGCCACCTCGCCGTCGTTCACGATGTCCACGCCGTTCTCCACCTGCGCGCGGACGACGTCGCGCACGGCCTCCGCCATGCGCGTCTCGTACTCGTCGGTGTCCACCGCAGCGCCGGTCAGCCGCGCCTTCATGAGGTCGAGCACGGCATGCGGACGCGGCAGGCTGCCGACGTGGGTGGTCAGGATGCGGTCGGTACTGCGCGGCAGGTCCATGCGGTACTCCCGTCTGCTAATGGGGCCCGCGCAGCGTCGCGGAGGGGGATTCGCCGAAGCGGCGGCGGTAATCCACTGCGAAGCGCCCGGCGTGCAGGAGGCCGAGCGCGGCGGCGACTGCCGTGACGCTCCGGCCGTCGGCGCGCGCGGCGTGCAGTTCCTGGCGCGCGCGGTCGAGCCGCATCGTGCGCAGGTGCCCGACCACGGTCGCATTCCGCACGCGGCGGAAGGCGCGCTCGAGCGTGCGCGCCGTGGCGGCGGCCGATTGCGCGATGTCGGCCACACCGATCTCGGCGCCCAGGTGCGCCGCCATGAAGGCTTCGGCGCGGCGCACCAGCGTGGCGGCACCGTCGAGCGCATCGTCCGCTTCCACGGGCGGCAGCACGGCGACGAGCGCGTCGGCGAGCGCGCGCTCCCCGACCCGTCCGCGATCCGCGGCAAGCAGTGCGGCGGCGAGGGGCGCGGCGGCGGCGGCGGGCACGTTGGCGAAGGCGAACTCGAGCGGCGCGCGCGGCGGCTCGCCATGGCGCATCGTCCACGCTTCGTCCACCAGGTCGCGATCGAGGCGCGCGATGAGTTGCGTGCAGTCGGCGCTCCAGCGCTTCCGGTAGGGCCGCGTCGGATTCACCACGAGCAGGTCGCCGGCGCCCACGGTCACCGCGCGGCGGCCGAGCTCGATCTCGCACCGGCCCGCGAGCGTGCACTGCAGGAGATAGAACCCCTGCAGCGCGGGGGCTTCGACGACGACCTCCGCGCCGTAGCGCAGGCGGTTGAGCGAGGCGCGCGGGCGGTCGCGGCGCTCGTGGACGAAATCGAGCTCGCGTACGCCGCACGACAGGCGATGCGCCGCGAACACACCGCCCACGTGCTCGCGCGCCGCGTCGAGCGAGCGCGTCCGGAACGCGGCGGCGTGATCGAAGGCCGGCATGCGCCGCATTCTTCGCCGCGTGCCGCGCGCTGTCAAACGGGCGCGATCGGCGCTGTCGGAATCCGGATAGCCAGCCGGCGCCGCGCCCCGCCAGAATGGCCGCATGCCGCGCATCGACTCGCCCCCGCTCTCCGGTCGTCCCGACGCCGCCGCCGTGAAGGCGCGCGCGAAGGCGCTCGGCGCTGACCTGGTCGGCATCGCCTCGGCGGCGACGCTCAACGCCTTCCCGCCCGATCCGCGCTGGCCGCAGACGCCGGACCGCATCTCGCCGTACTGCAAGAGCGTGATCGTGGTCGCCAATCGCATCCCGGTCGGCGCCTTCCGCTGCAAGTCCAACGTGCCGGTGCAGTACCTCGACATGCTGGTGCTGCGCAAGATGGACCGGC
>CAZKHE010000135.1:5714-12363 GCA_964552535.1 uncultured Enterobacteriaceae bacterium | reverse complement strand
AGATCGTCGAGCTCAACATCCCCACGGCGATCCCGCTGGTGTACGAGCTGGACGACGACCTCAAGCCGCTGCGCCGCTACTACCTGGGCGACGCCGCGGAGGCCGAAGCCCGCGCCCGCGCCGTCGCGAACCAGAGCCGCGCCGGCGCTTGATCCACGGTTGGGCAGCCGCGGCTGCGCTCGGCGCAGCGTGCGCGCTCGGCGTGCCGCCGGCAGGCGCCGCGGAGGCCGACGACCTCAAGGCGCTGCGCGAGCGCCTGCAATCCCTGCGCGGCGAGCTGGCCGCGACCGAGGGACGCCGGGCCGAGGCCGCCGACGCGCTGAAGGCCTCCGAGGAGGCGATCTCCGAGGCCAACCGGACACTCGCGAAGCTCGCCGCCGACAGCCGGGCGGCGCAGGCCGAGCAGGCAAAGCTCGCCGAGGCCGCGCGGCGCCTCCAGGCCGAGCTAGACGGTCGCAGCGCGGATCTGGGCCGCCTGCTGCACGCCCGCTACGTCACCGGCGAGGCGGGCGCGCTCCGCGTCCTGCTCTCCGGCGAGGAAGCCTCGCGTACGGCCCGCCAGCTCGCCTACTTCGGCTACCTGTCGCGCGCGCAGCTCGCAATGGTGGAGGGCCTGCGCCGGGATCTCGCGCGCCTCGCGGACCTGGAGCGCCAGGCGGGGGAGAAGGCCGCCGAGATCGCCGCCCTGGCCGAGGCGGCCGGCCGCGAACGCAAGCAGCTCGCGCAACAGCAGGCCGAGCGCCGGCGCACCCTCGACCGCGTGGCCGGGGAGCTGCGCGCGCAGCGCACGGAGGTGAGCCGCCTGCAGCGCGACGAGACGCGGCTCGCGAAACTGGTCGAGGAGATCGCTCGTACCTTGCGCGGCACGCCGCCGGCGAAGCGGCCCGCGCCGCGGGAGACACCCCCGCGGAGCGAACCGAACCGCACCGAGGCTGCGCGCACCGATGAGCGCGCCCGGAACGAGGCTGTGCCGGAGCGAGGGAGCCCGGTGCAGGCTTTCGCCACGCTCAAGGGCCGGTTGCGCCTGCCGGTCCGGGGGGAACTCGCGGGCCGTTTCGGGACTCCACGACAAGGTCAGCCCGGTGGCGGCAAAGGCATCTTCATTGCTGCACGGGAGGGCGACGAGGTCCGTGCGGTTGCCGCGGGGCGGGTGGTGTTCGCGGAGTGGATGCGCGGTTTCGGCAACCTGCTCATCCTCGACCACGGCGACGACTACATGACCATTTACGGAAACAACGAGGCGGTGCTGAAGCGCCTCGGTGACGCAGTTCACGGCGGCGAGGCGGTTGCGACCGTCGGCGCGAGCGGCGGGGCGGAAACTTCGGGCTTATACTTTGAAATCAGGCATCAGGGGCGGGCGTTCGATCCGCTGTCCTGGGTATCGGCGAAGTAGCGTCGGAGCGGGGTTCATGCGCAACAAATTCAAGCAGATCGGTCTGGTGCTCGTCGGCGTGTTCGCCGGCGTGGCGCTCAGCCTCAATTTCTCGGCGGTGGCGCAGCGCGATGCCGCCAAGTTCCCGCTCCCGGTGGACGAGCTGCGTGCGTTCGCCGAAGTGTTCGGGGCGATCAAGACCGGCTACGTCGAGAACGTCGAGGACCGGAAGCTCATCACCGAGGCCATCAACGGCATGCTGACGGGCCTCGACCCGCACTCCGCGTATCTCGACCAGGAGGCCTTCAAGGAACTGCAGGTCGGCACCCAGGGCGAGTTCGGCGGCCTCGGCATCGAGGTCGGCATGGAGGACGGCTTCGTGAAGGTCGTCTCGCCGATCGAGGACACGCCCGCGTTCCGGGCCGGCCTCAAGCCCGGTGACCTGATCATCAAGCTCGACGAGACGCCGGTGAAGGGCATGACCCTCAACGACGCCGTCAAGCGCATGCGCGGCAAGCCGAAGACCTCCATCAAGCTCACGGTCATGCGCAAGGGCGAATCGAAGCCCCTGGAGTTCACCCTGATGCGCGACGTGATCCGCGTGCAGAGCGTGAAGTCGAAGATGATCGAGCCCGGCATCGGCTGGGTGCGGGTCTCGCAGTTCCAGGAGCACACCGGCGAGAACCTGGTGAAGCACATCAACGCGCTGTACAAGGACGGGCCGCTCAAGGGCCTCATCCTCGACCTGCGCAACGACCCGGGCGGCCTGCTCAACGGTGCGGTGGGCATCTCCGCGGCGTTCCTGCCGCCGAACGTGAAGGTCGTCTCCACCGACGGGCGCACCGAGGACGCGAAGCGCGAATACAAGGCGATGCCGTCGGATTACCTGCGCGGCACGCGCGAAGACTACCTGCGCAGCCTGCCGGCGGCGGTCAAGAACGTCCCGATGGTGGTGCTGGTCAACGGCGGCTCGGCATCGGCCTCCGAGATCGTGGCCGGGGCCCTGCAGGACTACAAGCGCGCCACGGTGATGGGCACCACCACGTTCGGCAAGGGGTCGGTGCAGACCATCCTTCCGCTCGGGAACAACACGGCGATCAAGCTCACCACGGCACGGTACTTCACGCCCCACGGCCGCTCCATCCAGGCGAAGGGCATCACGCCCGACATCGTGGTGGAGGAACCGGGCGCACCGTCGAGCCGCGTACGGGAGGCGGATCTCATCAAGCACCTGTCGGGCGACAAGGGCGAGACGCCGACGGTCAAGCCCGAGGACAAGAAGCCCGAGTCGCCGGCCTCGAGCACGCGCCCCGAGGACCAGAAGCCGATCGAGCTCGGCTCGGCCGACGACTTCCAGCTCAAGCAGGCGGTGAATCACCTCAAGGGCCTGCCGGTGCTGGCGAAAGCGCCGGAGACGAAGGCCGAGGCGAAACCCGAAGCCAAGAACTGAGTCGCGTCACTCCGCAACGGCCGGCGTGCCTCGCGCACGCCGGCCGTTTTCTTTTAGTCTTGGCCCCATGAACGACGATCAGCTGCTGCGCTATTCGCGCCACATCCTGCTGCCCGAGATCGGCGTGGAGGGCCAATCGCGCATCCTCGCGGCGCACGCGCTCGTGATCGGTGCGGGGGGCCTCGGTTCCCCCGTCGCCCTCTATCTGGCTTCGGCGGGCATGGGCGCGATCACGCTCGCCGATGCCGACACGGTCGACCTGACCAACCTGCAGCGCCAGATCATGCACACGACGTCGAGCATCGGCCGGCCGAAGGCGCAGTCCGGCCGCGAGGCCATCGGCCGCATCAATCCCGAGGTGCGCGCGGTCGCCCTGGAGCAGCGTCTGGAGGGCGCCGCGCTCGACGCTGCGGTCGCCGCTGCCGACATCGTGCTCGACTGCAGCGACAACTTCGCCACGCGTCACGCGGTCAATCGCGCCTGCGCCCGGCACCGCAAGCCGCTCGTGTCCGGTGCCGCAGTGCGCTTCGACGGCCAGGTGAGCGTGTTCGATCTGACGCGGGACGACGCGCCCTGCTACGCGTGCCTGTTTCCCGAAGACGCCGAGACGGAGGAGATGCGCTGCGCCGTCATGGGCGTGTTCGCGCCGCTCGTCGGCATCATCGGCGCGACGCAGGCGGCCGAGGCGCTGAAGGTCGTCGCCCGCGCGGGCGAGCCGCTGGTCGGCCGCCTGCTGATCCTCGACGCGCTTGCGATGGACTGGCGGACCATCCGCCTCAAGCGCGACCCCGGCTGCCCGGTCTGCGGCCCGATGCGCCGCGACCGCTCAGGCCAATAGCGGCCACTGGCGCTCGGCCAGATCGGTCGGCTTGCGGCGAAAGCCGCTCTTGGCGAACTGGTGCCAGCGTCCGACGACGTACGCGAGAATGAGGTTGGCGTGCGGCGCCTGGTCCTCGGGCTCCGCCGCGCGCCCCTCGCGTTCCGCGGCCTGTGTCGCGGCGAGCCGAAGGCATTGCTTCAGCGTTGCCTCGATGCGGTCGTGGAGCTGGTTGATGCGGGCCTGCAGCCGCTCGTCCTCGTTCACGAGCACGTCGCCGATGAGCACGCGCGTCATGCCCGGGTTCTTCTCGGCGAAGCCGAGCAGCATGGAAACGATGCCGCGCAGCTGCGCGAGCCCGCCCTCTTCCTCGGCAATGATCTTGTTGGTGAGCCCGAAGACGGTCTGCTCGATGAACTCGATCAGCCCCTCGTACATCTGCGCCTTGCTGGCGAAGTGGCGATACAGCGCGGCTTCCGAAACGTCGAGCCGCGCGGCGAGCGCCGCGGTGGTGATCTTCTCGCCCTTCGGGTCCTGCAGCATCTCGGCAAGCGTGTGCAGGATCTGCACCCTGCGCTCGCCCGGTCTGGTCGCCATGGCTGTCTCTCCCTCGTCCCACGCGCGGGTGCGGAGCGCCTGGCGTTCCTTGCAGACGCCTTCCAGTGAGCGCTCGCTACCGCGCGGCGCCCAGTCTATCCGAGAGTCGAGGGAGTTGTCGCACGGAACCGACACGGACATCGACGTAGTGGGGCGAGCGCGCCGCCCGGCTGACCCAGACGGTCCGCATCCCGAGCCGGCGCGCGGCGCGGAGGTTCATGAGCGTGTCGTCGACCATGACCGCCTGCGCCGGAGCGATGCGCTCGTGGTGCAGGAGCCGGCGGAACCCGCCGAGCATGGGCTTGGGCTGGAAGCGCACGTGCTCGATCGCGTACACCGCGTCGAACAGTCCCGCGATGCCGAGCACGTCCAGCACCGCCAGCGCATAGTGATGCGGCGAGTTGGTGTAGAGGACCTTCCGCCCGCGCAACCGCTTCACCGCCGCGAGCTCGGCGCGGTCCGACACCACCATCCGGTCGAGCTCCGGAAACTGGTGCGTCTGCCACAGGAAGTGGTGCGGATCGGTGCCGTGGTGGCGGACGAGGCCGAGCAGCGTCGCGCCGTAGGTCTTCCAGTACCGCGTGCGCGTGGCGTTCGCTTCCTCCTCGGACAGCTGCAGGTGCTCGCGCAGGTAGGCCGTCATGCTGCGGTTGATGTGCGGGAAGATGTGCGGACCGGCGTCGTGGAGGGTGTTATCGAGATCGAAGATCCACGTTAGCATCGCGGTCGCTTCCCATGCGTCTGTCCTCGTACTACACGCTCGCGCGGCTCGCGCACTCCGACACCGCCATCGCGCGCGGCCTCGACAACACGCCGCCGGCCGAGGTGCTCGCCAACCTGCGCCGCGTTGCGCGCGGGCTCGACCGGGTGCGACGCCTGCTCGGCCATCCGCTGGACATCTCGAGCGGCTACCGCGCGCCCGCCGTGAACGTCGCCGTCGGTGGCGCGCCGGCCTCGCAGCACACCCGCGGCGAAGCGGTGGACTTCTGCTGCCCGGGCTACGGCACGCCGGCCGACGTGGCGCGGGCCATCCGGGATTCGGGCCTCGAGTTCGATCAATGCATTCTCGAATTCGGGCGCTGGGTCCACCTGTCGTTCAGCGCCGCGCCGCGCCGGCGCACGCTGTCGATCTACGCGGCGGCCGAGGGTTATCTCGACGGCCTCGTGGACCCCCAGGGCCGACCGCTCTAGCGCGCCGCTCACTTGCTGCGGATGAGCGTGCCGATGCCCTCGTCGGTGAGGATTTCGAGCAGCAGCGCGTGCTCCACTCGGCCGTCGATGATGTGCACGCTCTTGACGCCGCTGCGCGCGGCGTCGAGCGCGGACGAGATCTTCGGCAGCATGCCGCCGGACAGCGTGCCGTCCGCCACCAGATCGTCGATGCCCTTGGGCGTCAGGCCGGTGAGGAGCTTCCCGTCCTTGTCCAGCACGCCGGGCGTGTTGGTGAGCAGCACGAGCTTCTCGGCGCGCAGCACTTCCGCCAGCTTGCCGGCGACGAGGTCCGCGTTGATGTTGTAGGACTCGCCCTCCTCGCCCACGCCGATGGGCGCCACCACCGGGATGAAGCCCCCGGCCTCGAGCGTCTCGATGACCGACGGGTCGATCGAGGCGATCTCGCCGACCTGGCCGATGTCGATCATCTCCTCGGGCTTGTCCTTGTTCGGCAGCAGCAGCTTGCGGGCATGGATGAACGTACCGTCCTGCCCGGTCAGGCCCACCGCCTTGCCCCCGGCCTGATTGATGAGCGTGACGATGTCCTTGTTCACCGCGCCGCCGAGCACCATCTCGACCACGTCCATGGTCTCGGCATCGGTGACCCGCATGCCCTGCACGAACTCGCCCTTCTTGCCGAGCCGTCCGAGGAGCTGTTCGATCTGCGGTCCCCCGCCGTGCACGACCACGGGATTCATGCCCACCAGCTTGAGCAGCACCACGTCGTGCGCGAACGACTTCTGCAGCGCGAGGTCGGTCATCGCGTTGCCGCCGTACTTCACCACGATGGTCTTGCCGTGGAAACGCTTGATGTAGGGCAGGGCGCGCGCGAGGGTCGCGGCCTTGGCCGCCGGGGAAACCGGCGTCGGTGCGGACGACATGGGCTTTCCGGAAGGTTTTGCGACGCGGCATTGTACCCGCGCGCCGCGCCGGAAAAGGAACGGCCGCCCGTGGCGGGCGGCCGTTCTCCGGCCCGGAGCGAGGGAGGGGCGCTCCGGAGTGCGGCCGGTCTTATGCGATCGTCAGTCGCTGCGCCTGCGCGTTCTGCTTCTTCGGCAGCACCAGCTCCAGCAGGCCGTTCTCGACCGGGACGTGCAAGGGGGCGGCGCCCCCTTGCAGATCCCCCATGTCAGCGGCCTGCCTTACGCGATCGTCAGTCGCTGCGCCTGCGCGTTCTGCTTCTTCGGCAGCACCAGCTCCA
>CAZKHE010000135.1:0-5614 GCA_964552535.1 uncultured Enterobacteriaceae bacterium | reverse complement strand
GCAGGCCGTTCTCATACTTGGCCTGCGCCTGCGACTGGTCGATGTCCTGCCCCAGCCGGAAGCTGCGGGCGACCTTGCCGTAGTAGCGCTCGCTGTGGACGACGCGCTCGCCTTCCTTGGCTTCCTTCTCCTGCTTCACCTCGGCAGCGATGGTGACCTGGTCGCCGTCGATGGTCACGTGGATGTCCTCTTTCCTGACGCCGGGAATCTCGGCGACGACCTTGTAGTTGCCGTTCTGCTCGGCCACTTCCACCTTCAGCCGCTCGGGCAGCTGCGCGCCGGCCTGGCCTCCGATCGGGCGGACGAAGAAGCCCTTCATCAGGTCGTCGAACAGATCGCCGAACGGATCGACGCGGGTGATGTTTGCCATGCTCGCTCTCCTCTGCAATCCTTGGTTGCTGATCCGGGCCTTGGGCCCACACCCCAAAGATAGGGCGGCCGTCCGCGCTTTCAAGCCGCACTTTCGCGTGGCGTGACGCAGACGATCGGCCGGTCGGAGGAAGGTGAATGCACACTGACACGATGGCAGAGTCCGGCGGGCAGGCGTCGGTCTGCCCCGGATGCGGGGCGACCTTCGGCTGCGAGGCGAGGGGCCCGGCGCCGTGCTGGTGCACGCGCCTGCCGCCGCTGGAACGGCTCGATGCGGTGGCCGGCTGCTTCTGTCCGCGATGCCTCGCGGACCGCGTCAGTGCTTGTGCGACGGGGCCGGTGCCGCGGCCGTGAGTTCGCGCACCTCGGCGCGCACCTCGATCGACTCGGTCTTGCCGTCGCGCCCCTGGACGCTGAGCGTGATGGGCACGACGTCGCCCTTCCTGAGCGGCTGCTTCAGGTCCATCAGCATCACGTGGTAGCCGCCCGGCTTGAGCTCCACCGGCTGGTTGGCCGGCAGCTCGAGCCGCGGGACGGCGCGCATGCGCATCACGTCCTGGTCCATGCGCATCTCGTGGATCTCCACCACCCCCGCGACCGGGCTGGCGGCGCCGACCAGGGCGGCGCCGGTGGGATGCTGCAGCTTCATGAAAGCGCCGGTGGCTTTCTGGCCGCCGACGGTGCCGCGCACCCAGGCGGCGGTCACGCTCGTCTGGGCATGGGCGGCCGCGCCGAGGGCGAGCGCCAGCGTCGCGAAGAGCAATCGCTTCATGGTTCCTGTCCTTATCGTTCGTTGCGTTGGGTTCAGCTCGGGACGACGAGCGCGGGCGGCGGGGCCCGGGCCAGGAACGAGGCGGCACAGGGGGCGCGCTGCGGTGTGGACGCGGGCGCGTGGACCGGCGTCGCGCGAAGCGAGGCGACGACGAGGGGACGGACGAACGGCGGCGGCGCGTGGACGCTGGTGCAACACTCGCAGTGGCTGGCGTGCGAATCCGGGACGGCGGGAGAGGTCCCGCCCCCCGTGGTGCAGACGTCACCGGCCGCGAGCGCGAGCGTGAGGGCGTGCCCCCGCGCGGCAAAGGGGCCCGCCGCGAGCGCGAGCGCGGCGAGGAGGGCGAGAAGGCGGGCGACGCGCGACACCCGCGCAAGCTTACAGCACGTACCGCGCGAGATCCTCGCTCTGGGCGAGATCCTTGAGCCGTGCGTCCACGTAGGCGGCGTCCACCGAGACGCTCTGGGCGCCCCGGCCGCCGGCCTCGAAGGACACGTCCTCGAGCAGCTTCTCCATCACCGTGTAGAGGCGGCGCGCGCCGATGTTCTCGGTCTTCTCGTTCACCGCGTACGCGATCTCCGCCAGGCGCCGGATGCCGTCCGGCTGGAAGGCGACCTTCACCTCCTCGGTGCCCAGCAGCGCTTCGTACTGCCGGGTGAGGCAGGCGTCGGTGCTCGTGAGGATGCGCTCGAAATCGGCCACCGACAGGGACTGCAGCTCGACGCGGATCGGGAAGCGGCCCTGCAGCTCGGGGATGAGGTCCGAGGGCTTCGACAGGTGGAAGGCGCCGCTCGCGATGAACAGGATGTGGTCGGTGCGCACCATGCCGTACTTGGTCGACACCGTGGTGCCCTCCACCAGCGGCAGCAGGTCGCGCTGCACGCCCTGGCGCGAGACGTCGGCGCCGTGCATTTCCGAGCGGCTGGCGATCTTGTCGATCTCGTCGAGGAACACGATGCCGTTCTGCTCGGCGTTGGCGACCGCGCGGGTCTTGAGCTCGTCGTCGTTGACGAGCTTCCCGGCCTCCTCGTCCACGAGCAGCTTCATCGCCTCGCGGATCTTCAGCTTGCGCAGCTTGCGCCGGGCGCCGCCCAGGTTCTGGAACATGCCCTGGATCTGCGAGGTCAGCTCCTCCATGCCGGGCGGCGCCATGATCTCCATCTGCGGCGCCGCCTGCGCCACCTCGATCTCGATTTCCTTGTCGTCGAGCTCGCCCTCGCGGAGCTTCTTGCGGAACTTCTGGCGCGCCGCGGATTCGTCCGAAGAATCCGCGCGCGGGGCGAAGCCCACCTCGCGCGCCGGGGGCAGCAGCGCATCGAGCACGCGCTCCTCGGCGGCGTCCTCGGCGCGCGTGCGCACCTGGCGCGTCGCCGCCTCGCGCGTCTGCTTGATGGCGATCTCGACGAGGTCGCGGATGATGGTGTCCACGTCGCGCCCGACGTAGCCGACTTCGGTGAACTTGGTCGCCTCGACCTTGATGAACGGCGCGTCCGCGAGCCGCGCGAGCCGCCGCGCGATCTCGGTCTTGCCGACGCCCGTCGGGCCGATCATGAGGATGTTCTTCGGGACGATCTCCTGGCGCAGCGGTTCGGCCACCTGCTGGCGGCGCCAGCGGTTGCGCAGCGCAATCGCCACCGCGCGCTTGGCGTCGTGCTGACCGACCACGTGCTTGTCGAGCTCGTGAACGATTTCCTGCGGCGTCATCGACGACATGGGATGTCCGTCACTTCAGCACTTCGACCGAGTGCTGCTGGTTGGTGTAGATGCACAGGTCCGCGGCGATGCCGAGGCTCTTGCGCACCACGGCCTCGGCGTCGAGGTCGGTGTTCTCGAGCAGCGCCCGCGCGGCCGCCTGCGCGTACGGTCCGCCGGAGCCGATCGCGATCAGCCCGTGCTCCGGCTCCAGCACGTCGCCGTTGCCGGTGATGATGAGCGAGACGTCGCGGTCGGCGACGGCGAGCATGGCTTCGAGGCGGCGGAGCATCCGGTCGGTGCGCCAGTCCTTGGCGAGCTCGACGGCCGAGCGCAGCAGGTTGCCCTGGTGCTTGTCGAGCTTGCCCTCGAAGCGCTCGAAGAGCGTGAACGCGTCCGCGGTGCCGCCGGCGAATCCCGCGAGGATGCGGTCCTGGTACAGACGCCGAACCTTGCGCGCGCCGGCCTTCACGACGATGTTGCCCAGCGTCACCTGGCCGTCGCCGCCGAGGGCGACCTCCTTGCCGCGACGCGCCGAGACGATGGTGGTGCCGTGGAACTGTTCCATGGGGGTCAGGCGCTCAAAACCGTGAAATGGGGATACGCCCGGCGCATTTCAAGCGCCGGCCGACGGCGCTACTTCCGCGGGATGATGCGCGCGACCTTGGGGATGCCCATCACCGCGAACAGCGCCACGATCATCTCGCCCACGCCGCGGATCACGATCGGCTTGCCCTCGGCCTTGAGCTTCTCGAGCACGTTGAGCAGGCGCCCGGCGTTGATGAAGTCGATGCGCCGCGTGCGTTTCATGTCGATCAGCACCGGATTGGCCTGCGCGGCATAGGCGCCGAGGTCGGCGAAGAGCGAGTCGTTCTGACCCGCCACTTCACCGGCGATGCGGAAGGCGCCGTCGTCCTCGGGGTCTTCGGCGGCCGCGGGCAGGGTCTCCATCATCTGCGTGGTGCCGGTGGAGAGCCGCTTCTTGACTGCGGTCGGATCGTACGACGGCGGCGACACCTCGTAGGTCACCGCGAAATCGACGGCCGCCTCCTCGAACTCGTTCATCTGGCCGAGCTGCTGGTAGATGTCGAGCAGCAGGTGCCACACCGCCTGGTCGACTGCCGCGTCGCCGGCCACCGCCTTCTCGCGCAGCGCCTTCACCAGCTGCGCCTCGCCGCCGAGCACGAACTCCTTCTTCGCCGCACGCAGGTGCTTCAGGGTGGCGAGCAGCAGCTTCGCACCCTCCGGTTCGACGCCCTGGAGGCGCGAGAAATCGAGTTTCAGCCGCGCCTGCTTGTCCGCCGATTTCTCCAGTTGCTCGAACGCCGGAGCGCTCTGCGCGCCCAGCGTCCCGGACAGCACGATGTTCGCCGCGCTGCGGCCGCCCGCGGACGCCGGCGCCTTGGGGGGCGGATCGACCCACAACGGCGGCGAGCGCTCGAACTTCACCGCGAAGTCGAGCGCGAGTTCCTCGAACTCCGCGCGCCGGTCCAGGTGCTGCAGCAGGTCGAAGATCATGAGCCAGACCTGCAGCTTCCAGGCGCCGAGCGCTTCGGCAGCCAGCGCGTTCTTCATGCGCCCCAGCGCCTCCTCCGCCTGGCCGTTGGCGAACAGCACCGCGCCCTCCTCGATGGGCGCGGGAATGTCGTGGCCGCCGCCCTCCTCGACCTCGATGCAGAGGACGGAGTCGATCGCCTTGCCGCTCTTCTTCCGCTGGGCGTCCTTCGCCGGCGGGGCGATCGATTCGGGCGCGGGCGCCGGGGGCGCCTGCGAGGCCGGTCCGGCGCCGGGCACGACCAGTGAGCTGAAGTCGAGGCCCTGGGAGATAGACATCGAGGACTTGCCCGGGACCGGAGGCGCCCCCTCCGACGGCGGGCCGGGCGTGGCCGCGGGCGGCCCCGACGCGGGCGCACCACCGGGCACGAAATGGGTGAAATCCAGGTCTGCCTCGGCGTCCGGCGGCGGCGGCGGCGACGCGGGCTCGGGACGCGCTGCGGGCTTGGCCTGTTCACGCAACGCCTTCTGCCGCTCCTCCACCTTGCGGACGAGCGGCGTCTCGTTCTTGGACGGCTTCTTGCCGAAAAGAGAGAAAACCAAGGTTGCGAAACAGGGACTTGGGAAGCGGCTTGCGGACGCGGGCCGAACCCGATTCTTCTACCACACGCGCAACCGGCGTAGCAAACCACGGCCACCGGCCCGCGCAACTTTGCTCGAATCGCCGGCCAAGCGTGCGCGGCGAGGGGAACTACGTCACCCGCTGCCCTCGAGCCGGAACACCAGCGGGACCGACACCACTCCTTCTACGGCCTCGCCGGCGCGTTGCGCAGGGACGAAACGCCAATTCCTGACGGTGGCGAGCGCGACTTCGTCCAGCGAGCGATGCCCGCTGGAGCGTTGCATCTCGACGCGGGTCGGCGCTCCGTCCGCGCCGACCCAGACGCGCAGGAGGACGGTCCCTTCGGCGCCTTCCCGGCGCGCGTCCAGGGGATATCGGGGGGGCGGATTGCGCAGATAAGCCGCGCCGAACGCGGGCGGCACGACCACCGGTGCCCGCGATGCCGTGTCCGCGGGCGCCGCCCCCGTGGGGCCGTCGGCACGTGCGGAAGCGGTGCTGCCGGACGCCGACGGCCCCGGCGCCGGCCGGGAGCCCGAGTCACCACTCGGAAGGGGGGCCACAGTCGCCGGTGCGACCGGGGGCGGTGCGACCGCCGGAGGCCCGGCCGGGACGGGCGCGGGCGCGGGCGCAGCCGCGACGACCGGCGGCGGGGCGGGTGCGCGTGG
>CAZKHE010000134.1:0-12438 GCA_964552535.1 uncultured Enterobacteriaceae bacterium | reverse complement strand
TCTCGTCCACAAGAACAAGCGGATCATCCAGACGATCCTGTTCCTCATCATCCTCACGTTCATGTTCTGGGGCGTGGAGTCGTATCGCGGCCTGGGCAGCAACCCGAACGAGGTGGCGAACGTCGGCGGGTACACGATCACGCAGATGGAGTTCCAGCGCGCGCTGGACCAGCAGAAGGAGCGCATGCGCGAAGTGCTGGGGCGCGGCGCCAGTCTCGACGCGCTCGACACCGACGAGTCGCGCAAGGAGCTCCTCGACGGCATGATCAACCAGCGGGTGCTCGCGAGCTTCGCCGTGAAGCACAACATGGCGGCGACCGACCAGCAGCTCCGCGAGCTCATCGCCTCCGTGCCTGCGTTCCAGGAGAACGAGCGCTTCTCGAAGGAGCGTTACGAGGCCCTCCTGCGCGCGCAGAACATGACGCCGGCGCAGTACGAGGCGAGCCTGCGCAGCGACCTCGTGCTGCAGCAGCTCTCCAGCGGCCTCGTGGATTCGAGCTTCGTCTCGCGCACCGAGGCGCGGCGCTTCGCGGAGATGCGCGCGGAGACGCGCGAGGTCTCCGAGCTCGCCTTCTCCGCGGGCGCCTTCGCGAACCAGGTGAAGCTCGCGCCCGACGCCGTGGAGGCCTACTACAACGCGAACGGGGCCCGCTTCCGCATCCCGGACCAGGTGAAGGTGGAGTACGTCGAGCTGAATCAGGAAGCGCTCGCCCAGGCTGCGCCGGTGAGCGCGGACGAGGTCAAGGCGTACTGGCAGGCGAACATCGCGCCGAAGTACGAGGAGCGCGCCGCGGCGCGGAAGAAGGCCGAGGAAATCGCGGCGACGCTCCGCAAGGAGCCGCAGCGCTTCGAGGAGCTGGCGAAGAGCGCCTCGCAGGACCCGGGTTCGGCGTCCAACGGGGGCGACCTCGGCTGGTTCGGACGGGGCTCGATGGTGAAGCCGTTCGAGGACGCGGTGTTCCGCCAGAAGGAGAACGAGATCGGCGGCCCGGTGGAGTCGGAGTTCGGGTTCCACGTGATCAAGGTGACCGGCGTCCGCAAGAACGGCGAGCAGGTCGAGCGCCGCGCGAGCCACATCCTCATCAACGCGCCCCAGGGCGGGAAGGCGTTCGAGGCGGCGCGCGCCGAGATCGAGCGCGACCTCCGGCGCCAGAAGGTCGCCAAGCGCTTTCCCGAGGCCGCGGACCAGCTCAGCAACCTCGCCTACGAGCAGCCGGACACGCTGCAGCCCGCGGTGGAGAAGCTCGGCCTGAAAGTCGCCGGCACCGAGTGGTTCACGGCGGAGAATCCGCCTCCGGCCCTCGCGAATCCGAAGCTCGTCTCGGCCATCTTCTCGTCGGAGTCGCTGAAGGAGCGGCGCAACACCGAGCTCGTCGAGGTCGCGCCGGGTCGCCTTGTCGTCGCGCGCGTGGTCGATCACAAGCCGCCGACGCAGCGCCCGTTCGAGGAGGTGAAGGCGGAGATCGCCAAGGAGCTCGTTGCACGCGAGGCCGATGCCCTGGCGAAGAAGGCCGGCATGGCGAAGCTCGCGGAGCTGCAGGCGGGCAAGGATGCCGGTGGCGCATGGGGGCCTGCGCGAAGCGTCTCGCGGGAGAACCCGGCCGGGCTGAACCCGCCGGCGATCAACCCCGTCTTCCGGGCGGACCCGTCGAAGCTGCCGGCGTACGTCGGCGTGGACTTGCCTGGCGGCTATGCGATCTATCGGGTGAGCAAGGTCGGCGTGCCGCAGAACCTCGACGAGAACCGCGTGAAGGCGATCGAGTTCGCGCTGGCGCGGCAGGCGGCCCGCGAGGACTACGAGGCGCTCGCCAAGGGCGTACGCGCCCGCTCGAAGGTCGAGATCAACGCCGCCGCGATCGAGAAGAAGAGCGGCGGCTAGCGCGTACCCGCGGGGCCAGCCGCGACTCGCGGCGCGGCGTGTCGCCGTGGCGTCAGGTGCTCTCGGCCGCGGCGCTCCCCGCCATGCCGCCTACCACGGTATTGAAGCCGCAGTCGACGTAGGTGATCTCGCCGGTGATGCCCGCGGCGAGATCGGAGAGCAGGAACGCAGCGGCGTTGCCCACGTCCTCGATGGCGACGTTCCGGCGCAGCGGAGCGTGCTCCTCGACGAACTTGAGGATCTTCCCGAACCCCGCGATGCCGCTGGCGGCGAGCGTCTTGATCGGACCCGCCGACACGCCGTTCACGCGGATGCCCCGCGGCCCCAGGCTCGCGGCCATGTAGCGCACCGCCGCCTCCAGGCTGGCCTTGGCGATGCCCATCGTGTTGTAGTTGGGCACGACGCGCTCGGCGCCGAGGTAGGTCAGGGTGACGAGCGCTGCGCGGCGTCCTTCCATCAGCGGCAGCAGCGCCTTCGCGAGCGCCGGAAAGCTGTAGCTCGACACGTCGTGCGCGATGCGGAAGGACTCCCGGTTGAGGCCGTCGAACAGGTCGCCGGCGATCGCCTCGCGCGGTGCGAAGGCGATGGCGTGCACGCAGCCGTCGAGCCCGCCCCAGCGCTCCCGCAGGGCGCCAGCGAGGGCGGTGATCTCGTCGTCGCTCGCCACGTCGCACGGGAACACGAGGTCCGATCCGAATTCCCGCGCCATGTCGGTCACGCGGTCGCGGAAGCGATCGTTCTGGTAGGTGAACGCGAGGTCCGCGCCCTCGCGGCGGCACGCCGCGGCAATGCCGTAGGCGATCGAGCGCTGGCTGAGCAGGCCCGTGATGAGGATCTTCTTGCCGTGCAGGAACGCCATGGAGCCTCCTTCGGGAAGGGCGGGATTATACCGGCGCCCCCTGGGGTTTCTCCTCGCGGGCGCCTGATACACTGCCCGGCCATGCGTGCCGCAGTCGGCGTCCTCCTTCTCTTCGCGGTTCTCGTGGCCGGGTGCAGCGATGCCTGGAACGATCCGTATCGGGCGTCCGAGCGCGGCCGGAACATCCTCTATACCTCGTTCATCGAGCGCCCCAAGACGCTCGATCCGGCCCGCTCCTACACCTCCGACGAGTGGGGCTTCACCGCGCAGGTGTACGAGCCGCCGCTGCAGTACCACTACCTCAAGCGGCCGTACGAGCTCGTGCCGCTCACCGCCGACGGGATGCCCACGGTGCGCTATCTCGACGCGCAGGGGCGGCCGCTCCCGGAGGACGCACCCGCCGGCGCGATCGCATTCAGCGAGTACGAGATCCGCATCCGCCCCGGCATCCGCTACGCGCCGCATCCGGCGTTCGCCGTCGATGCCGCCGGGCGTCCGCGCTATCTCGACCTGCCCCGCGAGGAGATCGACCGGCGCTTCACCCTGGCCGACTTCGCCGAGACGGGCACGCGGGAGCTGGTGGCCGAGGACTACGTCTACCAGATCAAGCGTCTCGCGCATCCGCGCCTGGTCTCGCCGATCTACGGCCACATGAGCCAGTACATCGTCGGCATGAAGGAACTCGCGGCCGCGCTCGATGCGGAGAACAAGCGGGTGACCGAAGCGCATCGCGCCGAGCACGGCCCGGTGGATCGCGGGCTCCCGTGGATCGACCTGCGCCGGTTTCCCCTGTCGGGCGTGGAGGTCGTCGACCGGTACACCTACCGGGTGCGCATCAAGGGCCGCTATCCGCAGTTCAAGTACTGGCTCGCCATGCCGTTCTTCGCGCCGATGCCGGTGGAGGCCGAGCGCTTCCACGCGCAGCGCGGGATGAACGAGGGCCGCAATCTCACGCTCGACTGGTATCCCGTGGGCACCGGCGCGTTCATGCTGGCCGAGAACAATCCGAACGCGCGCATGGTGCTCAAGCGCAACCCGAACTTCCGCGGCGAAGCGTATCCGGGCGAGGGCGAACCCGGCGACCGCGAGACGGGGCTGCTGCGCGACGCGGGGAAGATCGGGCCGTTCATCGACGAGGTGGTCTACACCCGCGAGAAGGAGGGGATTCCGTACTGGAACAAGTTCCTGCAGGGGTACTACGACCAGTCGGGCATCAGCTCGGACAACTTCGACCAGGCGGTACGCATCGACCTGGAGGGCGAGGCGAGCCTGTCGCCCGACATGGAGGCGAAGGGCATCTGGCTGCGGACCTCCGTGGGCACCTCGACGTTCTATCTCGCGTTCAACTTCCTCGACCCCGTCGTGGGCGGACTGGACGACCGCGCCCGCAAGCTCCGGCAGGCGATCTCGATCGCGCTCGACTGGGAGGAGTTCATCTCCATCTTCCAGAACGGACGCGGCATTCCGGGGCAGGGGCCGATCCCCCCGGGGATCTTCGGTTACCGCGACGGTCCGGAGGGCGTGAACCCGGTGGTGTACGACCTGGTGAATGGCCAGCCGCAGCGCAAGTCGATCGACGTGGCGCGCCGCCTGCTGGCCGAGGCCGGGTTCCCGGACGGCCGCGACGCGAAGACCGGCCAGCCGCTGGTGCTGCACCTCGACACCGTGCAGCGCGGGCCGGGCGACAAGCCGCGCCTCGATTGGTACCGGCGCCAGTTCGCGAAGCTCAACATCCAGCTCGAGATCCGCGCCACGGACTGGAACCGCTTCCAGGAGAAGATCCGGCAGGGCAACACGCAACTCTTCTTCCTCGGCTGGAATGCCGACTATCCGGATCCCGAGAACTTCATGTTCCTGCTCAACGGGCCGCAGTCGCGCGCGAAGACCGGCGGCGAGAACGCCGCGAACTACCAGAACCCCGAGTACGACAAGCTGTTCGAGCGCATGAAAAACATGGCCGACGGTCCGGAGCGCCAGGCGCTCATCGACCGGATGCTCGCGATCGCGCGCGAGGACGCCCCCTGGGTATTCGGCTTCCACCCGAAGGACTACGGCCTGGCGCACCAGTGGGTGAGCAACGTGAAGCCGAACCAGATGGCGCGCAACGGCCTGAAGTTCCATCGCATCGACACGGCGCTGCGCGAACGCCGCCGCGAGGAGTGGAATCAGCCGGCCGTCCTGCCGCTCGCGCTCGGCGGTGCGCTGCTCGCCGCCGGCATCGCCGGGGGCATCGTCGCCTACCGTCGGCGCGAGGCGCGCTCCGCGCGGATCAGCGGAGCGGCGGCGTGATCGCCTACATCCTGCGCCGCGTCCTGTACGCGATCCCCACGCTCATCGGCGTGAACCTCATCACCTTCGCGCTCTTCTTCGTCGCCAACACCCCGGACGACATGGCGCGCATGTCGCTCGGCGCGAAGCGGGTCACCCCGGAGGCGATCGCGAAGTGGAAGGCGGAGCGCGGCTACGACAAGCCGCTGCTCTTCAATGCCGAGGCGGACGGGATGGGCAAGCTGACGGACACGATCTTCTTCGACAAGTCGGTGCGTCTCTTCGCCTTCGACTTCGGCAACGCCGACGACGGCCGGAACATCGGCCACGAGATCCGCACCCGCATGTGGCCGAGCCTCGCGCTGGCGGTGCCGTCGCTCCTCGTCGGGCTCGCCGTGTACGTGACCGCGGCACTCGCGTTCGCGCTGTTCCGCGCCAGCGCGTTCGACGTCTGGGGCGTCATCGTCTGCATCGCCCTGATGTCCATCTCGACGCTGTTCTACATCGTCGGCGGGCAGTACCTGGTCAGCAAGCTGTGGAGCCTGGTGCCCATCTCCGGCTACCAGGGCGGCATCGACGCCTTCAAGTTCCTGGTCCTGCCCGTGCTCGTGGGCCTGTTGGCCGGCTTCGGCGAGAGCGTCCGCGTGTACCGCACGTTCTTCCTCGAGGAGATCGGCCGCGACTACGTGCGCACCGCGCGCGCGAAGGGCCTGTCGGACGTCGTGCTGCTCGGCCGGCACGTGCTGAAGAACGCGGCCATCCCGATCCTCACCGGCGTGGTGGCGGCGATTCCCGGACTTTTCCTCGGCAGCCTGCTCGCGGAATCGTTCTTCGGCATCCCGGGGCTGGGCAGCTACACCATCGATGCGATCCAGGCGCAGGACTTCGCCGTGGTGCGGGCGATGGTCTTCCTCGGCGCGGTGCTCACGATTCTCGGCTACCTCCTCGCCGACATCTCCTACACGCTGGTCGATCCGCGGGTGCGCTTCGCATGATCGTCGTCCTGTGGACCGATGCCCTGGTGTGGCTGCTGGTCGCGGTCATCGCCGGCTACGCGTGGTACGTCCGCCGGCGGGAGCATCTCGCCGCACCCTGGCGGCGCGTGGGGCGCAGCGCCGCGGGGATGTCGGCGGGCGTCATCATGATCGCGCTCGCCCTGGTCGCGCTGGCCGATTCGCTCCACTTCCGTCCACGACTGCCCGGCGGCGACCCGGCCAAGCCGGCCTACGGCGTGCAGGTGCTGTCGGTCCTCGACGTGGCGCTCGAGCCGCTGCGCGCGCAGCAGGAGCGCACCTATTCGGCGCCGTTCGCGACGCGGCTCTACCAGCGCGAGACGGTGGAGCTCGGCGACGGCAAGGTGGCGCGGGAGTTCCCGCGGCTGCGCCACGGCGGCGCGCACCTGGCGGCCGAGGACGCGCGCGGCGGGGACATCGCGTGGCGCGGACTCGCCGGGACTGCAGGCGGCATCCTCGTCTGGGGCGTCGCGGCGCTCGCGTTCACGTTCGTGGTGGCGCGCCGCGCGCGCGTGCCGCTCGCCGCCGCGTGGCGCGGCATGATGCGCTGTGCGGGGACGGTCCACTGGCCGGCCGCGCTCTTTGCGTTGTTGCCGCTGCTCGTCCTGGGCGGCGCGGTCGCGGCCCTCGCCCCCTACTACCACGTCCTCGGCACCGACAAGGTCGGGCAGGACGTGCTCTACCTCTCCCTCAAGAGCGTGCGCACCGCCTACGTCATCGGCGCCCTGACGGCGCTGGTGATGCTCCCGCTCGCCGTGCTGCTGGGGATCTCCGCGGGGTACTTCCGTGGCTGGGTGGACGACGTCATCCAGTACGTGTACACCACCATCAACTCCATCCCGGGCGTGCTGCTCATCGCCGCGGTGGTGATGATGATGCAGGTGTGGCTGGACAAGAACCCCGAGTTCTTTCCCACCGCCGCGCAGCGGGCCGACGCGCGTCTCCTGCTGCTGTGCGTGATCCTCGGCCTCACCGGCTGGACCGGGCTCGCGCGGCTGCTGCGCGCCGAGACGCTCAAGGTGCGGGAGCTCGAGTACATCCAGGCGGCGCGCGCGTTCGGCGTGCGGAGCCTGCGCATCATCACGCGCCACGTGCTGCCCAACGTCATGCACATCGTCATCATCTCTCTCGTGATGTCCTTCAGCGGTCTCGTCCTCGCCGAGGCGGTGCTCTCGTACGTGGGCGTCGGCGTCGATCCCACCATGACGAGCTTCGGCACCATGATCAACACGGCAAGGCTCGAGATGGCGCGCGAGCCGATGGTGTGGTGGACGCTGGGCGCCGCCTTCGTGTTCATGTTCCTGATCGTGCTGTCCGCCAACCTCGTCGCCGACGCCGTGCGCGACGCCTTCGACCCGCGCGTGCGCGTCGGCCGACGTCTCTCCCTGGGGGCAACGACGTGAGCGCGGTCCTGAAGGTGAAGGGGCTCTCCACCGCGATCGAGACGTCGTCCGGGATCGTGCGCCCGCTCGCCGGGGTCGACCTGGAGATCGCACCGGGGGAGACGTTCGCGCTGGTCGGCGAGTCCGGCTGCGGGAAGAGCATGACGGCCCTCACGCTGATGCGCATCCTGCCGGAAACCGCGGCGGTCACCGCAGGCGCCGTGCACCTGCAGGGCGAGGAGCTGCTGGGCCTGCCGGAGTCGGCGATGCGCGACGTGCGCGGGCGGCGCATGGCGATGATCTTCCAGGAGCCGGGGACGAGCCTCAACCCGGTGCTCACGGTCGGCCGGCAGATCGAGGAGGTGCTCGAGCGCCACACCCCGCATCGCGGCGCCGCGGCACGGCGGCGGGCGATCGAGCTCCTGAAGTCGGTGGGCATCGGCGACGCGGAGCGGCGGATCGACGAGTACCCGTTCCAGTTCTCCGGCGGCATGAAGCAGCGCGTGATGATCGCGCTCGCGCTTGCCGCCGAGCCGGCGCTCCTGGTCGCCGACGAGCCCACCACGGCGCTCGACGTGACCATCCAGGCGCAGGTGCTCGCGCTGCTGCGCGACCTGCAGCAGCGCCTCGGCATGTCGATCCTGCTGATCACCCACGACCTGGGCATCGTCGCCGGCATGGCCCATCGCGTCGCGGTGATGTACGCCGGCGAGATCGTTGAGGTCGCGCCGCGCGAGCAGTTCTTCCGGGCGCCGCAGCACCCGTACTCGCGCAAGCTCTTCGAGGCGCTGCCCGAGGGCGCGAAGCGCGGCGCGGCGCTGAGCGTGATTCCAGGGCAGGTGCCGTCGCTTGCGGGCGAGCTCGCCGGCTGCCGTTTCGCGGCGCGCTGCGAGCACGCGACGGCGCAGTGCCGGACCGAATCGCCCGGATGGACCACCATCGCCCCCGGACATGCGGTGCGCTGCCACCTGCGCGCCGTCGAGCGTGCGCCCGAACGCGCTGCCGCGCCAGTGCAGGCTGCAGCCGCGCCTTCCCGGGCGGCGGCACCAGCGCCGCTCCTGGAGGTGCGGAACCTCGCCGTGCACTTTCCCATCCGCAAGGGCTTCCTCAAGCGCGTCGCCGGACATGTCCGCGCGGTGGACGGCATCTCGTTCGACATCCCCGCCGGGCGGACGCTCGCGCTGGTCGGCGAGTCGGGCTGCGGCAAGACCACTGCCGGCAAGGCGCTCCTGCAGCTCGTGCCGCCCACCGCGGGCAGCGTGCGCTTCGACGGCCGCGACCTGTGCACGATGGACGCGAGCGAGCTGCGCGCGCGCCGCAAGGATGTGCAGATCGTCTTCCAGGATCCGTTCGCCTCGCTCAATCCGCGCATGCGCGTGGCCGACATCCTCGCCGAGGGCATGAGCGCGCTCGGCGTGCTGCCCGACGACGCGGCGCGCGCGGCGAGAGTGGGCGAGCTGCTGCGCCAGGTCGGGCTGCCGCCCGAGGCGGCGTCACGCTACCCGCACGAGTTCTCGGGCGGCCAGCGCCAGCGCATCGCCATCGCGCGTGCGCTGTCGGTCGAGCCGCGGCTGATCGTCTGCGACGAGCCGACCAGCGCGCTGGACGTGTCGGTGCAGGCGCAGATCCTGAACCTGCTGAAGCGTCTGCAGGCCGAGCTGGGACTGGCATATCTCTTCATCACCCACAACATGGCGGTGGTGGAGTACCTCGCCGACGAGATCGCGGTGATGTATCTGGGGCGCATCGTGGAGTCCGGGACGGTGGACGAGGTGCTCCGCGATCCGAAGCATCCGTACACCCGCACGCTGCTCGCGGCGGTGCCTACGCTGGACGGCCTCCGGCCGGAAGGGGCCGAGGTGCGCGGCGAGCAGCCTTCGCCGATCGCACCGCCCTCGGGCTGCCACTTCCATCCACGCTGTCCCGCGGCGCTCGATGCCTGCCGGAGCGCCTATCCGGACGCGCGCGCGCTGTCCGCGACCCACGCGGTGCGGTGCCTGCTCTATCGGGGGGCTTGAGCGGTGAAGGTCAGCCGCGCTTGCCGACGCGCGCGGCCTGCGGCGCGGGCTTTGCCGCCGGACGCGTCTTGGCCGTCGCGGCCTTGCTGCGGGTCGACACGGCAGGCGCGTCGACGGTGAACGACAGCCGCTCGCCGGCAGTGAGGCGGGTGCCCGCCGCCTTCTGCACCACCGAGACGGCAACCCCGAGCGACCGCGCGATGCTGGACGCGGTATCGCCGCGCTTCACGGTGTAGTTCACCGTGCGCGTCCCGGCCTCCGCGGGCGGCGCGAACTGTCCGGGCAGCGGCGCGCCCTCGTAGCCCTTCACGGGCACCAGCAGCGAGGCGCCCGGCGCGAGCCTCGACCTGGGATGCAGGCCGTTCACCGCGCGCAGCCGCGCCACCGAGGTGCCGTACTGCGCGGCGATCTTCTCCAGCTTGTCGCCGGTGCGGAACGTGTACGTCTGCCAGTTGGAGAGCGGCTTGTCGTTGCGCTCGAGATTGCGGGCGAACACCTCGGCGCGGTCGGACGGGAGGATGAGCGTCGGCGCCACCGCCGCGGAGACGACCGGCCGGTTGTGCCCGGGATTGAGCTTGATCAGCTCGTCGACCGGCATGTCGGCGAGGCGCGCCGCCACGCGCAGGTCGATGTCGCGGCTCAGCGTGACGGTGACGAAGTAGGGTGCATTCGGGATCGGCGCGAGCTCCAGGCCGGCGGCCTGCGGGTTCAGCACCAGGTTCTTCAGCGCCTGCAGCTTGGGGACGTAGTAGCGCGTCTCGTTGGGCATGTCGAGCGACTGGTAGTCGGTCGGCAGCCCGCGCGCGCGGTTCCGCTCGATGGCGCGCCCGACCGCGCCCTCGCCCCAGTTGTAGGAGGCGAGGGCAAGATGCCAGTCGCCCCACATGCCGTGGAGGTATTGCAGGTAGTCCAGCGCGGCGTTGGTCGAGGCGACGATGTCGCGCCGGGCGTCGTACCACCAGTTCTGGTCGAGGTTGTACTGGCGTCCGGTGGAGGGAATGAACTGCCACAGTCCGGAGGCCTTCGCGGACGAGTAGGCCATCGGGTTGAACGCGCTCTCGACCATCGGCAGCAGCGCGAGCTCGGTCGGCATGTTGCGCTTCTCGAGCTCCTCCACGATGTGGAAGAGATAGCGCCGGCTGCGCTCGACCATGATCGAGATCTGCTGGGGCCGCTCGGCGTACCACGCCTGCCGCTCGACCACGAGGGGCGACTCGAGGTTGGGCAGGGCGAAGCCGTTGCGGATGCGCTGCCAGAGGTCATCGGGGGGCTCGCCCGGCGCATCGCCGCGCATGGTCGGGCTGATCTCGGTGATCGCGTTCACCGACAGGCCGGATGTGTCGGCCGGCGCGACGCCGAGGAGGGGTGCCTGCTGCGCGAAGCCCGGTGCGTCGAGCGGGGGCTGGTGCAGCGAAGGGTCGAAGGCGAGGGCGGGAGTGGCGCCGATCGCGAGCAGGGCGACGCCGAGCGCGCGCAACCGCAGCGGTGCTTCCAATTCTTGTCCTCCCGCGTGACTCAGCGCGGAGGATAGCGGCCGTGACGCTCAGGGGTCAAGGAAAATCAGCAGGTTGGCGAACTTTCGACGGGTAAAGCGTGAGACCTTCTGCACGTCTTCAGGCGCGATTCTTCCACTCGCGGAGCGCGGCGAAGACCTGCACCGGGCTCGTGGCGCGGGCGCCGAGATAGGTGTCGGCCGAGGCGATCACCGCCGGCTCGGTGCAGCGCAGGAACGGGTTGGTCGCCTTCTCGCGCCCGATGGTGGTGGGCAAGGTCGGGCGGTCGGCCTCGCGCAGTCGGCGATCCTCGGCCTCGCGCGCCGCGAGCACGGCGTTGCCGGGCTCGACCGACTGCGCGAAGCCGATGTTCGCGAGCGTGTATTCGTGGCCGCAGTACACACGGGTCTCGTCGGGCAGCGCGGCGAGGCGCGCGAGCGAGGCATACATCTGTTCGGGCGTGCCCTCGAACACGCGGCCGCAGCCGCACGCGAAGAGCGTATCGCCGCAGAAGACCATGTTTGCGCCATAATAGGCCACGTGGGCGCGGGTGTGCCCGGGGATGTCCAGCACCTCGAACGAGAGGCCGAGCGCGTCGATGTCGACGCGGTCGCCGCCGGAGACGCCCCGGGTCAGCGTAGCGATGGGCTCCCGGGCGGGGCCGTACACCGGCACCCGGTGGCGCGAGAGCAGATCCGGTACGCCGCCCACGTGGTCCGCGTGGTGGTGGGTGAGAAGGATCGCGGCGAGGCCGAGGCCCTCGCGCTCGAGGTACTCGAGCACGGGCGCGGCATCGCCGGGGTCCACGACGACGGCGGTGCGCGCGTCGCGCAGCGTCCAGACGTAGTTGTCCTTGAAGGCGCGGACGGGGACGACTTCGATGTTCACGGTTTTCATGGCGTCATTGTGTTGGAGCCCTTTCAAAAGTCAACGCTAGCCGACTGGTTCGCGACCGCGCAGGGCGAGTACGTGCTGCGCTGGGAGCGCGCGCAGTACGACCGCGCCGTGGAGGACGTGTTCGGCTTCCACGCGGTGCAGATCGGCACGCCGTCGATCGACTACCTGCGCACCAACCGCATGGCGTGCCGCGTCACCGCGGGCCTGGAGCCCGGGTGCAGGGTGCGCGCCCTGCCCACCGAGCTGCCGTTCGAGTCCGGCTCGATCGACCTCCTCGTGCTGCCGCACGTGCTCGAGTTCGCCGACGAGCCGCACCGGATCCTGCGCGAGGCCGAGCGGGTGCTGGTCCCGGAAGGGCAGATCGTCATCTCCGGCTTCAATCCGCTGTCGCTGTGGGGCGCGAAGCGCGCACTGGCGCGGCGTCGCGTCGACCATCCGTGGCGGGGCGATTTCATCGGCCTGCTGCGGCTGCGCGACTGGCTGAAGCTGCTCGGCTTCGAGCTGAACGGCGGCAAGTTCGGCTGCTACGCGCCCCCGGTGCGGCAGGCCAAGTGGCTCGACCGCTGGAGCTTCCTCGAGAAGGCCGGCGACCGCTGGTGGCCGATCACCGGCGCGGTGTACGTGGTGCG
>CAZKHE010000133.1:0-12563 GCA_964552535.1 uncultured Enterobacteriaceae bacterium | reverse complement strand
CACCGGCACCGCGGGCGGCACCTTCGCGCTCGCCGCACCGGGCGGCAACGTGAGCGTCAACGAAGTCGCTGCCGGCACGGTCAACCTCAGTGCACTGAACCGCATCGATGCGCAGCGGCTCGACGTAGGGGCGGGCTTCAGCCTGGTGGGCGACGTGATCGACGCGAACGTCATCGACACCACTCCGGGCGGTGCCCTGGCCGCGACGGTATTCGGCTCCCGCAGCCCGGCGACCAGCCTTGCGCTGGACGTGGACAGCCCGACCGGCGTCACGTTCGATCGCATGTGGACGGTCGACGGCGTCGTGCGCATGCTCGGCGAGGGCCGGATGGACATCGTGAGCGGCTTTGTGCCCAATCGCGTGCGCGTGAGCAATCCGTACACCCGCGTGCTGGTGGACAATGCGGCGCTCACGCTGGACGCGGACAGCGACGTGCAGCTCCACTCCGAGACCGGCTGGTTCACCATGGGACTGTGGGGCCGCAACGTGTCGAGCGACGTCTTCGTCGTGCGGCGCGGCCAGAACTTCTCGACCTTCACGCCGATGGGCGAGGATCGCACCGCCGTCGACGCGGGCTACGACGCCCTGGCCGACATCGCCGAGGTACCGGGGCTGCGGCGTCGTGCGCGCGGGGCGGTGTCGAGTGCGGTGTCGCAGCCGGAGGCGGCGGCGGTGTCGATCGAGGGCATGCCGGACGAGCGCAAGCGCTAGCCGGCCACAACGACAACAGAAGGGGCGGTACGTGGGGGAACGAACGAACGGAGGCGCGCGCGCGTGGGTGCGCCGCGGGGCCTGGCTGGCGGCGCTGGCCGCCTGCAACGTGCAGGCGCAGATCCCGCCGCCGGCGGCGCCGCCGGGGGCCGATCCGGGCGCGCTGCAGCGGCGCAACCTCGAGATCGAGCGGCGCATCATCGAGGAGCAGCAGCGGCGCACGCAGCCGGCCACCCCGGAGCGGCCGGTGGACGCCGACGCCCTGCAGCCGCCTAAGCCCGCGGTCCCCGGCGACACGCTGCGGTTTCGGCTCACCGACATCGAGTTCAGCGCCTCGGAGATCCTCAAGCCTGCGGAGCTCGAAGCGCTCGCCGCGCCGCTGCGCGGCCGCGAGGTGAGCTTCGCCGACCTGCAGGCTCTGGTCGAGCGCATCAACGCGCTCTACCGGGAGCGGGGCGTGCTCACCGCCCAGGCGGTCATCCCGCCGCAGGACATCGAGGGCGGGCGCGTGCGCATCCGGCTGGTCGAGGGGCGCATCGGGGGCTACCGCATCGAAGGCAACGAGACCACGCGCGAGAGCTACGTGCTCGGGCGGCTGCACGACCCGCCCGGGACGCTGTTCGACCTCGGCCGCCTGGAGCGCGACCTGGTGCGCTTCAACCGCACCAACGACGTCCAGGCGCGCGCCGAGTTGAAGCCCGGCAGCCAGTTCGGCACCACCGACGTGCTGGTGCGGGTCACCGAGCCCAAGCGCCACAGCGGGCGCCTCTTCACCGACAACTCCGGCTCAAAGGCCACCGGCGAATACCGCGTGGGGGCCATCTACCAGAACCGCAGCCTCTTCGGCTTCCGCGACGAGCTCACGCTGACCGGCACCTACGCCGAGGGGTACCGCGGCTACGGTGTCAATTACGGCATCCCCTGGAACACCTGGGGCGGACGCGCGCAGATCGGCTACTTCAACGACGAGACCGACGTCGTCAACGGCCCGTTCAGGAGCCTCGACCTCAACGGGCAGTCGGAGGCGGTGATCGGCGCCATCCGCCAGCCGATCCTCACCACGCCGCGCGGGCAACTCGATGGCGTGCTCGGCGGCAAGCGCCGCACCACGGAGAACTACGCGGGGAGCGTGCTCCTGCAGGAAACCGAGACGCAGGACGTCTCGCTCGGGGTGGACGGCTCGCTCGCCGATCCCTCCGGGCTGTGGCTCGCCAACCTCAACGTCGCCCGCGGCAGCTACGACATCACCGGCGGCTTCAGCGGCAACTACACCATCACCCGGGGCGGGGTGCGGCGCATCCAGGCGCTCACCGACACCTACAGCCTGCGCGCGGCGGTGAGCTTCCAGTACAGCGGGGAGGACTTCCTGCCGGCCAGCGAGCAGTACTTCATCGGCGGGGAGGGCTCGGTGCGCGGCTACAGCAACGCGCTCTACGGAGGCAACAAGGGCTACGTAGCCAACCTCGAGCTGCACCGGCCGCTGTGGGGCGAGAACCCGGAGGTGGGGGGCACGGGGATCAACGGATTCGTCTTCACCGACTACGGCGACACGCGCCCGACGCGCCCGCCGGGCTCGACGCTGGGCCCGATCGAGCTGTGGAGCGTGGGCGCGGGGGCGATCGTGGGCTACAACAAGTGGCTCTCCGGGCGCCTGTCGGTGGGTTACCAGCTCAAGCAGCGCGACGAGGAGAGCTCGCGCCTGCGCGTGCTCTTCACCCTCATCGCCGAGGTGTTCTGAGCGGCGCTCGGCGACGCGCCGGGACCGGCCCCAGCACCACCGGGCGCAGCGCGTTCATCTCGATGCGCCACGCGTGGTCGGCGAGGCCGGCCGCCGCCTGGCGGGCGAGGATGGCGTAGCGCGCGAGGGCGTTGGCCCGCGGCCACCGCTCCGGCGGCCGCCGCGCGAGCGCGCTGGCCCGCGCGATGGCGAGTGCGGCGCGCAGCTCTGCGCGCGATCGACGTGTGGTCATGGAGCGCTCCCCCCGACGGGATTGGTGTTGTCCCTTCGATGGTAGCGGCGCGTGCGGCTGCGGGCACCCTGCGGCGCGCCGGCGGCGTGTCGCGGTTCTCGTTCCCGCCTATGACGGCGTCATCGGCGGTCCCACCACTTCGCCTCCTGCGCATCGTGCGCCCAGGGGCACAGGATGCGCTCGGAGGCGTAGCGCTCGGCGTGCAGGCGCGCCACTTCCAGGATCGCCGCGAGCACGTCGGGCGGAAAGCCGGCGCGGTCGCCGCGGTCGTCGATCACCAGCCTCGAGAAGTACTGGTCGAGCCGCGGCTGGCCCCATTGCTCCTGGATGGTCTGCGCGATGCGCGGGAACCGTGCGGCGATGACCGGCCAGGGATCGGGCCGCTCGGGCCGCCGGAACTGCTCGTGGCCCTCGTGACGGCGCGCCGCGATCTCGTGCTCGAGCTCGTCGTCGCTCATCAGGGCCGGGAGTGGCGCATCGTCAGTCATCATTGCGGCCCTTGCCGTTGCCCCGTCCCGCGTTGCCTTTTCCATTGCTGCCGTTCCCCCCGTTCCCGTTTCCGGCGTTGCCGGTGCCTGCGAATGCGTGGCCGTTCCCGTTGCCCTTGCCCTCGTCCGCGCCCGCTGCCGACACCTCGCTCGCGGCGCCGGAGGCATCCGATGCGGCGGCCGACGCGGGTGCCGGCGACGCGGTTTCGGCCGGCGCGGCCGCGGCCGCGGCCGCGCTCGCCAGCACCGACGGTCCATGGCGCCCGTCGAGGCAGATGCAGACCACGTAGCGCGCTGCGTGCGCGTAGGTCTCGGCCGGCCGTGCGAGCGAGGCACCTGCCCGCACGACCCCCGTGTGGGGCGAGCCATCGTCGATGTTGCGGTCGATCGCCTCCGCGACGTCGCCGCCCGCGTCGCCGAGGCACGCGACGGTGCCGACGATGCCGAATGCGGCGGTCTGCAGGCCCATGCGAAGGCCGCCGGGCGCGACGGGCGCGGCCGCCGCCGCGGCGCCGTCGGTGACGCCGGTCAGGAACCCCGCGCGGCGCAGGTGCCACCACGCGAGCACGGATTCGTCGTCGTTCACGCCGCCGGCGAGCGCACCCGCGTCCGCCGGCGCGATGCGGTCGTAGCGGCCGCCGAGCACGCCGTCGCCGTTGCCGCCGGCCACGCCGCCCCAGCGCGCCGCCGTGCCTGGGTCGTCGCCGGGCAGCGCGCCGTAGCGGGCGCGATAGAGCTGCATCGCGCCGGCGAGCGCGGTGGTGTCGCGCGCCACCTCGCGCACGCGGGATTGGAGGAGCAGCGCTTCCACGCCGAGAACGGCCGCGAGCAGCAGCGCGATGACGAGCAGGCCTACGGCCAGCTCGACCAGCGCGAAGCCGCGCGCCCTCACCATGGCGCCAGCGGCTGCTCGGCACCGAGCGCGTCGCCGGAGGCGTAGGCGACGCCGACGCGGCGCACGCGGCCGAAACTCTCCTCGGTCCCGACGCCGTCCGCGATCGACGCGAGGCCCAGTCCGCGGGCGAGCCGGTGCGCCGCCACCAGCGTGGAGTACGCGGCGCGCTCGTCGTCCTGCCCCATGAAGACCCGGAGATAGCGGGGCGGCACGCGCTTCAGCGCCTCGAACCCGGCGGTGTCGGGGGCGAACGCGCCGAACGCGAACGAGTAGCCGCGCATGCGCAGCCCGCGCATGGCCGAGATGGCTTCATCGGGGGCGGCGTGCACGGCAGTCGCGGGCACCTCGAAGCACACGCACTCCGGCAGCACGCCGGCCCTCGCGCCCGCGGCTTCCAGCGTGTCGAGGAAATCGCCGCTGCACAGCGTACCCATGGACACGCTGAGGATGCCGACGAGGTCGTCGCGCCGCTTTTCCCCCATCCAGGCGATCGCTTCCTCCGCCATCCAGTGCTCGACGGCCTGCACCGAGCCGAGCTCGGGCAGCGGGGCGCCGTCCCGGGCCGGCGCATCGCGCTGGCGCAGCGAGAAATCGACGATGAACGGCGACTCCATCCCGACGCCGACGCGGATCACTTCGCGTGACGCGATGAAGAGTCCGTTGACCGGGGCGCGCCGCTGCGGCATGCCCTCGGGCACCGGTGCGGCCGAATGGGGATCTGCGGAAAGGCTCGAGACGAGATCGGCGATGAAATCGAGGTCGGTCGTGTCCTGCGTCTGCATGTGCGCTGCTGCGGTGGGCTCCATGTTGCCGCAACGCTGAGCAAGGAGCGTGCTGTCGGGAGATCCCCGAGCCGGCGCGCCTCCGCCGCGGCAAGTCGGGCGCCGAACGGGCCGTCGTTCCGGTCGCGGCGGCGGTGCGGTGCCATCGCTGTCGCTGCAACGACAGCCTCGCGCCCGGCACGGCGATGCATTTGCACGCCGCGGCGGGGCGCGGGCCCGCTACACGACGTTGCGCTCCAGGAGCGGTTCCCCGGCGGCGATGCGCGCGTAGGCGAGCGGTGCGAGGTCGAGCGTGCGATAGCCGCCGTGCACGAGCAGTTCGGCCACGCCTCGCCCCACCGCGGGCGACTGCTGCATGCCGTGTCCGGAGAAGCCCGTCGCGAGCACGAGGTTGCGCCACTGCGGATGGGGTCCGACGATGCCGTTGTGGTCGAACGTGTTCATCTCGTAGTACCCCGCCCACGCCCGGCGCTGGCGCAGCGCCTCGAAGGCGGGGACGCGCGCGGCGAGCAGCGGCCAGAGCTCGGACTCGAACCGCTCGAACTCGGGCTCGAGCGGGGCGTCGTCCGGATCGTCCGCGGCAGCCGGTGCCGCCCCGCAGATGAACTGCCGCTCGCCTTCGGGACGGAACCACAGGCCCGAGGGGTCGATGAGCAGCGGACAGCGCGGCAGCGCCTCGGGGCACTCGAACACGAATACCGAGCGGCGACGCGCTCGCACCGGCAGGTCGATGCCCAGCGTCGCCGCGATGCGCGAGGACCACGCGCCCGCGGCGATCACCGCCGCATCACAGGCGAGCCCGGCGCCGTCGGCAAGCGCGACGTGGGTGACGCGTCCCCCGTCGGTGCCCAGGGCAGCGGCCTCCGCGGCGAGGTAGCGCGCGCCGAGCGCACGCGCCTTCCGTCGGAAGGCCTGCAGCAGCGCGTAGCCGTCGAACCAGCCTTCGCCGGAGAGGCCGAGCGAGCCGAGCGCGACGCCGTCGGTCGAGAGCCAGGGAAACCGTTCGCGCAGCGCCTCGGGCGCGAGCAGCGCGACGTCCGCGCCGTGCGCGCGCTGGACCGCGTGGTTCGCCTCGAGCGTGGCGCGTCCGGCCGCCGTGGCGAGGAACAGATAGCCGGGCTCGACCAGTCCGAGGGCCGGCGCGTCGCCGTCCACCGCAAGGCGCCGCCCGGCCTCGCGCAGGAAGTCGATCCCGAAGCGGCCGATCGCGACGTTGACCGGCGTGGAGAACTGCTGCCGGATCGAGCTCGCGGAGAGCGCCGACGAGGCCCGGGCATAGCTCGGATCGCGCTCGATGACGGTCACGCTGCCCGCGAATGCTGCATCGGCGAGGGTGAAGTACGCGATCGCCGAGCCGATGACGCCGCCCCCGATGATCACGATGTGCATGAACTTCTTCCTCCCGGCGAAACGTCCATTCTAGGCGGCGTCCCACTGGTCCCGCGCAGCGAATGCGACTGCAAAAGACTGTCAACTCGTCCCAAGCGCGGCGGACAGCGCTCGGCGGCGCCCATTAAGGTATGGGGACGGGAATCAGGCAGGAGAGCTTTCGGTGATGGTCACGCGCGTCCTCCGTGCAGTGTGTGCGGCGGCTGCATTCGGCGCCGCGGCCGCCGCATCCGCTGCGCCGGTGTTCGACTTCGGCACGTCCTCGCGCACCCTCCTGTCCACGCTGGCTGCGCCCCCGGGCCTCTCGAGCTTCGCGGATCTCCCCGCGTTCGGCACCGAGCTCTTCACGGTGGGCAATCTCTTCAACGGCTGCGGGCTGTGGACGGGCGTCAGCGCGGTCCGCACCCGTTCCGGAACGCAATGCCCGCTGAGCGCCCACAACACCAGCAATCCGGCGAGCTTCCTCTCCAAGAAGATCATCTACGAGGATACGTTCACCGTCGAGCCCGGCACGAACGGCGTCCTGCAGATCATGGTGAAGCTCGGCCATCCGGAGAACTGGCCCAGCTCGAGGAACCAGAACCAGAACGAGCGGTTCAACATCTTCCTCGAGAACCCGTCGAATCCCGCGGTGCCGCGGCGGCTGCTCGCCAACTTCCTCGACGACGTCGACAATCGCACGCCGGGCGTCGAGGACGATGCCTACTACCGCTACGTCTTCGCGGCGGCCGAACTTCCCACGGGTACCTGGAGACCGGTATTCGAGTCGGTCAGCGGCAGCATCGAGTTCGTCACGCGCCTCTCGGGACCCACACCGGTGCCCGAGCCGGGAACGACGGCGCTGCTCGTGGCCGGCCTGCTGGGCGTCGGCTGGATCGGGTGGCGGCGCCGGGGCTAGCCGTCAGTCGGTGCGCGGAGGAGCGCCCGCGGCGCACACCGCATCGAGCAGCTTCGCACCGATGGTGCCCGTCGGGACGTCGGTCCACTGCGATTCCGGGCCCTCGGTCGCGGCCCAGGCGAGCACGGCGCCCGCGTCGTCGTAGTCCGTGACGGACAGGGAGCGCATGCGCCGGCCGGAACAGTCGTACTCCGAGCGGCGCAGCTGCCGCAGGTAGCGCTCGTAGCCGCGCGTGGGCAGTCCGGCGAGGCGCATCGCGTCGAGTCGCTGGCGGCGCGCCGCATCGATGCCCTCGACCAGCGTGGCGCGCGAGAACGCGACGACGGCCTCCCCCTCTCGCTTCAGGCCCGAGCGCGTGTACTCGATCAGCACGCTGCCGGCGCGGCCGACCTCGTGCCAGGCGACGCCGGGCAGCTGCTGTGCGGGCGCAGGGAACCCAGCGCCGCCGAGCAGGGCCGCGGCGACGAGCGGACGCAGGACCTTCATGCCCGGATTATCGGCCACCCGGCGCCCCGGACGGCGCCCGGTTTACGATAGCGCGATGAACCTGCCCTATGTCGACGCGGCGCGCGTGCACGCCGCGCTGCCCTGGCCGCGGCTGATCGATGCGCTGGCCGACGCCTTCGCGAAGGGCGCGGACGCGCCGCTCCGGTCCAGCCATCCGGTGACGCCGCAGGGCGACCGCCTCTTGGTGATGCCCGCCTGGCGTGCCGGCGAGGACCTGGGCGTCAAGGTCGTGACCGTCTTTCCGGGGAACGCCGCGCGCGGGCTGGCGAGCGTCTCCGCGGTCTATCTCCTGCTCGACGGGGCAACCGGCCATCCGCGGGCGGTGGTCGACGGCGAGGCGCTCACGCTGCGGCGGACGGCCGCGACCTCGGCGCTGGCGTCGCGCCTGCTCTCGCGTCCCGACCCGCGCACGCTGCTCGTGGTGGGCACCGGCGCGCTCGCGCCGTATATGGCCGAAGCACACGCCGCGGTCCGGACGTTCGACCGCGTGCTGGTGTGGGGGCGCGATGCCGGCCGCGCCGAAGCGACCGCCGGCCTGCTGCGCGAGCGCGGCCTGCCGGCGCAGCGCGCGGCCGACCTCCAGCGCGCCCTCGACGTCGCGGACGTCGTCACGTGCGCGACGACGTCGCGCGAGCCGCTGGTGCGCGGCGCATGGGTGCGCCCGGGCACGCACGTGGATCTGGTCGGCGCCTTCACGCCGGAGATGCGCGAGTGCGACGACGCGCTGGTCGCGGCCGCCTCGGTCTTCGTCGACACCTATGCCGGCGCTTTGAAGGAGGGGGGAGAGCTGGTGCAGGCGCTGGCGTCGGGGCGGGTGGGCCGCGAGCACGTGCGCGCTGAACTCGCCGAGCTGGTGCGTGGCGATCGCCCCGGCCGACGCGACGCGGCCGAGGTGACGCTGTTCAAGAGCGTGGGGACCGCACTGGAGGATCTGTGCGCGGCGCGGCTGGTGTACGAGCGCGTGACCGGCTGAGGCCGGTCACGCAAACTTGGCGATGAAGAAAGCGAGGAGGACGATCGCGAAGGCGCCCAGGCCGAGGTAGACCGGGGTCATCCACACCTCGCCGTCGCGCACCGACGGGTGCGGCGTGACCGACGGGGTCTCCACGACCGTCTTCGGCAGCACGGGCTCGGCTTCCGGCGTCGGCACCTTCACGGCGGGCGGCGCCTCGGGCGCGACCTTCGCCTTGAAGCGCGCGAAGAAGTCGTCGGCCATCTTGCGCGCCACGCCGTCGATCAGGCGGGAACCCACCTGCGCGAGCTTGCCGCCCACCTGGGCATTCGCGGTGTAGCGCAGCAGCGTGTCCGTGCCCTCGGGCGTGAGGGCGACGGTCGCGCCGCCCTTGCCGAAGCCCGCGGCCCCGCCGGAGCCGTCGAACGCGAGGGCGTAGGAGTTGGGCGGGTTCAGGTCCTTGAGCTGCAGCTTGCCGGCGAACCGGGCTTTCACCGGACCGACCGCCGCGGTGATGCCGACCTTGTACTCCGAATCCGACACCTTCTCGATGGAATCGCAGCCGGGAATGCACGCCTTGAGGATCTCGGGGTCGTTCAGCGCGTCCCAGACCTGCTGCTGCGGCAGCGCGATGCGCTGTTCGCCGCTCATTTCCATTGTTGTTCTCCCAGAAAAATGCGTGATGCGCCCGTGGGCGAGGCGCTATTTTGCCTGATGTGCAGGCCCGCTACGCTGCGCGGCGTTCAGGAGGCGCGGACAGCGCCCGCGCCAGCGACGCCAGGCTGTCGATGTTGTGCACCGGCAGGAAGTCGTCCACGTGCGGCAGCATGATGCGCACGCCCAGCGGCCGCGGCTCGAACGCCTCGTAGCGCAGCAGCGGGTTCAGCCAGATGAGGCGGCGGCAGCTCTTGTGCAGGCGGTCCATCTCGTGGCCGAGGTCGCGCCCGAGGTCCCGGTCGAGGCCGTCGGTGATCATCAGCACCACGGCGTTCTGGCCGAGCAGCCGCCGCGACCAGCGCTGGTTGAACTCGCGCAGGCTCTGGCCGATGCGCGTGCCGCCCGACCAGTCGGCGACGGCCGCCGAGACGTTCGAGAGCGCGATGTCGACGTCGCGATGGCGCAGGTGGCGCGTGATGTTGGTGAGCCGCGTGCCGAACACCAGCGTGTACACACGGTCGCGGTCGTTGGTGATGGCGTGCAGGAAGTGCAGGAACATCCGCGAGTAGCGGCTCATGCTGCCCGAGATGTCGCACAGCACGACCAGCGGCGGATGGCGCCGCGTGACCGACCGGCGCTTGAGCGGGATGATGTCCGCGCCGGCACGCAGGCTCGCGCGGAGCGTCGCGCGCATGTCCACCAGCGGACCCCGCGGGTCCGGCCGCAGGCGACGCGTCGTGATCTCGGGAATCGGCAGGCGCATCTGGGCGATGAGCTTCTTCGCCTGGGCGAGCTCCTCCGCGGTCATGGTCTCGAAGTCGGTCTGCTGGAGCACCTCGCGGTCGGAGACGGTGAACGCGGCGTCGGTCTCCAGCTCCTCGTTCGGCGGCTCGTCCTCGGCGTCCTTCTTCTTCTCGTCCTGCTTCGGCGCGAGCGCCTCGGCCAGGCGGTTGGGCGGTGGCGGGGCGTCCTCGTTCATGCCGCGGCCTTCGACCTTCGGCATGAACATCGCCATGACGCGCGAGAGCATGTCCGGGTCGCGCCAGAAGATGTGGAAGGCCTGGTCGTAGATCTCGAACTGCTCGCGCCGGTCGATGAACACCGCGGCGAGCGTCCAGTAGAAATCCTCGCGGCTGCCGATGCCGGCGGCCTGGAGCGCGCGCAGGGCGTCGAGGACCTTGGCCGGTCCCACCGGCAGCCCCGCGCCGCGCAGGACTCGGGCGAAGTGCATGACGTTCTCGGCGAGCTTCCCGGGCATCGCGGGCAATCGCGTGAACGCCGTCCGCCCTAGACGGACGCCATCTCCGCCCGCAGCTCGGACAGCAGGCGCGCCGCCTCCGAGCCCTTCACCCGCGCGATGTCATCCTGGTACTTCAGCAGCACGCCCAGGGTGTCATTGATCACGTCGGGGTCGAGCGCGAGCCTGTCGAGCTCCACCAGGGCCTTCGACCAGTCGATGGTCTCGGCCACGCCGGGCAGCTTGAAGAGGTCCATGCCGCGCAGCTTCTGCACGAACGCGACGATCTCGCGCGAGAGCTGCTCCGCCGCGCCGGGCGCCTTGCGCTTCAGGATCTCCAGCTCGCGCTGCGCGTTGGGATAGTCGACCCAGTGGTAGAGGCAGCGGCGCTTCACCGCGTCGTGGATCTCGCGGGTGCGGTTCGACGTCATGATGACGATCGGCGGCTGCTCCGCCTTCACCGTCCCGATCTCGGGAATGCTGACCTGGAAGTCCGACAGCACCTCCAGGAGGTAGGCCTCGAACGGCTCGTCGGTGCGGTCGAGCTCGTCGATCAGCAGCACCGGCGGCCCGGCGAGATCGCCTTCGAGCGCCTGGAGCAGCGGGCGGCGGATCAGGAAGCGCTCGGAGAAGATGTCCTCGGTCAGCGCCTCGCGGTTCTTCGTGCCCTCTGCTTCGGCGAGCCGGATCTCGATCATCTGGCGCGAGTAGTTCCACTCGTACACGGCCGACGCGACGTCGAGACCCTCGTAGCACTGCAGGCGCACGAGCTTGCGCCCGAGCGTCGTGGCGAGGACCTTGGCGATCTCGGTCTTGCCCACGCCGGCGTCCCCTTCCAGGAACAGCGGGCGGCCCATGCGCAGGGCGAGGAAGACGGCGGTGGCGAGGCTGCGGTCGGCGACGTAGTCCGCGCCGGCGAGCAGCGCGACGGTGTCGTCGATGGAGGCGGGGAGGGCGAGTGGTGCGTTCATCGCTCGAATATAAAGCATCAAGTGAGCTAGGGCGGCCGAAAGGGCCTCGACCTCGCGAATGAACAGGGCCCGCCGAGGCGGGCCCTGTAGGTCGGGGAGGGGAGCCTGAGAGCACCCCGACCAGACCGGAGCGCCCCTGAGGCGCACCGGCAACGGCTGGTAACCAGCCGCCCTCAGTGGTCGACCCTCCCACCCCCGGCCCTCCCTCCGCAGAGGGAGATGTCTACCGTTCCAGGGGTCGGCGGGCGGTTAACCCAACGCCTTGGCGACCGCGCGCTTGGCCATCACCGTCACGAGATGAGCACGATACTCCGGCGACGCGTGGATGTCACCATTCAGGCCATCCTCCGGAATGCGGATGCTGGCCACCGACTCGGGCGCGAACTTCGCCGCCAGCGCCTTCTCCATCTCCGGCACCCGGAACGCGCACGGCCCGGCGCCGGTCACCGCGACGCGCACGCCGCTGCCGGTCTCGGCCACGAACACGCCGACGATGGCGTAGCGCGACGCCGGGTTGCGGAACTTCATGTAGGCGGCGCGCTTCGGGATCGGGAAGGCGATGGACGCGATGATCTCGCCCGGCTCCAGCGCGGTCTCGAACATGCCCCTGAAGAAGTCGTCGGCCGCGATCTTGCGCTTGTTCGTGGTGATGGTGGCACCCAGGCCGAGCACCGCGGCGGGGTAGTCCGCCGCGGGATCGCTGTTCGCCACCGAGCCGCCCAGGGTGCCCATGTTGCGCACCATGCGGTCGCCGATCATGCCGGCAAGGTCCGCTAGGGCGGGGATCGCCTTCTTCACGTCGGCGGACGCGGCGACTTCCGCGTGGCGCGTCATCGCGCCGATGGTGACGCCCGACGCGTCCACCTTGATGCCGCGCAGCTCCGGGATGGTGCCCAGGTCGACGACCTGCCCGGGGTTGGCGAGGCGCAGCTTCATCGAGGCGACGAGCGACTGCCCGCCCGCGAGCAGCTTGGCGTCCGGATTGGCCGCGAGCTTCGCGGCGGCATCGGCGACGCTGGTGACCTTCTGGTATTCGAATGCGTACATGTCCTGTTCTCCTGTCGCTCAGGCGTTCTTGTTGATCGTGCGCCACACCGTCTGCGGC
>CAZKHE010000132.1:0-12652 GCA_964552535.1 uncultured Enterobacteriaceae bacterium | reverse complement strand
AGTCCTCGGTGCACGCGGCGAAGGAGCACGCCGAGCCGAAGGGCGAGGAGTACGCCACCATCGCGCTGAAGCAGATGCGGCAGAACGGCGCGCCCAAGGAAGTGTGGGAGAAGATCGGGATGTGGGTCACCGATCACGGCCACGGCTTCATGGGCGACTACCACGACGACAGCCGGCTGGTGGCCGGCCTCGACAATCCGGTGTTCGCCGAGTACCGCAACCGGCTCGCCGCCGAGCACGGCGAGGCCGAAGCGAGGCGCATCCTCGGCGTGACGCGCTGGAACACCATCGTGTATCCCAACGTGTCGTTCATGAGCCAGTTCCGGCAGCTGCGGCTCGTGCATCCGCTCGCGGTGGACCGCACGGTGGTCTACACCTACAACTTCCGCATGCCGAAGGCGCCGGCGCAGATGTTCCGCGACACCATCGCGTTCGCGAACGTGGTGAACGGCACCGCCTCGTGGGTGCTCACCGACGACCTCGAGGTGTACGGCCGCACGCAGCGCGGCCTCACCGACGCGAGCGCCGCCGAGTGGATCTATCTCGGCCGCGGCTTCGGCGGCGACGTGCCCGACGAGCACGGCACCCGGCGCGGCGCCACCGGCACCAGCGAGATCTTCATCCGCAACCAGATGGACGCCTGGCTGCAGTACATGACGGCGGAGGCCTGATCCCATGTCCGCGATCCTCGAACGCACCACCGCCGCACCGCTCGCGACGCAGGGAGAAGTCGAGCAGTTCCTCTATCGCGAGGCGGAACTCCTCGACCGCGGCCGCTACGACGAGTGGCTGCAGCTCTTCACGCCCGACTGCCTGTACTGGGTGCCGCTCGAGGCCGGCCAGCCCGACGGCCTCGAGACCTGTTCCATCGTCCACGACGACTACCGGCTGCTGGAGGTGCGCGTGAAGCAGTACCGGCATCCGCGCGCCCACGCCCGCACGCCATACGCCCGCACCGTACACCAGGTCGGGAACGTCGTGCTCGGCGACCAGGACGCGGCCACGGGCGAGCTCACGGTGCACTCCAATCTCGTCATGATCGAGTTCCGCGCCGAGCGCCAGCGCACCTGGGGCGCGCTGGTGGAGCATCGGCTGCGGCGCACCGAGCGCGGCCTCGCCATTGCGCGCAAGCGCATCGATCTGGTCAACTCCGAGAGCGAGCTCGACGGCATCGCGGTGCTGTTCTGATGTCCGCCGCGCTTGCCGGCCGCGTCGCGCTGGTCACCGGCGCGGGGCGCAACATCGGTCGAGCGGCGGCGCTCGGGCTCGCGCGCGCCGGCGCCGCGGTGGTGGTCGCCGATCTGCGCGCCGAGCTTGCCGCCGAGGTGGCGCGCGAGATCGAGGCGGCAGGCGGGCATGCGCTGGCGGTCCGCGTGGACATCGGCGACCTCGCCTCGGTGGAGGCGATGGTCGCGGAGAGCGTTGCGCGCTTCGGGCGCATCGATGCTCTCGTGAACAACGCCGCGAAGTTCACCGAGCTCACCTACAAGCCGTTCGACCAGATCCCGCAGGACGAATGGGATGCGGTGCTGCGCGTGAACGTGACCGGCACGTTCCAGGTGATCCGCGCCGTCGTGCCGCACATGCGGAAGCACCGGTGGGGCCGCATCGTCAACGTCTCGTCGGGCACCTATCGCATGGGCCGGCCGCTGTTCCTGCACTACGTGTCGTCGAAGGCCTCGATCATGGGCATGAGCCGTTCGCTCGCCCGCGAGCTCGGGCCCGACGGCATCACCGTCAACACGGTGCTGCCCGGCGTCGTCTTCACCGACATCCAGAAGGGCCGGCTGCCCGAGGACTACCAGAAGATGATCCTCGGCGCGCAGTGCATCCCCGAGGCGCTGGACCCGGACGCCCTCGCCGGACCGATCGTCTTCCTCTGTTCGGACGCGAGCCGCTTCGTCACCGGCCAGGAGCTGGCCGTGGACGGCGGGCTCACCCACGGCGGCTGATGCGCCCGCTGCACGAGCTCGGCGCGGTGGAGGCCGCGCAGGCGATCGCGGCCGGCCGCATCACGTCCGAAGCGCTGGTCCGCGCCTGCCTCGAGCGCATTGCCGAGCGCGAGCCGTCGGTGCAGGCGTGGGCGGCGCTGGATCACGACGTCGCGCTCGCCGCCGCACGCGCGCGCGATCGCGCCTCGCCGAGCGGTCCGCTCCACGGCGTACCGATCGCGGCGAAGGACATCATGGACACCGCGGCGCTGCCGACCGCGTACGGCTCGCCGATCTACGCCGGACACCGCCCGGTACGCGACGCCGCCTGCCTCGCGCTCGCGCAATCGGCCGGGGCCGTGCTGCTCGGGAAGACCGTGACCACCGAGTTCGCCACGGTGTTCCCCGGCGCGACGCGTCATCCCCTGGATCCCGCGCGCACGGCCGGCGGCTCGTCGAGCGGCTCCGCGGCGGCGGTCGCCGATGGCATGGTGCCGCTCGCCACCGGCACGCAGACCGCCGGCTCGGGCATCCGGCCGGCCGCCTACTGCGGGATCGTGGGCTACAAGCCGACGTTCGGCTTCATTCCGCGCGCGGGCACCTGGATGACGTCCGACTCGCTGGACACGATCTGCACCTTCGGCCGCAGCATCGACGATGCGGCGCTGTTCGCCGCGGCGGCTTCGGGCGTCGAGTCCGCGGTGCTGCTCGGCCCCGCCTTCGACGGCACGCTGCGCGTCGGCCTGTACCGCGGCGCGGAGTGGCCGCACGCGGACGCGCCGACGGTCGCCGCGGTCGAGGGCGCGCTCGCCGCGCTCGGCCGCGCGGGATGCACGGTGCGCGAAGTGCCGGACCTCGCCGAGGCCGACCGCCTCGCCGTCGCGCACTGGAACATCCTCACCTACGAGACGGCACGCGCCTTCGAACACGAGCGCGTGCATCACGCCAAGCGCTTCTCGCCGGTGCTGCGCCAACTCGTCGCGGGCGGCCGGGCGCTCGCGCACGACGTGTACGCCACGTCGCTCGATATCGCGGCCCGTGCCCGGAGGGCGATGGATGCCGTCTTCGACGACGTCGACGTGCTCATCACCGCGGCCGCGCCCGGGGAAGCGCCGCTCGGCCACGCCAGCACCGGCGATCCGATCCTCAACCGCGTCTGGACGCTGCTGCACGTGCCGTGCATCACGCTGCCGCGCTTCCGCGGGCCGAACGGGCTGCCGCTCGGGCTGCAGGTGGTGGCGCGCCGTGGCGCGGACGCGAAGCTGCTGGCCGCGGCGCGGCGGATCGAACGCCTCGTCGGCTGACGGTCACGCCGGACCGCGCCGGCCCATAATACGGGCCATGGAGCCCGATTCCCCGCGAGCGGCGCGATGAACGCCCCGGAATCCCCGCGCCTGCCCGCGGCGCTCACGGCCGAGCTGACCGCGCTGCTGGGCGAGCGCTTCGCCACCGCGCGCGCCGTGCGCGAGCACCACGGGCGCGACGAATCGCCGTTCGCCCCGGCCGCGCCGGATGCGGTCGTGTTCCCGCAGTCCACTGACGAGGTCGCGCGCATCGCACGCGCGTGTCACGCCCATCGCGTGCCGATGATCGCGTTCGGCGCGGGCAGCTCGGTCGAAGGCCAGGTGCTCGCCACGCGCGGCGGCATCGCCGTCGATCTCACCGGGATGAACCGCGTGCTCGGGATCCACACCGAGGATCTCGACGTGACCGTCGAGGCCGGCGTGACGCGGAAGGCGCTCAACGAGGCGCTGCGCCATACCGGGCTGTTCTTCCCGCTCGACCCCGGCGCCGACGCGACGCTCGGTGGTATGGCCGCGACGCGCGCCTCGGGCACGAACGCCGTGCGCTACGGCACCATGCGCGAGAACGTGCTCGCGATGACCGTGGTGCTTGCCGACGGCACCGTGCTCCGGACCGGCAGCCGCGCGCGCAAATCCTCTGCCGGCTACGACCTCACGCGGCTCTTCGTCGGTTCCGAGGGCACGCTCGGCATCGTGACCGAGCTCACCATCCGGCTGCATCCGCAGCCCGAGGCGGTGTCCGCCGCCACCTGCCAGTTCCCGTCGGTGCGCGATGCGGTGACCTGCGTGATCGAGACCATCCAGAGCGGCGTGCCGATCGCGCGCTGTGAGCTGCTGGACGCGGCGAGCATCCGGGCGATCAACGCCCATGCGAAGACGGCGCTGGTCGAGGCGCCCATGTGCTTCTTCGAATTCCACGGCAGCGCGGCGGCGGTGGCGGAGCAGGCGCACGCCGTGGAGACGCTCGCGGCCGCGCACGGCGGCATGGGCTTCGCCTGGTCGGCGACGCCCGAGGAGCGCGCGAAGCTGTGGTCGGCGCGGCACGCCGCGTACTTCGCCTGCCTGAACATGCGCCCGAACGCGCGCGTCCTCTCCACCGACGTGTGCGTGCCGATCTCGCGCCTCGCCGACTGCATCGACGCGACCGAGCGCGACGTCGCCGCCTCCGGCCTGCCGGTGATCCTGCTGGGCCACGTCGGGGACGGCAACTTCCATCTCGGCATCAACGTCGATCCGGCGGCGCCCGACGAGCTGCATCGCGCCGAGGCGCTGAACGAGCGGCTGGTCGAGCGCGCCATCGCGATGGGCGGCACTTCGACCGGCGAGCACGGCATCGGGCTCGGCAAGCGCGCCTTCCTCGAGGCCGAGCACGGCGCGCCCGCGGTGCAGGTCATGCGCACGCTCAAGGCCGCGCTCGACCCGCTCGATCTCATGAATCCCGGGAAGCTGCTGCCCTGACGCGGCTGCGCCTCGACCGCTGCGCGTCGATCGACGACCTGCGGGCGGCGGCGCGTGCCCGCCTGCCCCGCCTCGCATTCGACTACCTCGACGGCGGCGCCGGGGACGAGACGGCGCTGCGCCGCAATCGCGCGGCGCTCGACGCGGTGACGCTCATGCCGCGCGCCCTGGTGGACGTCTCCGCCTGTGCGATGCATGTCGAGCTGTTCGGCCGCCGCTACGCCGCCCCGATCGGGACGGCACCCATCGGCCTGGTGAACTTCGTGACCCCGGACGGCGATCGGCAGGTCGCCCTGGCGGCGAAGGCGCTGGACCTGCCGTTCGTCCTCAGCACCGCGGGGACGACGGCCATCGAGACGCTCGCGCCCGCCCTCGACGGCCGGCTCTGGTTCCAGCTCTACATGCCGCGCGACCGTGCCGTCGGCGACGATCTGCTCGCGCGCTGCACGGCCGCCGGCGTCCGCGTGCTGATGCTCACCGTGGACGTGCCCGGCCCGGCCCGCCGCGATCGCGACGTGCGCAACGGTTTCGCGCTGCCGTTCCGGCTCGACGCGCGCAATCTCCTCGATTTCGCGCGGCATCCGCGCTGGTCGCTGGGGCAGCTGCGCCACGGCGCGCCCCGCCTCGCCAACTGGGAGCCCTACGCGCGTGGCCGCATGTCCGCCCCGTCGCTCGCCGCGCTGCAGGCGCAGCAGATCGATCCGTCGCTCGACTGGGACGACGTCGCGCGGCTGCGCGAGCGCTGGCGCGGGGCGCTCGTGCTGAAGGGCGTCCTGCATCCCGACGACGCGGCGCGCGCCGCCGCGCTCGGCGTGGACGGCATCGTCGTCTCGAACCACGGCGGGCGGCAGCTCGCAGCGTCCCCGGCGCCGATCGAGTGCATCGCGGCCGTGCGCAGCGCGGTCGGCACGAAGGTCGCGGTCGGACTGGACAGCGGCCTGCGCTCGGGCACGGACGTTGCGCGTGCTCTCGCGCTCGGCGCCGACTTCTGCCTCCTCGGCCGCGCTCCGGTGTACGGCGCGGCGGCCTTCGGCGAGCCGGGTGCGGCACACGCGCTGCGCATCGTCATGGACGATCTCGCGCGGGTGATGATGATGCTCGGCGCGCACACGCCGGCGGGCCTGCGCGATGCGGCCCCGAAGGAGACGCGATGAAGGAAGTCCTGGTCACCGGCGCGGCGGGCAGCATCGGCACGATGCTGCGCGAGGCGTACGCGGGGCGCTATGCGCTGCGCCTGACCGACCGCACCCCGGTGCGCGAGCTGCGCGTCGGCGAAGGATTCGTACCAGGCGACGTCGCCGTGCCGGACGACATGCTGCGGGCCACCGCGGGCGTGGACGCCGTGATCCATCTCGCCGGCTGGCCGGTGGAGGGCGACTGGCCGACGGTGCTCGCGGCGAACATCGTCGGCACGCACAACGTGCTGGAAGCCGCACGCCGCAACGGCGTGCCGCGGGTGGTGTTCGCCTCCTCCAACCACGCGGTGGGCTTCTATCGCCGCGACGAGACGATCGACCACCACGTCTATCCGAAGCCCGACAGCCGCTACGGCGTCTCCAAGGTCTGCGGCGAGGCGCTGTGCAGCCTGTACGCCGACCGCTACGGCCTGTCGGTGTTCGTGGTGCGCATCGGCCACGCCGCGCCTGCGCCCGTGGACGTCCGGCGCCTCGCCATCTGGACCAGTCCGCGCGACCTCGCACAGCTCGTCGCGATCGGGCTCGAGCATCCCGACGTGCGGTTCGAGATCGTGTACGGGATCTCGGGCAACAAGCGTGCGTGGTACGACAACGCGAACGCGCGGCGTCTCGGGTATCGGCCCGAGGACGACAGCGAGGCTTGGGCGGCCGAGCTGCTCGCGCGCCACGTCGAGCATCCGGATGCGCGGATCGCGCGCTACCAGGGCGGACCGTTCACGGTCATCGAGGCGGGCGGCGACGCGCCCCCGGCAGGCGACGCTCAATCGAAGGGGTAAGGCCCCGGCCAGTTGCCGACCGCGACGGTGTGACTCACCACGCCGGCCGCCGCGTCCCAGCGATGCAGCTGATAGCCCGGCGGCTCCAGCGTGAAGCCCTCGACGCCGTCCTCGGCGAGATCGAGCGCGATCTGGTGCGCGGTGCTGGGACAGGTGGAGGCCACGGTGCCGGCGAAGCGCGCGACGATCGGCCGATGCAGGTGGCCGCACAGCACGCGCTCCACCTGGGTATGCCGCGCGATCACCCGTGCGAGCGCGTCGCTGCCGTCGAGCCCGATGCGGTCCATGTGGCCGATGAAGGTCCGGAACGGCGGATGGTGCATCACCACGATGGTCGGACGCCCCGGCGCGGCGGCGAGCGTCGCCTCGAGCCATTCGAGCCGCTCGTCGCAGAGCCGGCCGCCGCCTTCGCGCGGGATGACCGAGTCGAGGGCGACGATGCGCACCGGATGGTCCTCCAGCACGTACTGCACGAAGGGCGGCCACTCGTGCAGGTAGGCATGATCGGGGAACGACGCGCGCAGTACGTCGCGGTCGTCGTGGTTTCCGGGCAGCAGATGCACCGGCATCGGCAGCGGGGCGAGCAGATCGCGCAGCAGTGCGTACTCGTCCGCGCGGCCGAGATCGACGAGGTCGCCGGTCGCGACCACCAGGTCCGGCCGCTGCGGCAGGTCGAGGATGTGCTGGACGCACGCGCGCAGCATCCCGGCGGTGTCGACCACGCCGTAGGTGCGCGTGCCGCCCGCCTTGATGTGCAGGTCGGTGATCTGGCAGAGGAGCATGAGCGGCGGAACCCGGGAAACGAGGACCAGTGTGGCGCGCGCCCGACGGCGCGTCCATCATCCAAACGGAAAGCGCCGCACGAGCCGGAATGCCGCCTCAGGCGTCGCCTGCGTGAAGAGACAGACCGCGTCGCACGGGAGCGGTTCCCCGGCAAGTTCGGCCACGGCCTGCCGTGCCGCGCTCGCGACGGCGTGCTCGAGCTCCGGCGGGACGTCGGCGAGCGGTCCGGTGAGCGTCAGATGGAAGCGGAACGCCGCCATCACGTGCGGATAGCCCCAGCGGGAGAGCATGGCCTCCTGCAGCGGCGTGAGGCCCGCGGCGCGGCGCTTCGCGAGCTCGGCCGGGGACGGCGGCGCGCGGAACGGATCGAGCTCGCGCACGCAATCGTCGGCCAGCGCCTGCAGCGGCGCGCACGGGGCGGCGAGCGTACAGGCGAGGAAGCCGTCCAGCCGCTCGACCTGCAGCGCCGGCAGCGTGAACGGCGCACGCGCGGCGGCGAGCGCGGCGAGCGCGGCTTCCAGCGCGCCCGGGTCGCGACCGTCGGCAAGGCGCATCGGCGCCTTGAGCGTCGCGTGAAAACCGTAGCGCCGCGGCGCCTCGGTCAATCGCGCGAACGCTGCGGCGCTCACGCCGGTGATGGCGGGCTGGCACACCGTCTGGCCGGCGAGCGCGTCGTAGCCCAGCCACGCGCAGCCGAACGCCCACCAGCGCGACTCGGGCGGCGGCGCGAAGTACACCGCGTGGCGAGCGCTCACGCCGCCTTCACCGCAACCAGGCCGAGCGCGGTGCAGGCGACGCCGATCCAGCGCAGCCTGCCGAAGCGCTCGCGCAGCACCAGTGCGCCGAGCGCGGCGGCGAACAGCACCGACGTTTCCCGTACGGCGGCCACCAGGGCGATCGGCGCCTTGGTCATCGCCCACAGCGCGATGCCGTAGGCGCCCAGCGTGCACGCCGCACCGACGGCGAGCGGCCACGGCTGGCGGCGCGCCTCGGCCAGCACCGCCGGACGCACGAACGGCACGAGGCCGATGGCGGTGAGCACGAAGAGCCAGGCGGCGTACGCCATCGCGTCGCCGGACTGGCGGGCGCCGATGCCGTCGATGATGGTGTAGCCGACGATCACCGCGATGTTGAGCGCGATGACGCCGAGGGTGAGCGGCGCGACGGCGCGCGCACGCAGGCCGTCGCCCCCCACGGCAAGCACCCCCGCGCCGAGCACCAGGACTGCAAGCCAGGCGCCGGGCGTCAGCGCATCGGGAAGAAAGGCGGCGGACACCCCCGCGACCACGAGCGGCGGCAGGCCGCGCATCAGCGGGTAGGCGACGGAAAGCGCGCCGCCTCGATACACGGCCGCCACCAGCCGGAAGTACAGCACGTGGACGACCGCGGACACGCCGAGCGCGAGCCAGCTCTCGCGTGCGGGCAGCGGCAGCAACACCGCCCCGGGCAATGCGAGGACCCCGGCACCGACCGCGATGAGCACCGCGTCGGCACCGCGGCCGCCGGAGGCGCGGGCGACCGCATTCCACGTGGCGTGCAGCAGCGCGCCCAGCAGCACGGCGGCGAGCACCGGCGTTTCCAATCGGGGTCCCCCTGGGTTGCGGCCCGGCCCATGTTCGCGGCTCGTCCGCGGCCCGTCAAGGCGCGACGCGGACGCCGCGGCCCCGGCGTAACGTGCCATCATTGGGACGCATGCCGCCGTCCGATCCCGCCGCGATCCGCTTCGCCAACGCGACCGTCGTCCTCGCCCACGCCACGCTGCGCGGCAGCGTGCTGGTGCGCGAGGGCCGCATCGCGGCCATCGACGAGGGAACCGGGTGTTCGCCCGGCGACATCGACTGCGAAGGCGACCACCTGCTGCCCGGCCTCGTCGAGATCCACACCGACAACCTCGAGCGCCACCTCATGCCGCGGCCGAAGGTGCGGTGGCCGGTGATGCCCGCGCTGCTCGCGCACGACGCGGAGGTCGCCGCCTCCGGCATCACGACGGTGTACGACGCGCTCGGCGTGGGCGATCACGACGAGCGCGGCATCCGCGGCCAGGACATGACCGAGGTGCTCGACGCCCTCGTCGCGGCGCAGGATGCGCGCTGCCTGCGCGCAGAGCACTGGGTGCACGTGCGCGCCGAGATCGCCGCGGACAACACGCGCGCGCTGTTCGCGCCGTTCGAGAACCACCGGCTGGTGCGCCTCGTGTCGGTGATGGACCACACCCCCGGGCAGCGGCAGTGGCACGACCTGGCCAGGTACCGCACCTACCAGCAGGGCAAGCGCGGGCTGTCGGACGCCGAGATGGAGCGCTTCATCGCGCGTGCGCGCGAGATGCAAGCGCACCACGCCGCGGCGAACCGGCGCCACTTCGTCGCCTATTGCACGAGCCGCGGCATCCCGCTGGCGAGCCACGACGACACCACCGCCGCGCACGTCGACGAGGCGCACGCCGAAGGGATGGCGATCTCGGAGTTCCCCACGCACGCGGAGGCCGCGCGCCGGGCGCGCGAGGTCGGCATGTCGGTGGTGATGGGTGCGCCGAACGTGGTGCGCGGCGGCTCGCACTCGGGGAACGTGGCCGCGGCCGATCTCGCGCGCGCCGGTCTGCTCGACACGCTGTCGTCGGATTACGTGCCGTCGAGCCTGCTCGCCGCCGCCTTCCTGCTGCGGAGCGCGGCCGGCTTCGATCTGCCGGCCGCGGTGCGCACGGTCACGTTGCATCCGGCGCGCTCGGTCGGGCTCGTGGATCGGGGCGAGATCGCGCCCGGACGCCGCGCGGATCTGGTGCGCGTGAGGCTGCTCGGCGATCAGCCGGTGGTGCGCGCCGTGTGGCGCGCCGGCGTGCGGGTCGTCTAGCGCGCCGCCTCGCGGCTCAGGCAGACCCGCCGCGGAGCGCGCCGGTCAGCCGGCTGCCGAGGACCTTGAGCTTGCCCAGGATGCTGCGGCCCAGCGTGCTGTCGCGCACGTCGGCGGCCGGCTTCGCACGCTGCGTGGCGACCAGCCCGGGGGACTGCTTGAACGCGATGTAGCGCTCCAGCGCCGCGACCAGGTGGTTCTGCAGCAGCGTGAGGTTCACCGGCTTGTTGATGAAGCGGAAGATGCGCGCCTCGTTGATGAGACTGATGATGAGCTCGGAGTCGGACGCGTGCGTGGTGACGATCACCAGCGTCTGCGGGTGCTCCTGCTTCAGCAGCTTGAAGAGCACGGTGTTGTCCACGCGCTTCGATTCCAGGTCGGCGACCAGCACCGCCACCTCGTTGTCGGCGAGCAGCTGCAGGGCCTCTTCCAGCGTCGCGGCGGAGAGGACGCGGCACAGATCGCCCGCCATCTCGCGCGTCGCGCGCGCCATCGCCGGGTCGTCCAGCACGATGGCGGCGAGGTCGTCCTTCGCCTGCTGCGCGGCGCGCGGCGGCGGGCTCGCCTCCAGCGCAATGGCGATCGTGACCGCCTCGCCGACCGTGGCCTGCAGATCGTCCTGGTTCCAGGGCTTCGAGACGAAGCGATAGACCTCGCCGTCGTTCACCGAGCCGACGATGGCGGCGAGATCGCTGTAGCCGGTGAGGAGGATGCGCACGGCGTCGGGCCGGATGGCCTTCGCCTCACGCAGGAAGTCGACGCCGAGCATGCCGGGCATGCGCTGGTCGCTGACGATGACGTGGAACTTCTGCTGGCGGATCAGCGCGAGCGCCGCCTCGCCGGAGGTCGCGATCTCCACCTCGTAGGTGTCGCGGAAGATGGCGCGCAGCGCGTTGACCACGCGCTCCTCGTCGTCGACGAACAGCAGGCGCGGCCGGCGCGCGCCGGCCGGACGCGAGGCCGTCACCGGCGAGGGTTGCGGCGCCGTCGGCGCATCGCCTGCGGGGGCGGCCGACGACTGCGCGAGCGTCTTGCGCAGCGCGCCGAGCTTCGCGACGACGGTGCCGCTGCCGGAGGGCACCGTGTCGTCCACGTCGCCCTGCCGGATGGCACGCTCGAGCGCCTCGACGGGCCGGTTGTCGAAGGCCGCGTGCAGCGCGTGCAGGAAGGCGCGCGCGCTGGAGTAGCGGTTCTCCGGCTTCTTCGCCAGCGCCTGCAGGATCACGCGATCGAGCGCCGGGGAGAGCCGCGGCTCGAGCGACGACGGCACCGGCGGCGCCTCGCCCAGCACCTTGCGCACCAGAGCCGCGGTGGTGCCCTCGAACGGGCGGCGGCCGGTCAGCACTTCGAACACGATGACCCCGGCGGAGTAGATGTCGCTCCGCTCGTCCACCGTCTCGCCGTTGAACTGTTCGGGCGGCATGTAGAACGGGGTGCCCAGCACCTCGCCCATCATCGTGAGGTGCGACTGCTCCAGGCGCGCGATGCCGAAGTCGGAGATCTTCGCCACGCCCATCTCGCTGATGAGGACGTTGGCGGGCTTGATGTCGCGATGCACGACCCCGCGCGAGTGGGAGTACTCGAGCCCCTCGAGGAGCTGCCCCAGGATCTCGGGGAAGTTGCGCAGCTCGGGCCGATAGCCGGCGAGCAGGTGCTCGCGCAGGCTCTTGCCCGGGACGCACTCCATGGCGATGAACGCGTAGTCGTCGTCCTCGCCGTACTCGTAGATGGCGACGATGTTCGGGTGGTTGAGCTTGCCCGCGGCCTGCGCCTCGCGCTTGAAGCGTTCGAGCAGGGCCGGCGCATCCTCCTTGTCGAGCTGCGACTTGCGCAGCACCTTCAGCGCGACGTCGCGGTGGATCACCGGATCGCGGCCGCGGTACACGACGCCCATCGCGCCCTTGCCGAGCTCGCCGGTGACGTCGTACTTGCCGATCTTCTGTGGGGCGGTCATTGCTTCCTGGGTCATGCTAGGCCGCCGCGGGCAGCGCTACGGATTCGATGGGCAGGATCACGGTGAAGCGCGTCCCGACGCCCGGCTTCGATGCGACCTCGATGCGTCCGCCGTGGCTCTGCACGATCTTGAAGCAGATCGAGAGGCCGAGGCCGGTCCCCTTGCCCGCCTCCTTGGTGGTGAAGAACGGGTCGAAGATCTTCGGCAGCACGTCCGGCGGAATGCCGTGGCCGTTGTCCTCGACCTGCACCGCGACGTGGCGATCGCCGTGCAGCAGCGTGCGGACGACGATCTTGCCGCCCTGCGCCGGCGTGGCCTGCGCGGCGTTGGTGAGCAGGTTGAGGAACACCTGGTTGATCTGCGACGGCGAGCAGCTCACCTTCGGCAGCACGCCGAACTCCTT
>CAZKHE010000131.1:0-12679 GCA_964552535.1 uncultured Enterobacteriaceae bacterium | reverse complement strand
CCGGCGCACGGCACGTTCGTCGCCGAGGAGGACGGCTGGTATCGCTACACGCCGGCGGCGAACTTCTTCGGCGGCGACACGGTGGCCTACCGCGTGAGCGACGGCCGCGACATCGACACGGCGACGCTCGCCATCACCGTCACCCCGGTGAACGATCCGCCGGTGGTCAACGCCGATCCCGGCCGCACCGCGCGGCCGGGCGTCCCGCTTGCGATCGGGGCCGCGTCGCTGCTCGCGAACGACACCGACATCGACGGCGGCGTGCTGTCGATCACGGGCTTCGCCGCCATGACGGCAGGCGGCGGCACCGTCGCGAGCGACGGCGCGGGCGGCTTCGTCTACACCGCCGCGGCCGGCTTCGTCGGCAGCGATGCGCTCAGTTACGTCGTGGGCGACGGCCTCGGCGGGTTCACCGCCGGGACGCTCGCCATCGAGGTGGTGAACGCGGCACCGATCGCCGGCGACGACGCGGTGACGCTGGCCGAGGACACGCAGGCGCTCATCGATCTCCTCGCGAACGACACCGATGCCGACGGCGACGCGCTGACCGTGGAGATCCTCGCCGGTCCGACGCACGGCACGTTGGTCGCCGACGGCGGCGGCTACCGCTACACGCCGGTGGCGAACTACTTCGGCAGCGACACGGTGACCTATCGCATCACCGACGGCTGGGCGACGGCGACGGCCACGCTCGCCATCACCGTCACCCCGGTGAACGACCTGCCGGTCTTCACGACCCTGCCGCCCACGCTGGTGAAGCTGGGGCAGGGCACGCCGAGCGACAGCCGGGACACCGTATTCCTCGCCCCCGGGGCGAAGGGCGCCATCGTGCCGCTCGGCTTCCAGTGGACCTTCCGCGAGGCCGGGTACAACAACGAGCTCGGCCTCTATCGCGTGGACGATCTCGCCGGCACGGTGAACGGTCTCGCCCCCGGGGCCGCGGGCTATGCACAGGCGGCGCTCGCCGCAGGGCGGGGGCAGGTCGTGTTCGCCAGCGGCGCGACCGCCGGCGCAGCGGTCACCCTGAACCTCGAAGGCGGCGGGCTGTACGCGTTCTACCTCGTGCAGAACGCGACCACGTCGCGCTTCCTCGCCGCCAACCCCGGCAACGTCGTCGGGCGGGGCCCGCTGGTGTTCTTCTCGCTCACGCAGGCCAACCCCGATGGCTTCGACCACATGCGCGCCATCGTCAAACCCGACGGCGCGGTGGATCTCGCGTGGGAAGACCTTACCGGCGGCGGCGACAAGGACTTCAACGACGTCGTCTTCCGTGCGGCCCTGGTGACTCCGCCGGCCGGCACGGTCTACGAGTACGACGCCGACGCCACGGACGTCGATGGCGACCCGCTCACCTTCGCGCTCCTCACCGGACCGCAGGGCGCGGTCATCGATCCGCGCACGGGTCGGCTTACTTGGCAGCCGACGACCCCCGGCACCTACGCGTTCAGCATCGGGGTGCAGGACGGGCAGGGCGGCGCGGCCGAGCAGTCGTTCGAAGTGGTGGTGGAGGGCGCCGTCAACCGGCCGCCGGTGTTCGGCGCCGATCCCGCGCGCACCACGCGGCCGGGGCAGCCGATCGAAATCGCCGCCGCCGCATTGCTGGCGAACGACACCGACCCGGACGGCAACGCGCTCACGGTCTCCACGTTCAGCGCCACCACCGCGCAGGGCGGCACCGTTACCCGTCCTTCGGCGGGGACGTTCGTGTACACGCCCAAGGCGGGGTTCATCGGCAACGACACGTGGACCTACGTCATTTCCGACGGCGCGGGCGCAGTGGCCGACGCGACTCTGGCGATCGAGGTGGTGAACCGCGCGCCGGTGGCTCGCGACGACGTACTCGCGCTGGACGAGGACACGAGCGCACTCGTGCAACTGCTGGCCAACGACACCGACGAGGATGGCGACGCGCTGACGGTGGAGATCCTCATCGGTCCGTCCCATGGCACGCTCGTCGTCGAGGGCGACGGCTACCGCTATGCGCCCGCCGCGGACTTCCACGGCAGCGACGCGGTGACCTACCGCATCAGCGACGGCTGGGCGAGCGCGACGGCCACGGTCGCCATCACGGTCGTGCCGGTCAACGATGCCCCGCTTGCGGCCGACGACACGCTCACGCTGGACGAGGACACGAGCGCGCTGGTGCGCCTGGTCGCGAACGACACCGACGCGGACGGCGATGCACTCACGCTGGAGGTGCTGACCGGTCCTGCACACGGCACGTTCGTCGCGGTCGGCGACGGCTGGTACCGCTACACGCCGGAGGCCGATTTCAACGGCGCCGACGAACTGCACTACCGCATCAGCGATGGCCAGGCGACGTCCACGGCGCGCCTCGCCATCACGGTGAACGCGGTGAACGATGCCCCGCTGTTCACGTCGACGCCGCCGCTGGCGCATGCGCTCTTGGCCGCCGCTTCGGGCGCCGGGCGCGACAGCGTGTTCGTGGCCCCCGGTGCACCGGGCGAGACCGTCACCGTCGCCTTCCAGTGGACCTTCCGGGAGGCCGGGTACGACAACGAGGTGGGCATCTACCGCGTCGACGATCTCGCCGGCACGGTGAACGGGATCGCGCCCGACGCGCCGGGCTACGCAGCCGCGGCGCTCGCCGCCGATCGTGCGCAGGTGGTGTTCGCGAGCGGTCGCAAGGCCGGCGCCACCGCCAGCCTCGCGCTGGAAGGCGGGGCGCACTACGCGTTCTACCTCATCCAGGACGACACCACCGCGCGCTTCCTCGCGCGCAACCCCGAGAACCACGTGAACGGCAAGGGCCGCGTCGCGTTCTTCTCCGTGGTGGAAGCCAACCCCGACGGCTACGACCACCTGCGCCTGAAGCGGACGGACGGCGGTAGCGTCGAGCTGGCATGGGAAGACCTCACCAACGGCGGCGACAAGGACTTCGACGACGTCGTCTTCCGCGCGGGCGTGCAGTTGCCCGAGCGCGATGGCGTGTACACCTACGATGCCGACGCGGCCGACCCGGACGGCGACACGCTCACGTTCGCGCTCGTCGAGGCGCCCGAGGGGGCCGAGATCGACGCGGCGAGCGGGCTGGTGAGCTGGCTGCCCGAGGTGCCGGGCGAACATCGCTTCGTGGTGCGGGCGTCGGACGGCAAGGGCGGCACCGCCGAGCAGGCGTTCACCGTCAACGTGACCCGCCCGGACCGCGTGCTGTACGTGCGCGGCACCGAGGTCAACGACCAGATCGACGTGACCGAGGACGACGGCCTCGTGCGCGTCAAGGTGAACGGGCACACGCGCGCCTACACCGGCATCACCGCGATTCGTGTGGATGCGCTGGGCGGGAACGACGTCGTCCGGCTCTCCGGCCTCACCTCGGATGCGCTCGTGGAGGCCGGCGAAGGAAACGATCGGGTCGATGCATCCGCGGTGCAGCGCGCTCGCGTCGAGCTTCGCGGCGGGCGCGGGAACGACGATCTCCGGGGAGGCGCACAAGGCGACCGCATCGTCGGCGGCGACGGTAACGACACACTGCGCGGCGGGAACGGGCACGACTGGATCGAGGGCAATGCCGGCTGCGACACGCTGTTCGGCGACGCGGGCGACGACGTCCTGCTCGGCGGCGCGGACAAGGACACCATCAAGGGCGGCGGTGGCGACGACGTCCTGGGGCGCGACCATGCCCGCGACCACCTCGACGGCCAGTCCGGCAACGACCGGCTGGTGGACGAGGCGACCTTCCTCGCCGATCTCGGCTATCGCCTCCTTCCGGCAGCGGACGCGGGACCGGTGATCGACTGGTCCCTCACCGTTGCGCCGCCCGCGGGCCCGACGCCTCCGCGCCCGAGCTGGACCCAGGACTTCGTCAACGGGCTCGGCCAGCGCGCGACGGAGCGCAATCCGAACCTCGGCGTCAGGGTGGCGTTACCGCGGTAAGAGCGGAGATCGGACTGACGAGTCTTCGACGGACGACGAAGGCTCGTCAGTTCTTAGTCGGTGACGAAGCGTGAATCACGTCACGCTGCAGGGCCGCGTTTCGTATCTCGGCATGGTCCGGCACACGGGATTCCGCCGTGGCATGGCTCATGCGATGCGCCGCGCGGATCCCCTGTTCCCGCTCCCATGCCCAACGACGCCCTCCCGCCGTCCAGTCCGGTCACGCAACGGCGGCTCTTCGTGGTGCGCGCGCTCGCCGACGGCACGTGGATGGTGACCGCTGAAGGGTCCACCGAGGAACACCAGTTCGCGAACCGCGGCCTTGCGGTCGGCTATGCCGGGCTCTGGGCCTCGGCGAACGCGCCCAGCCAGCTCATCGAGTGCCGTGCGGACGGCACCCTGGGCGCGCTGAAGGAGTTCGACTGACCGGGGCTCATAACCCTGGGCAATGAAGTCAGCGCGAACGCTTCGTTCGCGGGCGCGTCGCGACTCGCCACAATCGGTGGGGTCCGATCTTCGTGCCGCTCGACCATGAGCCTTCCCCTCCGCGACGTCGCCGTCCCCGCCCCCATCCGGCCCTTCGAGCTGCAGCCCCTGTTGCGCGAAGCGCGTCGCCGGGCGCTTGCCGCCGGAGCGCCGTATGCGGGGCTGGTGCATCCGCGCGAGGCGCACGACCTCGTCACGTACGCCGGCGCCGTGCTGGTGGACGTGCGTTCGAGGGCCGAGTGGGAGCTCGTGGGGCGCGTGCCCGGCGGCGTACTCGTGCCGTGGCGCGGGTATCCCTGTACCGATCCCGATCCGCGCTTCCTGGAGCAGCTTGCCGAGCAGGTGGAGCGCGACGACCTCCTCGTCTTCATGTGCCGCAGCGGCAATCGCTCGCACGAGGCGGCCGAGGCAGCCGCGCGCGGAGGCTTCACGCGCGTGCTCAACGTCCTCGAGGGGTTCGAAGGCGCGCTCGACGGGCAGCGCCGGCGCAGCACGGTGAGCGGCTGGCGCAGCGCCGGCCTGCCGTGGATCCAGAACTGATGGCGCTGCCGCACCGTTCCTGGCGCGATCCTTCCTTGCCGGACGACATGCGGCGATCCGTGGTCTACGCGCTGTGCGCACAGTGGTGCGGGACCTGCCGCGAGTTCCGTGCCGCCTGGGATGCCACCGCGGCCGCGCATCCCGATTGCGAATTCGTCTGGATCGACGTGGAGGACGAGGCCGAGCGGGTCGAGGACTTCGAGGTCGAGACGTTCCCGACCATCGCCGTCATTCGCGACGGGACGCCGCTGTTCTTCGGCCCGATCGTGCCCGCCAGGGCGGCGGTGGAGCGGCTGCTCCATGCCGACGTACACCCGCAGCGAATCCGACCCGAGGACCGCAGGCGGCTCGAGCGCCTGCACGCGGGGCTCGGCGGCGTCTAGCGCTCGCGCCCGGGTCCTTCAGGCCGCCTCGCGGCGCTCAGACGTCGTCGCTGGCGAAAGAGCCACGCGCTCGGCGAGCACCTCTCCCAGGAGGATGAGCGCGGGGCCGGCGCCGACGCGCCCTGCCAGCGCAGCCAGGTCCGCGAGCACCCCATACGAGATGCGTGCGTCGGGCAGGGTGGCGTTCTCGACGATCGCCACGGGCGTGTCGGGCGACTTGCCGCGCGCGACGAGCGTGTCTGCGATCGGCCCGGCTTCACCCACGCCCATGTAGAGGGCCGCCGTGTCGGCAGCCAGCGCCGCGGCTGCCCAGTCGCTCGCTGACTCGGCCGCGCCGATGCGGGGCGTCACGAACGCGACGTTGCGCGAGCGGCCGCGGCGGGTGAGCGACACGCCCAGCTCCGCTGCCGCACCGAGCGCCGCGGTGATGCCCGGCACCACCTCGTACGGGATGCGCGCGGCCTCGAGCGCGTCGATCTCTTCCTGCGCGCGGCCGAACAGCATCGGGTCGCCGCCCTTCAGGCGCACGACGACCGCGTGCCGCCCGGCGGCATCGACGAGGCGCTTGTTGATGAAGCGCTGCGCCGTCGAGTGCCGGCCGCACCGCTTGCCGACTGCGATCCGCTGCGCGCGCTCGGCGAGCGCGACCGTCTGCGGATGCACGAGCGCGTCGTGGAACACGACGTCGGCCGCCGCCAGCAGCCGCGCCGCGCGCAGGGTGAGGAGATCCGGCGCGCCCGGACCGGCGCCCACGAGATAAACCTTACCGGGCATGACGGGTCTCGCGCAGCGTCGCGGCGAGGAAGTCGTGCAGCGTGCGGCCTGGATACCAATCGATGCGGTCTCCGCGATGCAGCACGTTGTCGCCGAAGCGCGCGCTGACGGGCACCACGGCGATCCCGACCGCGTGCGCGGACGCCGCCACCGCGGCCACCTGCGCCCGCACGGTCTTGAACGCTTCGTACTCGTATCCGACGAGATCCATCTTGTTCACCGCGACGATGACGAACGGCACCCGGTCCGCGACCGCGGCGTGCAGGGCGGCGCAGCCCGGCTCGTCCAGGCCGCGCGACGCGTCGACGACGACGATCGCCGCCGGGGCGCTTTGCGCCGGGAGCCACAGCGCCCCGAAGAGCATCTCCTCGAGCGCGGTCTTGCCGGCCCGGACGCCGCCGGCGATGCGGTAGCGGCGCAGGGTGAGCCGGATGTCCCCCATGTCAGCCATGGCCGGGCACCCCTGCGCCGCGGCGCCGGAAGAGCGGGAGCGGCCGGTCCACGGCAGCCTGGTACGCCTCGCTGAAGTCGCGGAATGCGGCGATCGCCTCGTCGGCGTTCGCGTCGTCCTTGAGCACGAACGCATCGAAGCCGACGCGTGCGAGATGGAAGAGCTGGTCGCGCTGCACGTCCCCCACGGCGCGCAGCTCGCCGCGCCAGCCGAGGCGCTCGCGAAGCAGTCGCGCGGTGGAGTAGCCGCGCCCGTCCGTGAACGACGGGAAGTGGATCGCCACCACGCCGAAGCGATCGAGGTCCGCGGCGATGACCGCCGGATCGTCGTTCGCCTGCAGCATCACGCCGACGCGGCCCGCGCGCGCGAGGAGTCGCTCCCGCTCGGTGAGCCACACCGCGAGCGGCACGATCACGTCGCCGTGCGCCGGTAGCGCGCCGTCGTCAAGCGGGCGCCAGGTGTCGGTCGCGACTGCGCGATGTCTGATCAGCGTGGCCATAGACGTATGCCTTGAAGGGTTCGAGGCCGATGCGGCCCACGGTGTCGACGAAGCGCTCGGCCTCGCTGTCGCGATGCGCGACATAGCAGTCGAGCAGGCGCCCGATCACGTCGGGCACTTCCGCGCGCGCGAACGACGGGCCGATGATCCGCCCGATGGCGGCCCGTTCGCCGTCGCGCGTGCGGCCTTGATGGCCACCGATGGTGACCTGGTACCACTCCTCGCCGGCCTTGTCGACGCCGAGGATGCCGATGTGCCCGACGTGGTGGTGGCCGCAGGCGTTGATGCAGCCGGAGATGTTCAGGTCGAGCTCGCCGATGTCGTGCAGGAAGTCGAGGTCGTCGAACCGCTCCTGGATCGCCGCGGCCACCGGCAGCGACTTCGCGTTCGCGAGCGAGCAGAAGTCACCGCCCGGGCACGCGATGATGTTGGTGAGGAGGCCCACGTTCGGCGTCGCGAGGCCGAGCGGACGAAGCGCCCGCCACAGCGCCTCGAGATCGCTCTTTCGCACGTCGGCCAGTACGAGGTTCTGTTCGTGGGTGACGCGCAACTCGCCGAAGCTGTAGCGGTCCGCGAGCGCGGCGATGGCGTCCATCTGCCCGGCGGTCGCATCGCCCGGCGGTACGCCGGTCGGCTTGAGCGAGATCGTCACCGCAGCGTAGCCCGGCACCTTGTGCGCATGCACGTTGCGTCGCGCCCAGGCCGCGAACGCCTTGTCACGTGCGAGCGCCGCCTCGTATGCGGGTGCGGGGTCGTCGCGCGTCTCGTACGCGGGCCGCGTGAAGCGCGCGGCGATGCGTTCGACCTCCGCCTGGGTCAGCGTCGACGGTCCGTCCTTCGCATGCGCCCAGTCGGACTCGACTTCGGCGCGGAAACCCTCGGGCGTCCGGTCCTTGAGCAGGATCTTGATCCGCGCCTTGTACTTGTTGTCGCGCCGTCCGTAGCGGTTGTACACCCGCAGGATCGAGTCGAGATACGTGAGCAGGTGCGGCCACGGCAGGAACTCGTTGATGACGTGGCCGACCATCGGCGTGCGTCCCAGCCCGCCGCCGACGATCACGCGGAAGCCCACCTCGCCGGTGCCGTCGCGCACGGCGTGCAGCCCGATGTCGTGCACGAAGGTGGCGGCGCGGTCGTGCGCCGCGCCGGAGATGGCGATCTTGAACTTGCGCGGCAGGTAGGCGAACTCGGGATGCAAGGTGGACCACTGCCGCACGATCTCGGCCCAGACGAATGAATCGACGATCTCGTCGGGCGCGACGCCGGCGAAGTGGTCGGTGGTCACGTTGCGGATGCAGTTGCCCGATGTCTGGATCGCGTGCATTTGCACCTCGGCGAGCTCGGCGAGGATGTCCGGCGCCTGCTCGAGGCGGGGCCCGTTGTACTGGATGTTCTGGCGGGTGGAGAAGTGGCCGTAGCCGCGGTCGTACGTTCGCGCGATGTGCGCCAGCTTGCGAAGCTGGCGCGACGACAGCAGGCCGTAGGGGATGGCCACGCGCAGCATCGGCGCATGCCGCTGGAGGTACAGGCCGTTCTGCAGCCGCAGGGGCCGGAAATCGTCCTCGGAAAGGGTGCCGGCGAGAAAGCGCCGCGTCTGGTCGCGGAACTGCCGGACTCGCTCGTCCACGAGGCGCTGGTCGATTTCGTCGTACTGGTACATCCCGGGCGTGCTCGCGTGATTGGCAACCGGAAGTCAGCGTAATAGACTGCGATCATGAACAAAAAGAATGAATCGACATCTGTTGATGCCGGCTTGTTATCTAGGCCATGAACCTGCAGCAACTGCGCTACGTCCGCGAAACCGTCCGCCGCAACCTCAACCTCACCGAGGCGGCCCACGCCCTGTTCACCTCGCAGCCCGGCGTCTCCAAGCAGATCAAGGAATTGGAGGAGGAGTTGGGGGTGGAAATCTTCGAGCGCCGGGGACGGCGCTTCGTCGGTCTGACCGAGCCGGGGCAGGCCGTGGTGCGCATCATCGAGCGGCTGCTCGGGGAGGCCGAGAACCTCAAGCGCGTCGGCGCCGAGTACGCCGACCGCGACTCGGGCAGCCTCACCATCGCCACGACCCACACCCAGGCGCGCTACGCGCTGCCCGCGGTGGTGGCGGAGTTCCGCCGCCGATTTCCCAAGGTGCGGCTCTCGATCCAGCAGGGCAAGCCGCAACAGATCGTGGAGATGCTCGAGCGCGGGCAGGCCGACATCGGGATCGCGACCGAGTCGCTCGACCACGCGCCGGCGCTGCTCGCGCTGCCGGGCTACGAGTGGTGGCACACGGTCGTCGTGCCGGTCGGGCATCCGCTGGCGGTCGAGTCGCGCCTCACGCTCGAGCGGCTCGCCGAGTTCCCGATCGTGACCTACAGCCCGGAGTTCACCGGCCGCTCGCACATCGACGAGGCCTTCGCCGCACGCGGCATCCACCTGGACGTCGTACTCACCGCGATCGACTCCGACGTGATCAAGACCTACGTGGAGCTGGGGCTCGGGGTCGGCGTGATCGCGGCCATGGCCTACGACCCGCAGCGCGACACGGGGCTGGCAGCGGTCGATTCCCGGCATCTGTTTCGCGTGAACACCACCCGCGTCGCCGTCCGCCGCGGTACGCTTCTGCGCGGCTTCGCCTACGAGTTCATCGAGCTCTTCGCGCCGCGGCTCACGCGCCGGACCATCGAGCGCGCCGCGGCCGAGGAGCGGGCCGCGGAGACGTTCGAGATCTGATGGAGGCGCTGATCCTCTTCGCGCACGGTTCGCGCGACCCGACGTGGCGCGCGCCGTTCGACGCCGTCGTCGAGCGCGTGCGCATGCGGCGGCCGGCCGCGGACGTGAGCCTGGCGTTTCTCGAGCGCGCGTCGCCGTCGCTCGAGGAGGCCATGGACGCTGCGGTCGCGCGCGGTGCGCGCAGCGTGCGCATCGTGCCGATGTTCCTCGGGCTCGGCGGCCACCTGCGGCACGACATGCCGGGGCTCGTCGATGGCGTGCGCGCCCGGCATCCGGGCGTCAGCATCGCGGTCATGCCGTCGCTGGGCGAAGCGGAGGACGTGATCGACGCCATGGCGGCGTGGGTGGCCGCGATGGCCTGAATCGAGGGGCGGTCGACAGAACAAAGAGGGGGCGCCGCGTGCGGCGTGGCGTGGGGATCCTGCTGGCCGTGCTGGCGCTGCCGGCGCACGCGCAGTTCGACGCGGGCGCCGAGGCCTTCCGCCGCCAGGAGCAGCGCGAGCAGCTCGAGCGCGAGCGCATCGAGCCGCGTCCGGACGTGACGTTGCCGCGCCCGGAGGTCGCCGCACCGGAAACCCTCCCCGACGAGCGGCCCTGCTTCGACGTGCGGCGCATCGACGTCACCGGCGCAGAGGGACGGCTCGCCTGGCTGCGCGAGGCGGCCGCACGCTACGCCGGCCGGTGCCTGGGCGCGAAAGGCGTCAACGCCATCGCCGCCGCCCTGCAGGGAGCGCTCCTCGAGCGCGGGCTGGTCACCTCGCGCGTGGTCGTGCCGGAGCAGAGCCTCGCCGACGGCGTGCTGTCGCTGGTGGTAATCCCCGGGCGCATCGGCGAGGTGCGGTTCGCCGAGCCGCAGGCGCACGCCTCGCTCGCCACCGCCTTCACGATGCCGCGCGGCGCGCTGCTCGACCTGCGCGACATCGAGCAGGCGCTGGAGCAGATGAAGCGCCTGCCGTCCCAGGACGTGGCGATCGACATCGTTCCCGGTGCCGAGCCGGGCGTGAGCGACATCGTGGTGAAGCGGCAGGCCGGACGGCCGGTGCGCGGCATCGTCGGCCTGGACGACAGCGGCCAGAAGGCGACCGGCAAGTACCAGGCTTCCGCCACGCTCGCCATCGACGGCCCCCTCGGCCTCAACGACCTCTTCTATCTCTCGCACAATCAGGCCATCGACCGCGACGGCGGCGCGCGCGGGAGCCGGGGCACCAACGGCTCCTACTCCATCCCGTACGGACCGTGGACGTTCGCGTTCGGCGCGGCGGAGTTCGACTACCGGCAGACCATCCAGGGTGCGACACAGGCGTTCGTCTCCACCGGCGAGACGCAGACGCTCGACCTGCGCATCGCGCGGCTGGTGCATCGCTCGCAGGTCTCCCGGACGGGGGTGCAGGTGCGCGTACAGCGACGGCGCTCGTCGGCGTTCATCGAGGACGTGGAGATCCTCGCCCAGCGCCGGCGACTGTCCGCGGTGGAGGTCGCCCTGCAGCACCGGCACCGCGTGGGAGAAGCGCTGGTCGATGGGGCGGTCGCGCTGCGGAAGGGCGTGCCGTGGTTCGATGCCGAGGACCCGCTTGCCGACGCCGGCCCGAACACCCCGGATCCACGCTACACCCTTGCGACGGTCGATCTGCTGGTCGCGGTGCCGCTGCGCTTCGCTCCGCTGCCGTTGCGCTACCAGGGCGTGGTCCGGGCGCAGACGACGCGCGATGCGCTGTTCTCGCAGGACTTCTTCTCCATCGGGAACCGCTTCACGGTGCGCGGCTTCGATGGCGAGCGCACGCTCGCCGCGGAACGCGGCTGGCTGGTGCGCAACGAACTCGCCACGCCGCTGCCGCTCCCGGGACACGAGCTCTATGCAGGCATCGACCACGGCGAAGTGGGCGGGCCGTTCGCGCAGAACCTGGCGGGAACCCGTCTCACCGGCGCCGTCATCGGACTGCGCGGCGGCTGGCGCGGGCTGCTCTACGAGGGCTTCGCGGGGTGGGCCCTCTCGCGTCCCGACGGCTTCCAGAGCAAGTCGCCCAACCTGGGCTTCCAACTGCTCTATCAGTTCTGACGCGGCAAAGAAAAAGGGGAGCCGAAGCTCCCCTCGCTGGGCGCCGTGTCAGCGCCGGCGCGAGCCGTGCGCGGGCGGCCCCGGCGGCGGCCCGGAGCGCTCATCCTTGTGCCGGAAGTTGATGCGCGCCTTCGTGAGGTCGTAGGGCGACATCTCCACCGTCACGCGGTCGCCCGCGAGAATCCGGATCCGATGCTTGCGCATCTTTCCCGAGGCGTAGGCCACCACGTCGACGCCGTTGCCGAGCGTCACGCGGAACATCGTGCTGGGCAGGACTTCGGAGACGACCCCTTCGAGCTCGACGAGATCTTCCTTCGCCATCAGACCGCCTTGAGGTTGGTCGCAGCGGCGCGACCGTCGCGCCCGCGCTCGACCTCGAATTCGACGCGCTGCTTCTCGGCCAGGGTGGCCATGCCGGCGCGCTGGACCGCGGAGATGTGGACGAACACGTCCTTCCCGCCGTCGTCGGGCTGGATGAAACCAAAACCCTTGGTGGTATTGAAGAACTTAACGGTGCCAGTAGTCATGATTCCTCCAGGCTGGCGTGGCCCCGCCCAACGCGGGTCGGGGCATCAAACAGACGGCTGGCAGGAACAGGCGGGGCCCGAGCAGGGCGCGTACTGCTGGACAACCAGGCGACGTGACCCCCCGATTATGAGGCTCAATGCCCGCTTTTCAAATCGGCGCTTGAAAGACCTGAGGGTCGACCCTAAAATTAGCACTCGGATGCGGTGAGTGCTAGTAGCGCTCCCGGCCAGGATTCGACCGCCGACCGATTTCGAGCAGGTAAGCGGTTACTCACCAACCAGCAGTCAGGAGGACTTTTATCCATGAAAATCCGTCCCTTGCATGACCGCGTGATCGTCAAGCGGCTCGAG
>CAZKHE010000130.1:0-12714 GCA_964552535.1 uncultured Enterobacteriaceae bacterium | reverse complement strand
CCCTCCGGTGCGGCCGTTTTCTTTTGTCCCTCGACCGGCCGCTGGTGATGGGCGTGGTCAACGTCACCCCCGATTCCTTCTCCGACGGCGGGAAGTTCATCGACCCCGCAGCTGCGATCGCGCAAGGCCGGCAACTCGTCGAGGAGGGCGCGGACATGCTCGACCTGGGCGCGGAGTCCACGCGCCCCGGCGCCGCGCCGGTTTCCGTCGACGAGGAACTGGGCCGCCTCCTGCCGGTGCTCGACGGCCTCGCCGACGTGCCCGTTCCGATCTCGGTCGACACGATGAAGCCCGAGGTGATGCGCGCGGCCATCGAGCATGGCGCGGGCATGATCAACGACATCACCGCGCTCGCCGCGCCCGGGGCGATCGAGACCGTCGCCCGCTCCGATGCGGCCGTGTGCCTCATGCACATGCAGGGCGAGCCGCGCACCATGCAGCTCAATCCGACCTACGCGGACGTCGTGCGCGAGGTGCGCGAGTTCCTCGAGGCACGGATCGCCGCGTGCATCGCGGGCGGGATCGCGGCCGGCCGCATCATCGTCGATCCCGGGTTCGGCTTCGGCAAGACCGTGGACCACAATCTCGAGCTCCTGCGCCGCCTCGACGTCTTCGCGCGCCTCGGCGCGGGCGTGCTCTCGGGTTGGTCGCGCAAGTCGAGCCTCGGCAGGATCACGGGGCGGCCGACCGCCGAACGGCTCGTGCCCAGCGTCACCGCGGCGGTGCTGTCGGCGCAGCGTGGCGCTACAATCGTGCGGGTTCACGACGTGGCGGCGACGCGCGATGCGCTCGCGGTGCTCGCCGCAGTGGAAGGGACATGACGAGAAAACACTTCGGCACCGACGGCGTGCGCGGCCGCGTCGGTGAAGCGCCGATCACGCCGGATTTCGTGCTGCGCCTGGGCTATGCCGCGGGCGAAGTGCTGGCGCGCCGCCGTGGCGGCCCGGAGCGACCGGCCGTCCTCATCGGCAAGGACACGCGCATCTCCGGATACATGCTGGAGGCGGCGCTGGAGGCGGGCTTCGCGGCAGCCGGCGTGGACGTGTTCCTGTGCGGGCCCATGCCGACCCCGGCGGTCGCCTATCTCACGCGCGCGCTGCGTCTCTCCGCCGGCATCGTCATCAGCGCCTCGCACAATCCCTACGCCGACAACGGCATCAAGTTCTTCTCCGCCGACGGCAACAAGCTGCCGGACGCGGTGGAGCTCGAGATCGAGGCGGCGCTGGAACGCCCGCTGGTGTGCCGGCCCTCGGCGGAACTGGGCCGCGCGAAGCGCGTGGACGACGCGCCCGGCCGCTACATCGAGTTCTGCAAGAGCACGTTCCCCAACGCGCGCGACCTGCGCGGCCTGCGGATCGTGGTGGACTGCGCGCACGGCGCGGGCTATCACGTCGCGCCGCCGGTGTTCCACGAGCTGGGTGCCGAGGTCATCGCCATCGGCGACAAGCCGAACGGCCTCAACATCAACGAGGGCGTGGGCGCCACGCACGGCGAGAGCCTGGTGCGCGCGGTGCGTCAGCATCGCGCCGACGTGGGCATCGCGCTCGACGGCGACGGCGACCGCCTGCTGATGGCCGATGCCGCGGCGCGCACCTACGACGGCGACCAGCTCCTCTACGTCATCGCGATGCACCGCGCGGCGCAGGGCAAGGTGGACGGCGTCGTCGGCACCCTGATGACCAACCTCGCGCTGGAGCGCGCGCTGAAGGCGAAGGGCATCGGCTTCGCACGCGCCAAGGTCGGCGACCGCTACGTGCTCGAGATGCTGCAGGAGCGCGGCTGGCTCTATGGCGGGGAGAACTCGGGCCATCTGCTGTGCCTCGACAAGCACACCACCGGCGATGCCATCGTCTCCGCACTGCAGGTGCTGACCGCGATGCAGGAGCAGGGCAAGCCGCTCGCCGAGCTGGCCGGCGGGCTCGCGCTCTATCCGCAGGTGCTGGTGAACGTGCGTGTGCCGCGCGGCTTCGACTGGAAGTCGAACCCCGTGATCGCGAAGGCCTGCGCCGACGCCGAAGTGCGTCTGGGCGAGCGGGGCCGGATCCTGCTGCGTCCCTCGGGTACCGAGCCGGTCCTGCGCGTGATGGTGGAAGGGGAGGACGAGCAGCAGGTCCGTGCGATGGCGCAGGACCTCAGCCGCCTGGTCGAGCAGAGCGCCGCCGCCGCCTAGCGCGGTTCAGCGCGCGGGACGCAGCGTCATCAGCGCCAGGAAGGCGATCATTCCCATTCCAGCGGTGAGGTACAGCGCGCCGAGCGCCGCCCGCTCCAGCGCCACGCCGAAGGCGAACGGCGCAAGCGCCTGGACGAGCCGCGCCGGAAACATCAGCCAGCCCTGACGCGCGCCATAGCCGCGCGCGCCGAAGAGCACCAGCGGCAGCGTACCCATCGCGATGGTGAGAATCCCGTTGCCGGCGCCGTGCGCAATGGCGAAGAAGGCGCCGGCGCCGGTCCCGAACACCAGGAGCGCCGCGGCGCCGAGCGGATGTGCGAGCGCGGCGAGGCGTGCGGCGAGCAGCGGGTGCATTCTCCGGAGCAGGCCGAACTCGAGCAGCCGGCCGCCGACCTGCGCGGGCCCGATGAGCGCGCCCATCGCGACCGCAACGGCGAGCGATGCGCCGGCGGCCTCGAGCACGCGCGGGAAGTGCGCCGCCATCGCCGTGCTCACGAACCACACCATCGCGAAGACCAGTGCGAGCAGCGCCGGTGCTGCGCGCTGGGTGCGCGGCGAGTCGCGTGTGGAGGTGTCCGGCCGCGCCGAGGCGTCTTCATGCGCCTGCATCCTGGTGGTGGGGGCGCGTGGCAGAAGCAGGTTCAGGCCCAGCCCGACGGAGAGATGGATGCCGGCCCAGCCGAGACAGGCACCGCGCCACCCCGCGACCGATTCCATCCAGGCGGAGAGGGGCCAACCGACGGTGCTGGCGAATCCGGCGAACAGGGTGATGCCGGTGATTGCCCGGCGGGCGTCCGGGCCGTAGAGGCGCACCAGCGCGGCGAAGGCCGCCTCGTACAGTCCCGCGCCCATCCCGATGCCGAGCAGCGCCCACGCGGCGAACAGCGTGACCGCGTCCTGTGCGGCCCCGAGCGCGGCGAGACCCGCGGCGAAGACGACGCTGGTGCCGGCCAGGATTGGGCGTCCGCCATGGCGGTCGATCAGCCGGCCGGCGAGCGGGCCGACGAACGCGGAGACGATCAGCGCGGACGAGAACGCCGCGAACACGACCGGCGTCTCCACGCCCAGATCCGCGGCCATCGACGGCGCCAGGATCGCCGGCAGGTAATAGGACGACGCCCAGGCCAGTGTCTGTGCGGTCCCGAGGGCGGAGACGACACGTCCGGGACGATCTATAGGACCATTCGGCAGGCGCACCCGCCGAAGGATGCAAGAGGCTTCGGGGAGGCGTCAAACCTGGAACGACTTCCAAGGAGATCCTGATGGGCGAATCGAAAAGCACGCCGCCGAGCCACTACCTCAAGTACAAGCAGAGCTATCCGGAGCTCTTCGCCGCCTGGGACGCCATCGGCAAGACCGTGCGCGAAGCGGGGCCCATTCCTCCGCGTACCGGGCACCTCATCCAGCTGGCCGCGGCTGCCGCGGTCCGGTCGGAGGGCGCCGTGCACAGCCACGTGCGGAGGGCGCTCGAGCTTGGCGTGAAGCCGGAGGAGGTGCGGCAGGCGATCATGCTCGCCGCCGGAACCATCGGTTTCCCGGCGGTGATGGCCGCGCTGTCGTGGGCCGAGGACGTGATGTCCGCAGGATGAGCGGCGCCGCGTTGACCCTGGTCAACGTGCGCAGGGTGCGGGGGCGCAGCATGAGGCAATGGGTGGTGCGTCGTTCCTGTCGCAGGCGCTGCAGGGGGCCCTGGCCAGTCTGGGTGCCTACCTCGCCGCGCACGTGCTTCTGTGCCTCGTGCCCGCGTTCTTCATCGCCGGCGCGCTGACGGCGCTGGTCCCGCGCGAAGCGATCACGCGCTACCTGGGCTGCGCCGCGCCCCGCTACGTCGCCTACCCGGCCGCGGCGGCCGCGGGCAGTACGCTGGCGGTCTGCTCGTGCACCATCGTGCCGCTCTTTGCCGGCATCTACCGCAAGGGCGCCGGGCTGGGTCCGGCGATCACCTTCCTGTTCTTCGCCCCCGCCGGAAACATCCTCGCGCTGTCGTACACGGGGGCGGCGCTCGGCGGTGAGTTTGCCGTTGCGCGCATCCTGCTGTCGCTCGCGTTCGGCATCGGCATCGGCCTGATCATGGCCGCGCTGTTCCGCGACGACGACCTCGCACGGGCGGCACAGGCGGACGGGGCGTTCGCGGCGCGCGGACGCATCGCGCGGCCCACGTGGTGGCTGCTCGCGGGGCTGGTCGGGCTGCTCGTCTTCGGCACGCTCAAGGTGCAATGGATCACCGGCACCTACCTGGGCGTCTCCCTTCCGGTTCCGGGCGCCGGAGTCTTCGAGCAATGGCTGTTCGATCTCGCACCCTACGACGCGGCGAAGGGGGAGGAGGGCATCACCCTCCACGGGGCGGTGCTGCTCGCCCTGCTGTGCCTCATCGCGCCCCTCGCGTGGAAGGGACTCACGGAGGTCGACGTCGCATTCACGCGCTGGACCTGGGGCGCGCTGGGGCTCATCGTCGCGACGCTGCTCGTCGCCGCCCTGCGCGTGCGGACGGGCGAGAACGAGCTCGTCGTGGAGTTTCCCGGACGGTTCTTCGGCGTTGCCGGGACGCTGGGGGCGATCGCAATCCTGAGCCGGAGCCGTCTCGAGCGGCACGAGGTGCAGCAGTGGCTCTGGGAGACCTGGCGGTTCGTGAAGCAGATCTTCCCGATCCTGGTGGTGGGCGTGTTGCTGGTGGGCGCGGTGCGGCCCTTCATCCGACCGGAATGGGTCCAGGCCGCAGCCGGAACGAACTCGCTGCCGGCGAACCTTGCCGGCGTGGCCTTCGGCATCTTCATGTACTTCCCGACCCTGGTCGAGGTGCCCGTCGCCAGGATGTTCCAGTCGCTCGGCATGCACCCGGGGCCGCTCCTCGCCTACCTCATGGCCGATCCCGAACTGAGCCTGCAGAGCGTCCTGATGACCATCGCGATCATCGGACGCGCCAAGACGCTCGCCTATGTGGCGCTGGTCGCCGTGTTCAGCACCGCGGCCGGACTTGTTTTCGGGGCCTGGATGGACGGCGTGGCGACGTGGCAGCTCGCCGCCCTGGTCCTCGCATGCGCGGTGCTGCTATGGGGGGCCCTGTATCTCGTCGGGCACCGGCTGCGCCACGAAGCGGCGTGAAAGGGAGGTGAACATGGAGGTCAAGATCCTCGGAACCGGCTGTGCCCGGTGCCAACGTCTCGAGCAGCTCACGCGCGAAGTCGCTGCCGATTGCTCCGTCGCCATCGACGTGGACCACGTCACCGACATGGCGCGGATTCTCGAATACCCGATCGCCGGGACGCCGGCCCTCGTGGTGAACGGCGAGGTCAAGTGCTCGGGGCGCCTGCCGCGCAAGGAAGAGATCGCCGGCTGGCTGAAGGCGCCGTGAGTCGGGACGCCCGTCACACCGCCGGGGCCGCTGCCTCCATTTGCAGGTACGCGTCGGTGAGCGCGGCGAGCGTCCGGTAGAACGCCGTCTGGGCGCCGGCCGACACCGCGTTGGTGAACGGGGTGCTCCATGCCGAGAGATGCTCGGTTAGCAGGCGCGAGCGCAGCGCGTTCGCTTCGGCCAGCGCCGCGCCGTCCGCGCCGGCGCGCGCCTGGAGCGCGCGGAAGGTGAGCAGATAGAGGAACTCGAGCTCGGCGGCAACGTGGTCGGGCAGCTCGCGGAATTCCTCGTCGATCTCGAAGCCGCCTGCGGCGTACAACGCCATCACGTCGGCGGTGGAGTCCTGCATGACCTCCGTCGGCTTGTCGATCCAGACCGACCCGTACGGACGTGCGAGCGCCTGCACCGGGCCGAGGAAGAGTCGCGTGTAATCCACGAGCAGCGTCTGCAGGTCGTCCTGCCCGAATGCCTCGCGCACGCGCGCGGCGAGGTCCGCGAGCCCGGGGTCGACGGCCGCGGCCGCAGCATGAAGGCTGCCGAGCAGGTCCTCCTCGGCCCACGCCCGGTCGGGCTCGTAGTAGCACGCCGACAGCAGGCGGGCGAGATCCGCGCGCGCGGCATCGCGCGCCGTGACGTCGTCATTCATGCCGATGCTCCAAAATGCGAAGGGGGCGGTCCGCCCGCCCCCCATGCTACTGCGCCGTGCGGTCAGCCGCGCGGGCTGTACTTGCCGACGTAGTGCACGTTCGGCTTCGTGCCCTTCTCCTCCTGGAGCCGGAACGACTTCTGCGCGGCGAGCACCTTCGAGATGCCCGATTGCGGGTCATCCTGGTCGCCGAAGATCCGGGCCTGGGACGGGCACACCTCGACGCACGCCGGGGCGAGCCCGTGGCTGGTGCGGTGATAGCAGAAGGTGCATTTCTCGACCACGCCCGCCTTGCGCACCGGATCCACGTCGCCGGCCGCCCACACGTTCCGGGTCGGCGGCGTCGCACCGGCCCGCTGCGCAACCTCGGCCCCGGAAGACGTCCCGCCGGGAATCAGGGCGGACTTGTCGGCCCAGCGCGGCTGGGTGTCGGCCCCGTGCGGGTTGAAGTGGATCACGCTGTACGCCTCGCCGTTCAGGCTCGCATCGGTGAGCTCCGCCTGGCTGTACGGGCACGCGTTCTGGCAGGCCCGGCAGCCGATGCAGGTGGCGTCGTCGTGCATGGTGATGCCTTCCGGCGTCTTGTACATCGCCTTGGGCGTCACCGGGCACGCCTCGACGCACGGGGCGTTCGAGCAATGGTTGCAGAGCACCGGCATCACCCAGTGCGTCACGTTGGGGAACGTGCCTTCCGTCTTCGTGATGAAGTCCGCCCAGTTGTAGCTCTGTCCGCCTTCGCGATCGCGGGTGTTGTTCTCCGCCTTGCAGGCGAAGGCACAGGCGCCGCAGCCGACGCAGCGGGCGAGGTCGATGACCATTCCGAGTTTCATCTCAAATCTCCTTCAGGCTCGCGGCGATCAGACTTTGGCGACACGGACACCCGTGAAGCCTCCGTTGCGAGCCGTGGATCCGCTCAGCCGGTCGTAGTCGTCGACCAGGATCTCGTTGTTGTTGCCGCCCCGCGCGATGCCCTTGGCGAAGTCCTTCGCCGCGACGCGTCCGTACGCCCAGTGCCCCTGTCCGTAGCACTTGGTCACCGAGCCGGGCCGGACGCCCTCCCAGAGCTTCAGCTTCACGGTGATCGCACCGGCCGGCGAGGTGACCTTGACCAGATCCCCGGTCTTCAGGCCGAGCTTGGCGCCATCGGCGGGATTCATCTTCAGCACGTCGTCCCAGGAGACGTCGCCCGGGTCGACCTTCTTGAACTCCTGATACCAGGGCAGGTTCGCGGACCGTCCCTCGCGGTTGAGCCGCGACTTGTAGTCCACGAAGTCGAAGGGGTAATCGGCGACGCTGCCGTGCCGCTTGGGCGGCTCGTAATGGGGCACGAAGGCGGCATCGCCGCGCGCGACGTAGCCCGACACCGCGAGGATGTCGTCGACCGTCGTGTTGTGCTTCTTCGCGTGGTCCTCGAGACCCTTCTTGAGCGTCTCGCTGTAGAACTCGAACTTCTTCGTGGCCGTGTTGAACTTCCCGCCCCAGCCGCGCTTCAGCGTGTACTTCGGTCCGCTCCACATGCCCTTGCGGCGGAAATCCGCCCAGCCGTCGACCTTGTCGCCCTTGAGGGGCTGCTTGGGCATCCACAGCGGCGCGCTCGAGATCTTGGCGGCGATCTCGGAGAACTCGATCGCCGTCGTCGGCGAGCGGCCCGTTTCCGGATCCTTGAACTCGTTCGCGTAGTAGTCGTACAGGTTCGGGAAGCCCCTGGCCTTCAGCTTCTCCGCCAGGAGCCACACGACCTCGGTCTCCTCCTGCTTCACGTCCCAGATCCGCCGGACGGCTGCCTGCTGGATCGACGCGTAGCCGTGGCCGTTGCCCATGTTGGTCACGATCGACCAGCCTTCGGCCGAGTTGAACGTCGAAGGGAGGACGATGTCGGCGAATTGCGTCATCTCCGACGGGTTGGTGACCATGTGGACGAAGAAGGGCACCTTTGCCATCGCCCGGTCCCACCGGTCCGCGCCGGTGCAGGAGAAGTTGAAGTTCGCCCACGACGCGATGAACATCTTCACCGCTCCCGGATCCTTGAGCATCTCGTTGGCGACGTTGTTGGTCACCACGCCGCTGCCGGGACGCGCGTTCATCATCGCCGGCATGTCCTTGGCGCCGCGGCCGTCCAGCTTCCTGAACTTGCTGGCGCCCTTCGCGACCGAGTCCACGTACTTGTCGGCGTTCGGGAACTTGGCCACGGGCGCACTGCTCGACTGCCAGACGCCGCCCTCGGCGTCGATCGAGCCGAGCAGGCCGTTCAGCGCGTGCACGTACATCGACGTGTACGTGCCGCGCGGATTCATCGCCACTCCCGGTCCCATCCACACGGCGGTCTTGGGCGCGGCCTTTCCCATTGCGCGCGCGACGCGGACGATCTGTGCGGCGGGGATCCCGGTCTCCTTCTCGGCCCAGTCGGGCGTGCGGTCCTTCAGCTCGAGGTTCCACCACTTCACCAGGCCGAAGGTCTCGCGTTCCTCGAACATGCCCTCGTCGATGACGCGTCCGGCGCGGAAGTAGTTGAGGCCGGTCTTGAACTCGCCCACGAACTCGCGGTTCCAGAGGCCCTCGACCAGGATCACGTGGGCGAGGGCGCCTGCAAGCGCCCCGTCGGTGCCCGGCTTGACGGGCAGCCATTCATGCGCCTTCGCCGCGGCATTCGACAACCGCGGATCGACCGCGATGATGCGCCCGCGCGCGGCGATCTCGTGGAAGCGATGGATGGCGTTCGGCACCATGCGGTTCGACGAGAGCGGGTCGCAGCCCCACACCACCAGGCAGTTCGTCTTCTCGAGGTCGTAGTCGCGATAGCCGAAGAAGCCCTGGGTGAGGCCCGGCCCCATCTTCTCGGCTTCGGCGCAGATGGCGCTGTGCGAGAAATAGTTGGTGGTGCCGTAGATCTTCGGAAGCGTGCCGTAGAGCAGGTCGGTGGACGTGGGCGAGTAGCGCCCGCGCATGTACACGACCTTGTGCGCCTCGCCGTTGCGGCGCAGCTCCATCATCCTGTCGGCGATCGTGTCGAGGGCTTCGTCCCACGTGATCGGCACGAACTTCGGGTCGATGCCGCGGCCCTTCTGGGGATTGGTCCGCTTGAGCGGCACCTTCACGCGGTCCGGGTCGTACATCTGCTGCGGGATGAGGTGCCCGCGGGGGCAGCAGTACCCGTGGTTCGTCTTGGACAGCGGATTGCCGCGTACGCGGACCGCGCGGCCGTCCTGCACGAACAGCTGGATCGCGCACCACTGGGTGCAGCCCTGGCACGTGCTGCCGACCCACTCGCCTTTCGGCGCCCCCGCCGGCTTCGCGGCGCGCGCCGTCATGGCGCTCGTGGGCGGCGTGCCGGTCGTGGCGCACCCGAACATCAGCAGGCTCGCCGTGGCGGCGGATGCCTTGATGAACTCCCGTCTTGTCAGCTTCATTTTCGCCCTTTCGTCGCAATCCGTCGCTCGGCGTCGTCACCTTGGGGGACGGCGCATCGTTCGTTCGGATGGTGCCCGGGGCACGATTCCACGTTTTGAGGAAGGTCAAACGGTGCGCTCGGGGTGCATTGACAGGCGCGCATACCTTTCGATAATCTTCGAACCATGGAAACGACCTCCGCCATCCGCGCGCTTTCCGCGCTCGCCCAGGAATCCCGACTCTCGGTGTATCGCCTGCTGGTCACGGCCGGGCCGGAGGGGCACGCCGCCGGCGCGATCGCCGAGGCGCTCGGGATCGCCCCCGCGACCTTGTCGTTCCACCTCTCGCAGCTCGCGAATGCCGGCCTCGTCAAGTCGCGGCAGGAGGGCCGGTTCATCTTCTACTCCGCCGACTTCACGGCCATGAACGAGCTCGTGGGCTTCCTCACCGAGAACTGCTGCGGCGGCAATCCGTGCGGGCCCGCGACGAAGACGATCCGCATCCGCAAAGGAGTGAAGGCATGAAACGCTTCCACGTGCACATCGCGGTGGACGATCTCGCCGCCAACATCCGCTTCTATTCGAGCGCCTTCGGCATGCCGCCGGCCGTCGTGAAGGAGGACTACGCCAAGTGGATGCTCGACGATCCGCGCGTCAACTTCGCGATCTCGTCGCGCGGCGCGAAGCCCGGCCTCGACCACCTCGGCTTCCAGGTCGACTCGGACGGGGAACTCGCCGCGATGCGCGAGCGGATCGCCGAGGCCGGCATCGCAGCGCTGGACCAGCCGGGGGCATCCTGCTGCTATGCGCGGTCCGACAAGTACTGGACCACCGACCCGCAGGGCATCGCCTGGGAGACCTTCCACTCGCTGCACGGCATTCCCGTGTACGGCGAGGTCGGGAAGGCGGAGGGCAATCCGCAGGCGGCGAGCTGCTGTGCTCCGCAGCCGATGAATGTCGTGAAGCGCGCGGCGGCCAAGCCGGGCGCGTGCTGCTGAATTCGAGGCGACCATGCCCGATCGAGGCCATCCCTACAACGTGCTGTTCCTCTGTACCGGCAACTCGGCGCGCAGCATCCTCGCCGAGGTCCTGCTGAACCAGATGGGCGGCGGACGATTCCGCGCGTACAGCGCCGGCAGCACGCCGGCGGGTCGCGTCAATCCTTATGCGCTGGCACTGCTGGAGAAGAACCGGCTGCCGACGGCCGGCCTCGCCAGCAAGAGCTGGGATGTGTTCGCGCGGCCCGACGCGCCCCGGATGGATTTCGTCTTCACCGTCTGCGACAACGCCGCCGGGGAGGTCTGTCCCATCTGGCCCGGCCAGCCGATGAGCGCGCACTGGGGCATCGAGGACCCGGCCGCAGTGGAGGGCGCCGATGAGGCGAGGCGCAAGGCGTTCGTCAAGGCCTACGCCGCGCTCGCCAACCGCATCGGTCTCTTCGTCAACCTCCCGCTCGCCAAGCTCGACCGCCTGGCCCTGCAGGAGCGCCTGGACGCGATCGGCCGTACGCGCGACGCCGACGCGGCCGCCTAGGATGAGCGCTGAGGCCGCCGCCGCCGGTCGCGAGGCGGCGCCCGCGATCGGCTTCTTCGAGCGTTGGCTCACCCTGTGGGTCTTCCTGTGCATCGTCGCGGGCATCGCGCTCGGCCAGCTGTTTCCCGCGCCGTTCCAGGCGCTCGGCCGCATGGAAGTCGCCAGGGTGAACATCCCGGTCGGGCTGCTGATCTGGGTGATGATCATCCCGATGCTGCTGAAGATCGACTTCGGCGCCATCGGCCAGGTGGGCCGGCACTGGCGCGGCATCGGCGTCACGCTCGGCGTCAACTGGCTGGTGAAGCCGTTCTCGATGGCGCTGCTCGCGTGGATCTTCATCCGCCAGGTGTTCGCGCCGTATCTCCCGCAGGAGCAGCTGGACAGCTACGTCGCGGGCCTCATCCTGCTCGCCGCGGCCCCGTGCACGGCGATGGTGTTCGTCTGGAGCCAGCTCACCCGCGGCGATCCGTACTTCACGCTCTCGCAGGTGGCGGCCAACGACGCGATCATGATCGTGGCGTTCGCGCCCATCGTCGGCCTGCTGCTGGGTCTCTCGGCGATCACCGTGCCGTGGGACACCCTCTTCACGTCGGTGCTGCTCTACATCCTCGTGCCCGTCGTCGCCGCCCAGTGGTGGCGCCGGCGCCTGCTGGCCGGCGGGGAGCGTCGGCTGCAGGCGACGCTTGCGCGCATCCAGCCGTGGTCCATCGGCGCACTGCTCGCGACGCTGGTGCTCCTGTTCGCGTTCCAGGGCGAGCAGATCATCCGCCAGCCGCTGGTCATCGCCATGCTCGCCGTGCCGATCACCATCCAGGTGTACTTCAACTCCGCGCTCGCCTACTGGCTGAACCGGAGGCTCGGCGTGGATCACTGCGTCGCCGGACCGTCGGCCCTGATCGGCGCGAGCAACTTCTTCGAGCTCGCCGTCGCGGCGGCGATCAGCCTGTTCGGCTTCGACTCGGGCGCCGCCCTGGCGACCGTCGTCGGGGTGCTCATCGAGGTTCCGGTGATGCTCTCGGTGGTGCACATCGTCAACCGGTCGCGGGGCTGGTACGAGTCCGGGTCGGCCTGACGCCGGATGGACGGCCGGTTCCGGCCGGAACCTGTAACAATACTGTAATCGTCGTGGCCTAGAGTGCTGGGGTCAGACGCCGCCCCGCGGCGTCCCAACGTCCCAAACCAGGAGTCCAGCCCGATGAAAATGCTGAAGCTGAGCGCGGCCGTGGCCGCGCTGATCGCCGCCTCCGCCGCGCCTGTTGCCGCGCAGCAACTCGTGAAGGTCGACGGTTCCAGCACCGTCTTTCCGGTGACCGAGGCGGTCGCCGAGGAGTTCCAGAAGGCGAAGAAGCAGCAGGTCAAGGTGACCGTGGGGATCTCCGGCACCGGCGGCGGCTTCAAGAAGTTCTGCCGCGGCGAGCTCGACATCTCCAACGCCTCGCGTCCGATCCTCGCCAAGGAGATGGAGGAGTGCAAGGCGGCCGGCGTCGAGTACATCGAGCTGCCGGTGGCGTTCGATGCGCTGACCGTGGTGATCAATCCCAAGAACGGCTTCATCAAGCAGCTCACGGTCGACGAACTGAAGAAGATGTGGGAGCCGGGCGCACAGGGCAAGATCACGCGCTGGAAC
>CAZKHE010000129.1:0-12833 GCA_964552535.1 uncultured Enterobacteriaceae bacterium | reverse complement strand
GGCTCGGGCAACACCAGCGACGGCGTGCACATCATCGGCTCCGACCTCTTCCACCTCTACGAGAAGCACGTGCCGCGGCACTCCAAGATCTATCGCGACCTGGTGCCGATCCTCGAGGAGGGCTACAAGGAGTACATGGACGACGTCAAGAACCGCCGCTATCCTGGCCCGGAGCACACGGTGTTCATGAAGGAAGAGGAGCTGGCGAAGTTCAAGCAGATGGTCGGCTGGAAGAAGTGACGCGCTAGATGAACACGAGCACGGCCTCGACGGAGGACCAGGCGGAGGCGATCCTCGCGCGCGCGAGCTTCTTCCGCCGCATGAGCCCTGAGCAACGGGCCGTGCTCGCCTCGCTCGCCGACCTCCAGGAGCTGCCGGCCGGCACGGAGATCTACAAGGTCGGCGACGAGGCGCACTTCCTCTACGTGCTGGTGGACGGCATGGTGCGCTTCGGCCTGCCGATGGGGCAGCGCCAGGCGACCGCCGGCGAGATCATCCGGCGCGGAGAGGTGTTCGGCTGGGCCGCGCTCATCGAGGGCGCGCAGCGGCGCATCGCCACCGCCTCCTGCATCACCGCCTGCACGGCGCTCGCCATCGACGGACGCTTGCTGATCCGGCTGATGGCGAACGACCACAGCCTCGGCTACGCGGTGATGCGCGAGGTGAGCCTGCTCATCAGCAGCACGCTGACCGCGTACGCGGCCGGCTGATTCCGCTTCGCGCGCCCGCCAGCGCGCCCCTCGAGCCCATGACGTCCGTCGCGCTCGCCGCGGTTGCCCTGCTGGTCGGCGCGCTGATCGGCGCGGTCGGCATCGGTGGCGTCCTGCTCATCCCCGCGCTCATCGCGCTCGGCGGCCTCGGCCCGCACGAGGCCAGCGCCACCGCGCTCGCCTCGTTCCTGTTCACCGGGCTGCTCGGCACGTGGCTGTTCCAGCGCAAGGGCAGCATCGACTGGAAGCGCACCGCGATCGTGTGCGCCGCGGCGATCGCCTTCAGCGCGCTCGGCGCCGTCGCGGCGAAGCAGTTCAGCCCGGTGCGGCTCACCCAGGTCATCGCGGTGCTGATCATCTTCGCCGGCAGCTACATCTTCCTGCCGCAGCGCCGCCACGCGGCGGCGCCGCGGTCGGCGGCGCAGGAGCGCGCGCTGCTGGCCTTCATCGGCGCGGCGGCGGGATTCGGCTCCGGCCTGTCGGGCGCGGGCGGCCCGCTGTTCTCCGTGCCGCTGATGATGATGTTCGGCTTCCCGCCGCTGATGGCGGTGGGCACCAGCCAGGCGCTGCAGATCGTCTCCGCGGCCGCAGGGACCGCGGCCAACCTGGGGTATGGTGTGGTCGACCTGCGGGTGATGGCCCTCGTCACGGGCTTCGAGCTGATCGGCGTGCTGGCCGGCGTCGCGATCGCCCACGCCGCGAGCGGCGGGCAGCTCAAGAAGGGCGCGGCGATCCTCTGCCTGCTCGTCGGGACGATGATGCTGGTGCGGACGTGGTGACCTAGGAGAACGAATGAGCCTCGACCAGTGGTTCGCGAGCCGGCGCGTCGCGCTGCTGGACCTGCCGACGGGCGGTCGGGTCCCCCGGCGCTTCGGCGACCCGGCGGCCGAGCACCGCGCCACCCGCACCCGCGCCGGGCTGTTCGATTTCTCGTTCATGGGCGCCTGGGACTTCAACGGCGCGGCGGGATGCGCCGCCCTGGCGCGAATGCAGACGCGCAACCTGCGCGCGCTGCCGGTCGGGCGCATCGCCTACTCCCTGCTGCTCGACGAGCACGGCGCAGTGGTGATCGACGCGACGGTGTGGCGGCTCGGCGCCGACGCCTATCGCCTCTTCACCGGACGGCCGTCGGACGCCGCACGCATCGCACGGCTGTGCGCGACGTTCGGCGTGCAGCCGGCCGACCGCTGCGGGGCCGACGCGGTGATCGCGCTGCAGGGGCCGGCGAGCGCCGCGGTGCTCGCGCGCATCATCGGGCGCGCCGCGGTGGAGGCGCTCCCCTACTTCGGCTTCATCGACGCGGTTGCGGGCGGCCATGCGGTACGGATCGGCCGGCTCGGGTACAGCGGCGAGCTCGGGTACGAGCTGCTGGTGGAGCGGGCGCGCGGCCAGGCCCTCTGGGAGCTGCTGCAGGCCGCCGGCGAGGACGCCGGCATCGCCGAGTGCGGCTTCGAGGCCGCCGACACGCTGCGCATCGAGTCGGGATACGTGCTGTTCACCCACGAGCTCGCCGCCAATGCCACGCCGCGCGAGCTCGGCCTCGAGCGCCTCGTCGACGCCTCGCACGGGCCGTTCGTCGGCCGCGAGGCGCTGCGCCGCGCGCGGTTCTCGCCGCCCGCGCGCCGGCTCGTCGGGCTGGAGCTCGGGGCTTCCGGCGCGCCGTCCTATGCCGTGCGGCGCCGCGCGGCGCTGACGAGCGCCTGCGTGTCGCCCACCTTCGGCGCCGCGATCGGCATGGGCTTCGTGGAGCCGTCCGTCGCGACGGGGGGCGTGGCCTACACCGACGACGGGCGCCGCGCGATCGTTCGTCGCCTGCCGTTCTACGACGCGCCGCGGCGCCGCCCGCGCGCGAAGCCGTTCGCCCGCACGGGAGCTTGAGCGGCGCGCCTCAGGCGAACGCCGGGATGAACTCGCTCGGCGCGACCGTGCCGCCGCCCTGGGTGCGCTCCGCCGCCTGGATGGTGTTCACGAGCAGCATCGTCACCGTCATCGGCCCCACGCCGCCGGGCACCGGGGTGATGTAGGAGGCCTTCTCCTTCACCGCGTCGAAGTCGACGTCGCCGACCAGGCGCCCGTCGGGCAGCCGGTTGATGCCGACGTCGATCACCACCGCGCCGGTGCGCACCATCGGGGCGGTGATGAGATTGGGCTTGCCCGCGGCGACGACGAGGATGTCGGCGAGGATCGTGTACTGCGCGAGGTCGCGTGTCTTGATGTGGCAGATGCTCACGGTCGCGTCGCGCTTCATGAGCATCATCGCCATCGGCTTGCCGACGATGTTGCTCGCCCCGACGACGACCACGTTCTGGCCCGCGATGGGGATCTTCGCGTGCTCGAGCATGCACAGCACGCCGAAGGGCGTGCACGGCGGAAACACCGTCTGCCCGGCCACCAGCGAGCCGACGTTGTAGAGGTTGAAGCCGTCGACGTCCTTCTCGACGTGGATCGCCTCGAGCAGGCGGCGCGCGTCGAAGTGCGCGGGCAGGGGAAGCTGCACCAGGATGCCGTGGATCCGCGGGTTGACGTTCAGCTCGGCGATGCGCTGCAGGACCTTCTGCTCGGAGACGTCGCCCGGAAACTCGTGCTTTTCCGAGTGCATGCCGAGGTCGGCGCACGCCTTGGTCTTGTGCTTCACGTACACGTGCGACGCCGGGTTGTCGCCGATGACGACGACGGCGAGGCCGGGCGTCACGCCCGCGGCCTTCAGCTTCTCCACGCGGTCGCGCCATTCGGCGCGCACCAGCTTCGCGATGGCGTTGCCGTCGATGATCTTCGCGGTCACTTACGATGTCTCCTCGTATGCGGACCCGGCGTCACGCCGGTCCGCGAAAGCCGGCGACGATGAATATCGCCACGCTCGCCAGCATGAATCCATAGGCCGCGCGGTTCAGGCGCTTCACCAGTTCGGGCCCGGCGCGGCCGGTGCCCTGCAGGATCATCACCGCAATCGACAGCACGCCGCCGACGATCGCCAGGGCGATCATGGTCTCGCGCGACCACAGCCAGTCCATCCGCTACGCTTCCGCCTTCTGCACCCGCTTGGAGTAGGCCTCGACGAAGTCGGCCGCCGCACGGCTGCCGCCGGCGAACGACTTCATCGCCTCGCGGTGCAGCAGCGACAGCGCCTCCATCTTGATCTGGTTGGCGCGCTCGCTGTCGACCATGTCGAGGAGCTTGCGCGGCCGCGGCAGGTCCACCTCGATGGTGGCGCAGACCTGCGTCGGGATGTTGCTCATGATGAGCAGCCGGTCGGCGAGGAAGATCGCCTCGTCCACGTCGGTGGTGATGAAGAAGTTGGTGCGCCGCGACTCCTCGTACAGGCGCGCGTAGTACTCCCACATGAGCTCCTTCGACATCGCGTCGAGGCCGCGGAAGGGCTCGTCGAGGATCATCACCTCGGGGTTGTTGATCATGGCGCGCGCGAGCTCGGCGCGGCGCTGCATGCCGCCGGAGAGCTGGGGCGGGTACTTGTCGCGGAACTGCTTGAGGCCGACCTTGTCGAGCAGGAACTCCGCGAACGCCTTCGCCTGGGCGTCGTCCTCGCCGCGCGCACGCGGCCCGTACATGATGTTGTCGTACGTGGTCATCCAGGGAAAGAGCGCCGTCTCCTGGAACACGACCAGGCGGTCGCGCCCGGGTCCGGTCACCGGCTTGCCGTTCAGGCGCACGGTCCCTGACGTGGGCTTCTCGAAGCCGGCGAGCAGGCGGATGAGCGTGCTCTTGCCGCAGCCCGAAGGCCCGATCATCACGGTGAGCTTGCCGCGCTCCACCGTGAACGAGCAGTTCTTCACCACGCTCTTGTACAGGTTCCCCGCGCCGTACTCCTTGGACACGTTGTCGACCTGGATCTCGCCGGCCTTGATCGCCGGCCGCACCGTCGTCGTGCTCATCGCTATCTCCGCCTCAGCCACGGGGTGAGGTGCCCGCCGAGATGGCGCAGCGCCTCGCTGCACAGGAAGCCGGCGATGCCGATGCTGATCATGCCCACCACGATCTGCTGGTACGACCCGCCGAGGTACGAATTCCAGATGAAGAAGCCCAGGCCGCCGCCCGAGCCGCCCATCTGCGAGCCGCCGCCGGAGATCATCTCCGCGGCGACCACCACCTCCCAGGTGATCCCCATGCCGACCGCCGCGCCCACCACGATCGAGGGCAGCGTCGCCGGCAGCACCACGCGGCGGAAGATGTCCCACTGCGAGGAGCCCATCGCCTGCGCCGCCTGGAAGTACCGGATGTCGATGGAGCGCGCGCCGCCGACCACGTTGATCACGATCGTGTAGAACGCGCCGAGGAAGGTCACGAACGCGATCGACATCTCCTGGGTCGGCCAGAAGATGATCGAGGCGGGCACCCACGCGAGCGGCGGGATCGGCCGCAGCACCTCGAAGGTCGGGAACGCGACGCCGTGGAAGGCGCGGCTCACCGCCATGGCGAGGCCCAGCGGAATGCCGATGATCATCGCCGCGAAGAACCCGGTGAGCACGCGCATCGCGCTCATCACCCAGCTCTGCCAGTAGCCCAGGTCGTCGAGCAGGCCCGACCAGGCCACCAGCACCGAGGTCGGCGCGGGAATCTTGCCGATCCAGGGCATCTCCACGCCGAACCACTGCTTGGAGCGCGAGCCGATCTCCCACAGCACCACGAAGACGACGAGCGAGACGATCGCCCGCCGCGTGCTCGGGCTGGTCACCCAGCGCCACAACCCCTTCTTCTTCGCCATGCTAGCCCTCCTTCTCGCCCGCGGCGAAGGCCTTGCGGGCCTCCTCGTGCACCGCGTCGCTGGTCTCTTCCATCAGCTCCCGGAACCGCCGCGACGTGAGCACGCTGTAGTCGCGCGGATGCGGGATGTCCACGGTCAGCACCTTCTTCGGCTTGCACGGCCGCGTCGTCATGATCACCAGCTTGTGCCCGAGGAAGATCGCCTCCTCGAGGTCGTGCGTGATGAAGAAGATGGTGACGTTGTTGCGGTAGTAGATCTCGAGCAGCGCCTCGTGCATCACCGACTTGGTGAGCGAGTCGAGCGCCCGGTAGGGCTCGTCGAAGAGCAGCACCTTCGGATCGTTCATCAGCGCGCGCACGATCTCCACGCGCCGCCGCAGGCCCGACGAGACCTCGCCCGGATAGTTGTGCTCGGTTCCGGACAGGCCGGCATCGGCCATCATGCCGCGCGCCTTCTCGTAGGCCTCCTTCTTGGAGAGCTTGCCCTGCATCATCGGGCCGAAGGCGACGTTCTCGAGGTTGGTCTTCCAGGGGAACAGCGCGCCGTTCTGGAACACCACGATGCGATCCGAGCCGGGCTCGGCCATCGGCTTGCCGGGGCCGCACAGCATCTCCCCGTCCATGTAGATCGCGCCGGAGGAGATGCTGTGGAAGCCGGCGATGGCGTTGAGCAGGGTCGTCTTCCCGCAGCCCGAGGGCCCGACGATCATGCAGATCTCGCCCGCGGCGATCTCGAGCGAGCAGTGGTCCACCGCCATCACCGCGGCGCCGTCCGGATCGTAGATCTTGACGACGTCGTCGATGCGGATGGCGCCCTTGGTGGCAGGCTGTCCACGGAATGGCATTTCGAGCACCGCGTTCATCGTTCTATTGGCCTCCCAGCGCGAGCTCCCGCACGCGCCACTGCATCATGTAGTCGCCGGCGATGCGCACCAGCGCGCTGGTGACGTAGCCGACCGCGCCGAGGGTGATCATGCCGATCACGATGGTGGGGTACTTCACGTCGGTGTAGGACGTGTTGATCACGTAGCCCAGCCCGTACTGCCCGGACACCATCTCCGCGGCGACCAGCGAGAACCAGGCGACGCCCACCGAGATCTGCAGGCCGGTGAAGATGTACGGCAGTGCACCCGGCACGATGACGTGGCGGAACACCTGCCACTTGTTCGCCCCCAGGCACGAGGCCGCGCGCGTGTACGACTCGTCGATCGACTGCACGCCGAGCATCGTGTTCAGCGCGGTGGCGAAGAACGACGCGAGGAACGTGAGGAAGATGACCGACGACTCCGGCAGCTTGAACATCAGGATCGACAGCGGCACCCAGGCGAGGATCGGGATCGGGCGCAGCGTCTCGAACACCGGGAAGATGTACTCGCGGAACTTCTGCGACCACCCGAGGAAGAGCCCCAGCGGCACGCCGAGCGCGGTGGCGAGGAAGAACGCGATGGTGACGCGGCGCACGCTCGACCAGATGTGCGTGTAGTACTCCGGCGTGTAGATCGACAGGCCGTACACCGGGTTGGGGTTGAGCCACTCCTTGATGACCACGGTGAGGCCCGGCATCTGCTCGAAGCGCGGCAGCTTCCACACCTCGACCGCGAGGTACCAGAAGCCGAGGAAGAGGGCGAATCCGATCACCATCAGGTACGGCCGCGGGCTCTTCAGCCACTGCGCGAGCCGGAACATGGTGAGCGCGACGCCGCCCATCGCCGCGCCGGCCTCGGGCGCGGGCACCGCGGCCCCCGGGGTGATGTTGACCCCTCGGACCCGCGCGATCGTCTCCGGCACGGTGTAGTGGCGGTTGATGAGCGTCGCGAACCGGCTCATGACGACGTCGCCGGAGACCGGGTCGGCGGAAAGCACGTCGATGAGCTCCTCGCCGTTGATCTTCACGACCTCGGTGCGGTCGAGCGTGGTGGCGGTGGCCAGGCGCCCGGGATGCATCTCGAGCAGCGCGGCCCAGCCGAAGACCTCCCCGGGCTGCAGGATCATGATGGCGTCCTTCGCGCCCGCCTCCGGGCCGAAGGTGTGCTGCACGCGCCCGGACACCATGATGTAGATGTCGTCGGCGGCGTCGCCGGTGTGATAGATCATCCGGCCCGGCCCGAGGGTCTCGCGGCGAGCGAGGGCGGCGACTCGAGCCATGACCTCCTCGCTGACGGTGCCGAAGGGCATGGTGCGCTTCAGCAGCGCGATGAGTTCGGGGTCGGCGGACGCGGTGCGCTGCTTGAGCTCCGCGGCGGCGATCGAAGGGTTGGCGGCGCCGCCCTGCATGAGGACGGGTCGTCCGGCGTTTGCGCTCATGATCCTGCCTTCTCGTGGGTGATGCGGCGCGGCGGCGCCCACGCGCCGCCGCTCCCTGCGCGCGATCGGTGGCTTACTTCGGATCCGGCATCGCCTTGACCTGGGCGATGGGCGCCTTCAGGCCGCGCTCCTTGAGAATGTCCTGGGTGAACTGCGGCATGACCGCCTCGGGCCGCAGCTTCTCGACGTTGATGCTCTTGATCGAGAACAGGAACGCGGTCGCGCGATTGATCAGCTCCATGGCCGCCGGCGTCAGCGTGTACTCCATGGAGTTGCGGATCTCCACCGGCCCTTCCGTCGGCCCGGCCTTGCCGTAGAACGCGCGCCACAGCACTCGCTCCGAAAAGCCCGTGGTCTGGGCCACCGCCATCTTCGCGAGCTCGTCCGCGTTCTTCGGATCGGCCGCGAACATCTGCGCATCGAGCTCCGCCTGCAGCCACGCCTTCACGATGTCCGGACGCGCCTGGATGAGGTCGTTGCGCATGGTCATGAAGGCGCCGTCGATCTCGTCCACCGTCCCGCCCGATGCCACCCGCCGCGCCAGGCCTTCGGCGACCAGCTTCGAGGCGGTCGGCTCCCACACGACGGCCGCGTCCAGCTTGCCGGCCTTGAAGTTGCTGGTGATGACCTCGATGTTCTGGTTCAGGTAGGCCGCCGGCTTGATGTTCTGGCTGCGGAACACCGTCTGCGCGAAGCGGTCGGTGCAGGAGCCCTTCGGCACCGCGACCTGCTTCCCGTCCAGCCACTTGAGCGCCTCCTTGGAGTCCTTGAACTGCGGCGCGTCGGTGCGGGTGAGGAAGATGTTGCAGTGATCCTTGCCGAGGCCGATGTTCGCGACGATGCGCACGTCGGCCACGTCCTGCTTGGTGGTCGCGACGATCGCCGGCATGTCGCCCATGTAGCCGATGTACTGCTTGCCCGCGAGCATCTGATTGACGATGACCGCGCCCTGCAGGCCGATCTGGAACTCCACCTGGGAGCCGGGCGGGAGGTACTTCTTCCACATCTCCTTCCCGCGCATCGCCACCGCCGACCACGCCTGCGCGTAGTAGGGCTGGTAGCCGACGACGAGCTTCACCGGGCCGCCGGGCTTGCCGTAATCCTCGTTGGCGAGGGCTGGCGAGGCGACGGTGACTGCGGCGGCCGTGAAGACGGCAGCCGCGATGGACGCGAAGCGTCCCTGGATGCTTACACGCATGTTCTCCTCCTTGGTGGAGAGTGGCCTGTGTGGGCGCCGGCGTCCTTGTTGGTCTTGTCCGTGCGCCCGCCTGTACTGCTGACTGCTCGCTACTTGGCCCCTTCGCTCGACAGGTATCGGGTGATCAGGGCGGAAAGTCTGCGCATCGCCTGGTAGGCCGATGCCGGGTCGGTCTCCAGGACCTTGAGCGTCGCCGCGCCGTTGAGGCACAGCACCGCGGAATCCTCGTGGCACACCGCGCTGGCGATGCGCGTCGGCGCGTCGCCGAGCAGCGCGGCCCAGCCGAACAGCTCGCCTTTCTTGAGCATGAAGCCGGCGTTGGTGGTGCGGTCGTCGCGGCCGATCTGGAACTCGACGCGTCCGGACTCCAGCACGTAGAAGTCGTCCGCCCGGTCGCCGACCTTGTAGATGCGCTCGCCCGCCTTGAGGTCCTTGCGCGTGGCGAGCGCGTCGAGCTTCGCGAGGATGTCGGGCGAGAGACCGACGAACAGCTCGGACGCGTTGAGCGCGCTCTCCTCGCCGATCAGCACGTCCTCGCCCTGCACCTCGAGCGCGTACTGCTCCAGCGGGGCCTCGGCGAGCCCGATGGCGCTGCCGTTGCGGATGTCCCACTGCCACAGGTGCTGATGACAGGTGAGGGTCTTGCCGTCGAAGAACCCGTCGCCCAGGCACACGTCCTGGTGGGGGCAGATGCCCTGGTAGGCGAACAGCTCGCCCTCGGCATTGGCGATCAGCACCTTGAGGCCGTTGGGGAGGTCGAACCGGCGCATCCCGTTCAGCGGGATGTCGGCGGCCTTGCAGACGATCGTCTTGCTCATCGGGTCAGCTGAATTTGTCGTACTTGATCTGGTCCGCGGGAAGCTTCGCCTCCAGCAGCAGGAAGCGGATGCTCGCGTCCACCGCCGGCGGCGGGCCGGCGATGTAGGCGCGCGTGTTCGCGTACTTGCCGTCCATCGTCCGCTTCGCCACCTCGTGCACGAAGCCGCGGTCGAAGCGGACGTCGGGATGCTTCGCCGCCTCCGCGGGCTGGACGTCCTCGTCCGAGAGGGCGACGGTGATCTTCAGGCGCTCGCCCGCCGCACGGCGGAACGCCGCGAGCTCCTGCAGGAAGAACGCGTCGCGCATGGTGCGCACGCCGAAGAAGACGTTGCCGTCGAACTGAGTGAAGTAGCCTTCCTGCACCGCGCGGCTCACGATCGCCATCATGCCCGCGATGCCGCTGCCCCCCGCGATGCAGAGCAGGTGCTTGCCGATGCTCGGGTGGAAGGTCGCGTGGCCGAGCGGCCCGAAGATCTCGAGCTCCTCGCCCTCGATGCGCCGGCCGCCGAACAGCCACTCGGAGATGCCGCCGCCGGGCTTCCTCTTCACCACGAACTGCAGGCTCTTCGGCTTGCGGTCGTAGTTGACCATCGACCAGCCGCGGAAGCCCGCGATGCCGGGCACACGCACCAGCGCGTACTGCCCGGCGTCGAACGCCATCACCTGGGAGAGCACCACGTCGAGCAGCATCACGTCGTGGGTGAGCTGCTGCGCGCTCTTCACGCGCCCCCACGCCTTCGCCGGCACGCACGCGCCGGCATCCATGGTGTGCACGAAGCTGCCGAGCTCGACCACGACGTCGGTCTTCGCGCTGCACTGGCACATGAGGAACTCGTTCGGCTGCTTCAGGTACTTGCGGCCCGGCGCTTCGGGCCACGCGTCGTGCAGCTCCCCGGAGACGAGCTTCGCCTTGCACGTGCCGCACGTGCCGCTGCCGCATTCGTACGGCAGCCCCACGGCGGCGCCGAGCCCGGCGCAGAGGACGGAATCGGCCGCGCCCGCCTCGTAGTGATGCGCGCGGTTTCTGGCGTTGACCTGGACCTTCATGTGCGGGCGCTACCTGTTGCGTGGGGCTAGAAGGGAACGTGATAGCCGATTCCGAGCATCCGCGTATCGAGGTGGATGCGCCGGTCGACCAGCATCGGACCGCTCTCGCCGAGGGCGACCGTGTCGTACTGCTTGCCCACCGCGTACAGCTCGGTCACGCCGCCGTCCAGCGACGTACGGAACACCTGCAGCGCGGAGGTCACTTTCGCGGTCGAGCCCGCGGCGTCCACCTCGACGGTGTACACCGTGGTGTGGCGGGTGATCGGCGAATGGTCGCTGTTGTGCTTCGGCAGGTTGGCGATGAGCGTCTGCAGGCCCTTCTTGTCGTGCTCCAGCCAGGTCATGTCCTTGCGGATCTCCGGGCTGTGCGCGGTGATGATGTAGTGGAACTTCTCGTCGCAGAGCTTGAAGAACGCGGCGAAGTCCTTCGCGTCCAGGTAGAGGTTCGCGCGATAGATCAGCTCGGTGATCGCGGTGCGGGCGTTCAGCCCGCGCTCGAGCTTGGCGGTTTCGTCCTGGCCCATTACGCAGCCTCCGTGAGCTTGCCGATGCGGTTGTCGCCGTAGGGGTCGTAGGCGGGACGCCCCATGCGCCTGCTCCACTCGGCATAGAAGTGCCGCATGCCCACTTCGTCGTGGATCGTCGAGTTCTCCTCGCGGCCGTGGATCACCCACTTGCTGTCGGTGCCGGTGCGCATCGCGAGGCCCTGGCCGTACACGCCGAGCAGGTCCTCGTGCAGGTTGCGGCCGAACGGACCCCAGATGGTGTTGTGGTCGCGGATGCGCTCCGCACGCTGCGCCGGAGTGTCGCTCTTCAGGCCGAGGCCGCGGAACTCGATGACGACCTTGTTCGGGCCGAGCGGAATCGCGGTGTCCATGCGCAGCACCGAGGTGCGCAGGTTGTAGGTCATGCCGGGGAAGATGTCGATCAGCACCCAGCCGCCCGGAGCGAGGCCGGGCCAGCCCACGCCGCGGTCCTGGCTGCCCTCGTACGCGTCGTACTTGATCTGCATCGAGCCGACCGACGCGTGGCCGTTGTCGTAGCCCGTGTACTTCCGGTCGAAGTAGCCCGGCTGCATCATGCCGGTGGCGCGATTGAAGTAGTGCATGTAGTCGTGATAGAACTCACTGTTGGTGTCGTGCCACAGCTTGTAGTTCGTCTCGACCACGGCCTTGTGGTAGTGGAACACCTCGAGCGGCTGATCGAGGTTTTCGTTCAGCATGTCCATCGCCGGCCCGATGTACTCCTTCAGCGAGCAGGCGTTGTCGTCGATGTTCACCCACACGAAACCGCCGAAGCCGATCTCCGCGCGCACCTCGCGCAGCCCCGCGTCCTCGCAGCCGTAGCGGTCCTGGTAGCCCTGCTTGCCGCGCGAGATGTCGATGCAGCTGCCTTTCGTGTCGAACGACCACGCGTGGAAGATGCAGGTGATGCGCTTCGCGTTCCCGACCGGGTCGTAGAGCAGCGTGTTTCCCCGGTGCGGGCAGATGTTGTAGAAGCTGCGGACCTTGTTGTCCTCGCCGCGCACGACGATCAGCTTCGCACCGCCCGGATGGTTGAACGTCCGGTAGTCGTAGACGTTCGGCACCTCGCTCTCATGGCAGGCGATGATCCACACCTTGTTGAAGATCTTCTCCTGCTCCTCGCGGAACAGGTCGTCCTCGGTGTAGATGCGCGTGTCGACGAAGTGCGAGTTGGGAAACTTGGGCTTCTCGTACCACTGGATCGAGTTGCGGGCCATACCGTGCTCCTTTGCAGATCGAATCGAATGACGGTTCCGGGGGCTTAGAGCACCGGTCGTGCCATGCTTGGCGCCCCTCGCAACACCCTGATTTAGCAAGACATTCGCGGGAGGCTCGCACGGCGGGTGCGGCGCGGCGTTTCAGATCGAAACGAGCCGGGCTCGAATGAAACGACGCGCCGTCGGACCCTAGAACAAGCCCACCACCTTCCCGTCGACGAGATCGATCTTGACCGCGGAGGGGACCTTGGGCAGGCCGGGCATGGTCATGATGTCGCCGCAGACCATGACGATG
>CAZKHE010000128.1:0-12900 GCA_964552535.1 uncultured Enterobacteriaceae bacterium | reverse complement strand
TCGAAAACGGACTTTACAAACTTCCCCGTGGTCGCGTTTTACGGGAGCAGGTCAGAGGAGAAAGCCTTTCCAGTACCGGGTAGAGGAACGGCGAGTTCGCCGTTGCCTTCTCCAGCAAATGGAACGGTTCTTCCTCTTTGATGCTTGGCGGGTAGCCGCGGTCGAACAGGTCGGCCATACGAGTTGCCACAATCCAGTCATCTACTTCAGACATCGCTAATCTGCCCTAATCAAGCGGTCTAAGCCTCCTCATGCCCGAAGCTCCTCGGCACTTGCGGCCAGCAGCCGTGCCGGGCAGAACCTACTGCAGGTGCTGAAGGCAGCGCAATACGTCCCACCGCTTGGGCTTCTCCTTTCGTTCGTGGCACGGCGCTTGACTACCTACCGGGAATTGGGGTTAACTGTACCCGTGTACAGTAGGCCAAAGGCCGACGACTTGGCGCCCTGAGTGCCGCGGGAGAGGCTGCTCCTGTCGTCGTCGGTCAACGTCCACCCGTGCTCAGCCTGTCAACCCGCCTCGGCCACGAAGCTGAAGGGCTTCGTCTGACCGCTGTACGACGGGAGAAGCATGGGATGCCAGGCAAAGCACACCCGCAGGTCCGGGAGGGGTCATCCACCCTTCTGCGCGTTCGCTAAGCGAAACCGCCGCGCCCGCCGCGGTAGGGCAGTACGGTCTGGAGGGGCCTGACCATGGTCCTCTTCCTCGACCTGGACGGGGTCCTTCACTACGACGCGGTCTATCGGGACGACCAGGGCGCACCCTCGATGCGCAAGGAGGGCCATGCCCTGTTCGAATGGTCGGCGCCCATCCTCCGGCTAGTCGCCGGGTTTCCTGAGCTAGCAGTTGTCCTGACCTCGTCCTGGGTCCCGGTCTTTGGCTATGCCAAGACCCTGGCCTACCTCCCTGAACCGCTCCCGGAACGGGTGGCAGGCGCCACTTGGGATGGCTCAGTGCCCCCGGAGCTGTGGCACCGCCTTACCCGCTACGAGCAGCTGCAGGCCTACCTTGGCCAGCGAATCGTCTCGGACTGGGTCGCCATCGACGACGACGCTTCCGGCTGGCCACCAGCCCTCGCACGCCGGCGCCTCGTGCTAACCAACCCGCATCGAGGTCTATCTGACCTTAGAAAGCAGGTCGAGCTCGTGCGAAAGCTCGCGCCCTTTCTTCCCATGGAGAGGACCGAGCACTGAGTTTTCACTTTGAAAAATTGCGAGTGAATAACCGGCTCCGCTATACGGCCCACGACTCGACGCTTGCCGCCAGTGCGCCAAGCGCCGGGCGAGCGGTCAATTTCGAGTTTGGATAGGACAGGCGCCAGTGCGACGCAAGACGAAGATGACGGAGGAAAAACTCCGCCAGATGCTGCGGGAGGGCCGCGGGCAGGGAGAGGGCGAAACCTACCGGCCCTGGATTGAGGTGACCGATTTCTCCTCCAGGGGAGTCTCGCACCGCGTCGACGGGGTGAAGGTTCGCCGTACGCACCACTTGCTCTCCACTGCGGAGCGCAACGCCTTCCTGCTCTTCGAGTGGGCCACCGACGTGGTGGACATTCGCGAACAATTCCCGCTCGACCGCGACACCACTCGGCTTCTTGCCGCCGCAGCCGGCATCCCCCACCCCTGCTACCCGGGCACGAAGGTGCCGCTGGTACTCACCACTGACTTCCTCCTGGTCCAACTCCAGAACGGTCATCGGGAGCGGTTGGCTGTCAACGTAAAGCAGGACGAAGAGCTCACCGACCCTGCGGTCCTTGAGCGCTTGGAGTTGCAGCGCCTCTACTTCGCGGCCATCGGTGTGCGACACCTGCTGCTGCCAGCGAGCCGAATTCCCGCCCGGGAGGCTGAAAACATCTCTCTCATCCGCACGGCCCTTGTGGCCCCTGGCGAAACGGGTCTGAGCCCCTCGCGCTACGAAGAGCTTCAGCGGGTCATGTTCAACGACCTTGCACGCGGCGTGCGCTCAGAGACTCTGGCCGACTTCTGCACGCGCTTTGACCGTCAGTTGGGCCTGCCCCCTGCCACCGGCATGCGAGTGGCCCGAATGCTGATGTGGACGCGAGCCATCACGCCGGACCTGAGTGCTGCCCAACTCGAGCGTCTGCCGATGTGCTCGTTTGTCATCTCCGCCCAGCCCGGAGCCCTTAGAAGCGTCTCGGGCGGATAAGCCATGCTGGTTCCCAACGACATCCTTGTGGCGCCTGATGGTGCCCGCTTTCGCTTACTAGCGATTCTCGTCGCTGAGGGACAGGCCTATGTCTTCCCCCTCCAAGGTGCGAAGCCCACGCCGCAGCGCCGCTCGCTCCTGCAACTGCAGCAACTTGTCGATGCGGGCGACTGGAAAGTCCAGGAGCCCGTGGCCTCCGCGGCTCCTTTCAAGGTAAGTGCGGCTGCAATTGCCCGCCGTGACAAGGCGTGGTCTCTCATCGAGCCGCTCGTTAACGACCCGGCGATTCTTGAGCCGGCCAGCCGTGCGTTTCTTGTCGACACCAGGGCTGCTGCCTGCCGCGTGTCGCGAAACCGCCTTTGGAGGCACCTGCGCAGCTACTGGGCGGGTGGGCAGTCGCGCCTGGCCCTCACCCCTGGGTTTGACCGCTGTGGGCGGCGTGCACCTGGCCAGCGGGCGCGCGGCCGTCGTCCCAGCAAGGGGTCACAGCATCAGTACGTGATGGAAGAAGCCGATGTGAGCCTGTGCCGCGAGGCCCTGCAGCGCCACTACGTCGTCTCCGGCCAAAAGGAGACCCTGCAGCGGACGTATCAGCGCATGCTCGAAGCTCATTACAGCTACCTCGATGGAAACGGAAACAAGGTCATCAAGCCCCGAGGCGAGCGTCCGACAATTACGCAATTCCGGTACGTCTTCCGGACCCACTTCTCCACGGCGGAAGTTCGAGAGGTTCGAAAGGGCGCGCAGCGACACGCGCTCGAAGACCGCCCGGTGCCCGGCAGCCTCACCGAGACCTGTCCCGGCATTGGTCACACCTACGAGATTGACGCAACGATTGTCGACGTCTTCATTGTTTCCAAGGACAGGCGTGACCGCATCATCGGTAAGCCCACGCTATACCTGGTGGTTGACCGCAAGAGCCGACTCATCGTCGGCTCCTATCTGGGACTGGAGTCCCCCTCCTGGGTCGGTGCGCGCCTGGCGCTTCTAAACATTGCCGAGGACAAGGCCGTGATGTGCCGCCGCTACGGAGTTGCTTATGACCCTGCAGACTGGCCTGCCCACGGCCTGTATCCAGTGAACATCGTCGCTGACCGTGGCGACATGATTTCAAAGGCGAGCGACGCCGTGGTGGAAGGGCTGGGCATCACGCTCTCTAACCTGCCCACTTCGCGGGCGGATTGGAAACCGAACGTAGAGGGCGCGTTCAAGCTGGTGCAAACCTCCATCAAGAGCGACGTGCCGGGCTACGATGACCCTGCAAACTTCGGTAAGCGCGGGCGCAAGCGCGGCGACAAGGACAGCGCGCTCACCTTGGATGAGCTCTATAAGCTCATCCTGAGCGCCATCATCCTGCGCAATAACACCTCCATGGACGGCTACCGGCTCCCACTGGAGATGAGCGTGGCGGACGTGGTGCCCACTCCCCTGAATATCTGGGGATACGAGGCCGCCAATCATCGCACGGGCTTCCTTCGCCGCTATGCCCACGAGCACGTAGCCCTTGCGCTACTCGAGGAAGACACCGCCCGGGTCAACCGCCAAGGCATCTACTTCCATCACCGCTACTACTGGGCAAAGCGGGCCGAGGACGACGGGTGGTTCCATCGCGGCGAAGGCAAAGGCGTGCGCCTCACGGTCGCGTACGACCGGCGCCTGCTCGACCAAATCTACGTCTACGACGAGAAAGCACCGGGCGGGTTCTTCGTCGCGACCCTGGCTCCCGCCTGGGAGCAGTTCAAGGGCATGAGCCACCAGGAGGTGGAGTTCTACAAGGACTCCCTCGACGCCCTGCATCGCGAAGGCGAGCAGAACAACCGTCAAGAGGCGCTGGAGCACCACGAGCGTACGGAGGACGTCATCCGGGAAGCCAAGCGAGAGATGAAAGAGGCCACGAAAGGAAAGACGCGGCATGCCCGCAAGAAGGACATCAAGCCCGACCGCGTTGCAGAGCAAGCAGCGCGCGGCAAGGCGGACGCTGCCGCGGGCTTCGCCGTCATAGCGCCCGATGCCCCCGTCGAGCGGGAGACTAAGGGCCTCACCTTGGTCTACAGCGCCTCCCCTGCACCGCAGACACAGGCGCCCCCAGCAGTCCCGGCTGAGCCCATAGCGCCGCCACCTCTATCGGCACCGCCTGCCGCCGCCCCGCTCAGGGCTAAGAGCTTGCAGGAGATTGTCGAGGAACAGAGAAGGAAGCTGCTCAATGGACAGTGAGAACCTCACGCCGCCTGGTGCGGTTCGGGCGCTCTATTCGCCGCAGCGCGTACCCGCCTATCGGGGCAACCCGCTCATCGAGGCCCTACCGCCCATTCCGTCTGACGCCGACATCGTCACGCAGCTGATGCGCCTGCCTGAGTTCTCGGAGGAGCAACGCGGGTGGACCTCTGAAGAGCGGCTGCAGTGCATCGCCCAGCTGTCGCACTTTTTCTACCCGTTGGCGCGCCACGTGGAGCTTGTGCGAAGCGTGGACACCATGATGCGAGAGGGCTACGTGGGCCGCGCTCCCCAGAGCCGCGACCACGCCAGAATCAGCCAGCGCCTGTACGAGCAGCAAAAGAGTGGAACGGGTCTGGGCCAAGTTTCATTTCACCAGAATCGAGGGCAGCTCACCCGGGCGCTCATCGGTCTGTCCGGCATCGGCAAGACCAGTGTGATGCGGGCCTACTTCAACAACATCCCGCCCGTCATCTACCACCCGGACTTTGACCTCTTCCAGGTGCCTTATCTGCACATCGAGACGCCCAGCGATGGGCGCAGCATCAAGGCGATGGCCCACGGCATCATCCGCCGCCTCGACCAGCTCATCCCTGATGCGCACTACCTGCAGCTCTACGGGCAATCGCGCAAGAACGCCGACTCCCTTCTGCACAGTGCGGCGAACCTGATGCACCAGCATGGCGTGGGCATTTTGGTTGCCGACGAGATTCAAAACGTCGCCAACGCGAGCCGGGGCGACCAGATTCTTCTCACGCAGCTCGTGGCCATGTCAAACGAGCTTGGTGTTCCCATCCTGATGGTGGGAACGAGCAAGGCGCAACGCATCTTCAGTCAGGACTTGCGAGGTGCTAGACGCGCGGCGGGTCTTCGGTATTGGGACCGGCTAAGCGCCGAGCCGATGGGCACCAGCGGTCGCTCCGAGTTTGATGAGTTCCTTGAGGGATGGTGGAACTTGCAGTGGGTGCAAACCCCTGCGCCTCTCACACCCGCGATGCGCCAAGCGATGTTCCACTACAGCCAGGGGCTCTCTGACATCGCGCTCAAGCTCTTTGCGATTGCGCAGGTGCGGGCCATCTTGAGCGGCCAGGAAACCGTCACGCCAGAACTTGTCGCACAGGTCGCCGAGAATGAGCTAAAGCTCGTAGCCCCTATGCTCCGTGCGCTCCGGAACAACGACGCAGTGGCTTTAACCAAGTACGAGGACATCTGCGCACCGAGCGTCGAAGAGGTGACCCGCGAGCTGCAGCTCAAGGCCCGACGGCCAGTCTATTCGCTGCCTCCTCTGGACGGTGCTCCTGCTGCCCCAGTCGAATCGGTCGCTGGAGCGCCTCACGAAGACGCGCCCAGGAAGAAGCGAAAAGCCGCGCCGATGCTAGAGGAGCCCACAGTGAGCGATGACGACCGCGCGTTTGCCGAGTCGCTCTCACCGGGCAGCCTCATCGGTGCTCTTGCCCGCGCTAAAAGGGAGGGTATTCCTGTGATGCAGGTGCTGGAGGAGCAGGGTTCTCTCTGCAACGTGCGGGAAGTGCTCAACACCTAGCGCGGAGCCCGGCGTGCTTCTTCCGCGCCCCCTCCCGGACGAAGTCGTGGGCAGCATTCTGGCCCGGGCCTGCCACCGCCACCATGTCGCAAGTGGCGCGCTGCTGCGCGCGCTTTTCGGCGGTGAGGGGAAGAGCGTTCCGTTCCTGCTGTGCGGGCGATTGCCGGTGGTGGCGGGGGCCTGCCGGATATCGGCCGAGCAGTTGCTTTGGGAACACACCGTGTTCCCGTACGCCGTCTCCTTCATGGATTCCCGTCTAGTCGCTGTGTACGAGAAGCGACTGCTCAGCGGCGATTCAGGCGTTGGTCGATTTCTGAAGACGTTTGGCGCAGGCTTGGATGTACGACGCTTCTGTCCTCACTGCGTGCGGGAGGACCTCGCGCACTACGGTGAGAGCTACTGGCGGCGGGCCCACCAACTGCCTGGCGTTTTCTTCTGTCCCGACCACGGCGCCTACCTTCGCGGTACCCACGCGCCGCTCACCGGCATACGTTGGAGTGGGGAGATGCCCCAGGATTCAGCGGGGAGAAAGCTGAGGCTGCCGACCCGCCGCCTTCTACTGCGCCTCATCGCAGTCGAATCACGCGCGCACCTCACGCGCCGCCCCTTTCAACCGGTGAGCCCAGCTGCCCAGCAGCGAGCCGCCGTGTTTGAGAAGGGCTACGGTAGCCGCGACGGGGCGGGCGCTACGCAGCAACTGAATAACGACCTGCATCGGTACTTCGGCTCGAAGGTGCTGAAGGCGATGGGGTGCGATTTTCACCCAGCTTCATCAAATGCGTGGCCTTCGCTCATCTTTCGGGAGGCGGGCGAACGCCTTTCAACGCCTCGGCATGTACTCCTGCGAGTGTTTGTTCAGGCGGCCGAGAGCCGTAGACCTTCGTTCTCTAATAGAGGGCAGGTGACCCCGGCGTACCTGCGTGAGAGCCGGGGCTGGATGGAAGTTAAGCCAACTGCAAAGTTGCATGGCGACTGAACTGCAAAATAGGCCCGCCTGCATAGGAGATTTAATGGCACACCACTACACGTGCTCAGTCAATGTCCTGAGGACAGGCGAACGTGGAGTGGTTGGAGCGAGTTGTGCGAGGCCCCTGCGGCCTTGAAGTGGTGTCGGTATCGAGCGATGGAAGTCGGCGGACCATTTCCAAGGACCGTCTCGCTGATGCCTTTGCCGATGGAAAGCCACTTTCCCGTGCACGGTTGGCGACGAACTGGGCCGACTGGCGACGGGAGGAGCCGGGGACGTACCTAGCCGCGTTGGGCTTTACGCCGCCTATCGCACCAAGCCACGCCGTGTACTCCTTCGATGCTGAGGGTGTGCGGTACCACGTGCCGGCGGCCTTGGCTATGGTCCGACTACTCCGGCCCTACCACCTTCTCAGCGGCTACCTTCTCGTTCCAGGAGGCCTGGACCAGGCTTGCGTCATCGCCCAGACACGCGACAGCCGCCCACGCGTCGCCTTTCGTCGCCCCTTCATCGACAACCTCGCGCCAGCTGCCGGTAGGGCGACCTTCTCGTGGCTGATGAGCTTTCCGTCTGCCAAGCGGTTTTGGTCCAGCCTCTATCGGCATGCAGCAGCCGGCGAGCTCGCTTTCGAAGCACCGCAGGCGCACGTCAGTCTTAGTGTGCGGGGTATGCGTCTTGGGTCGGACTTCTTCGTACGTGACATTCGGTACCTCGCCATAGAGACGACGGAGGAACCCTTCGCGTTTGCTGAGGGGCACGACGTACGGCTGCGACTGCACGAGACCGCGGCACGTGTTCGAACGACCAATCGTGGCGCCGCGCCGGCCAGGGATGCGCGGATTAGGCCGCATGCGGGCGGTTGGGCTCTGACAGACGAGGAGTGGGGAGCGATAGAGCCGATGTTCCTCAAGTGGGCACACAAGCACCCCAGGCGAGACCTTGTAGACGCAATCATCGAGAAGCTCGGGACCGGGACGCCGTGGGTTGCACCGGGCAAGCCCGCGGCCCTCATGAACTCGGCCTCAGTCGTCTACTCTCGACTGCGCCGTAACGGGGCATGGGAGAGGGTCGTGCAAGTGCTAAAGAGTCGAGCGCTGACCGAACCAGGCTAAGCATGCTCTTGGCAGAAGCGGGGAGGCAAGTCACACAGCCGCCGTGGCTCCGCTCAGTGGCAATGAAGCTATCCGTTGTCATCAACGAGCGGTGCATTCTCATTGGACTTCGGCTTGACCCTCCCTTGAGAGCGCGCTCACAACGAGCAAGTTGACATTGTTAACCATGCGCTTCAATAGCGCGGCGGCGTTGTCTCTTGCCATGTTCGGACGGAAGAAGCATATCGAGTCGCACACAAGAGCCCGCATAGACTCTCTCGCCTGGCGGACCGTAACGTTGACGCCAAAAACGAAGCCCCACAGCGCGATTCGTGGAACTTCGCAGATTTAAGACAGGCGAGGCTCTTTCTTCGCTACCCGTTGCATATGCCCCCATTCGGCGTTGGAAACTTCGAAGAAAGGGAACAAGCCTGATTTGAATGCGACTGCGTTAAGACTGAACGCAATGGACCCAAACGCCTGTTATCTCAGGAGTTTTTGCGAGTCAGACGACCATAAGGGAACGGACACAGACGTTGCTATATTTCCCTAAAAGAGGGATAATTCTCCCTACTTGAGGGAGAATTCTCCCTGAACGAGGGATTAGCACCATGAGCACGGCAGACTTCCTGTTCACCCCTACTGTCCAGCGCGTCCTTGCGCTCGCTCTTGCACAGCCGGAGCGCACCTTCACCCTGCAAGAGCTGCTTGATAGAGCGGGCGGAGGCCACGGCGGTGCACAGAAGCAAATCGACAAGCTTCTGAATGCGGGTGTTCTCTCCGAAGAGTCCAAGCAGGGTCGACAACGACGCATCCGCGCGAACACTTCGTTTTTCCTCTATCCCGAATTGCGAGCAATCGCTCGCAAGTCGTTTGCTCTTGCGGAACCTCTTCGTAATGCGCTAAAGCCTTTCGAGTCGCAGATTAAGGAAGCGTTCGTCTTTGGGTCGGTGGCCAAGGAGAAAGACACCTTTCGCAGTGACGTCGACCTTGTTGTGGTTGGAACGGCGAACTTGTTCGCTCTAAACGAGGCCCTGCAGCAAGTTGAGCGAGACTTGGGTCGCCCGATTCATCTGAGCCTCTATGGGCCGGACGAATGGGAACGCTTGAAAAACACGGACCCCGTGGTCGCGCAAATCGACGCTGGGGACAAAATGAGGCTCATACCTCATGACTAGGCCACAAGAGTACGAAAACCTAATCAAGACTGGAGCGTTCGAGGTGGTGGCACCCACAGCGGGCGCAGTACCGGTCTATCTCCGAAACGCGAAGGATTATTTGCGAGCTGCGCGGGCTATGCCTCCAGAGCAAACGCTCCAGACCTTCACCCTAGCGTACGAGGGCTATTTCCAGCTAGTCCAAGCCGTTCTGGAGTTTTACCAAGTGCGGACCAAAGACGCTGGAAGAAACCTGGCCATCCAAAGGGTCAGCCACGACTTTGGGCTGGGACCGGGGGAGTTTGGCGCGATATCTAAAGCACACGAGCGACGCAATGGCACGTCGTATAAATCTCCGTTTCCTCCTGTGTCCCAAGCAGAGGCGACTGGCCTAGTCGAACTCCTGGCAAAGTGCCTGCCTGTAGCACATCAGCTGACCGGCACACCGGAGCAGTGACTCCACCAGCACCAGGATAGCCGAAGGCTTCCGCTCAGTCCCCGGCAAGCTAGACGACTAACTGCGCGAGTGCGCTGTCGTAGTCCAAGTTGGCCGGGAGCTGGGACCAATCGCAGCACTCCACTTGAGTCACCTAGGTGACGCCCGAGACTCGGCAGGGCAAGCGTTCGTCTCTTGCTCTAGTAAGGTCGCTCTTCGCGAGAGCAACGCATAGGCGGCAACCTTCCAGACAGCACCGCGCCTTCAGGCCCGCGCTGTCCATTACCGTCACGTACGCATTTCGCTCGTTCTTCGCCCTCTCACTTCGGCATTGCTGGGACACCTTTCCTAAGTGAGGAAGCACGAAGCCGAGGCTTCGCATGAAGAACAGATTCGGGTAGCTGTGCGGTCGGAAACAACATCGCCACCACGGCTGTGCGGCCCATCGCCTTCAGAATCGACAGCAGGTTCTCTATTGAGCCCTTGCCCGTTGCTTCCAACCTACGGTAGGTCCGCAAGCTGATGCCCGCCGCTTCAGCCATCGCCTCTTGCGTGAGATTCCGTCGAACCCGTTCGGCCCGCATTCTGTCCGCAACAAGTTTCGAAAGCTGCTCGAGCGAGTAGTCGGCCATTCCTAGCCCATTACTCACCCCTTCATTTGACCCCAAACCTGTCCCTTCCATTCTGTTGTCCTTATATGGCCAGTTATTCCGGCCTGCCAGCCACTATCCACAGGCTTATCCACAAACTTGATTGATGTTGCCATGCGCTCGCCTATACTGACAAGAGAAGAGCGCGGCGCTGGAGCTGGCAGGTAACGACTGCTCTGTCGGCCCGCTCCCCTATCGAGAAATGGGAACAACAATGGGGAACAACACACACTTGCCGAAGGGCGTTCTGGACCGACGAGTCCTGCCCGACAGCACCTTTCAGGCTCTCTGGGACGCCATCATTGCGCCAGAGGAGTTGAAGAACCGCGTCCTTGCTCAGGCGCTTCTGAACTTCACCCTTCGCCCTAGGGTGGCTCGCGCCTCCTTCCCCCTGCACGGCCTCATCTTGTTGACGGGCAAACCCGGCACGGGAAAAACCTCCCTTGCCCGCGGACTCGCGTCTCGGGTTGCAGGCTCCTTGAAGTCATCGACCCCCTTCTACTATCTAGAAGTGGAGCCGCACGGTCTTGCAGATTCTGGCCTTGGCAAGAGCCAGCGAGCAGTCACCGAGCTTCTCGGAAGCACAGTCAGGGAGCAAGCGGGGTCCAATCCGACCATCGTGTTGCTGGACGAAGTTGAGACACTCGCGGGCAGTAGGTCCCGCATGAGCTTGGAGGCAAACCCGATTGACGTGCATCGCGCGACCGATGCGGTGCTTGCTCAACTGGATAACTTGGCCGCCGAAGTTCCTAGCCTCCTCTTCATCGCCACCAGCAACTTCCCAGACGCAATTGACGACGCGTTCCTCTCACGATGCGACCTAATTGAGACCGTGGGTTTACCGGAGCGCCCCGCTGTCGAGGCGATACTGAAGGACACGCTCCAAGCTCTCGCCAAGGTCGCTCCCAAGGTCGAAGGACTTACCTCAAATCCCCAGTTCTCAGAACTCGTCGAAGTCGCTGTAGGCCTTGACGGTCGGCAGCTTCGCAAGCTCGTGATATCCGCTTGCGCGTCTTCCAAAGAGACGGCCCTTGACGCCAATCGCCTCACTCTCGATGCGTTGATACAAGCTGCCCGAGCATCAAGACAGGAGAAAGGGGGACGGCCATGACTGTCATCGCGCGCCGAATCTCCTCGTCTCCAGCCAGGTCAGAAACCCAGACCTGGCGTGTAATTGTTAACTTGCTGTGCCCTAACGACGAGGCTTCGAAATCGGAGCTACTCCGAGTCGAGGGTGTACTTGCGTCTGTCATCGCTGATGAAATTCCTGCGACGGCACCGATTGTCTTCGGAGGTACTGGGCCTCGCGTTCGGTTCTATTGCGTGTACGGACAAGACGCTATCTCGTTCGAAGACTGTAACGAGTCTGCTCTTCCCTTCAATCCGACCCCTGGCGACTGGTGGTTGTCGGTACCTTGCAACGCGGACGACCTTGCCTGGATGTCCGCGGCGCTGGCGAAGCAATCGAAACGGGTCGTCGCACGGGACGCGGCTGCCGAAATTGACGTTCCGGAGGATACAAAAAACGAATCCGCCATGAGCGTTTCCGTCTCCGACTTCTTGAAACCGTGAGCACCCACGTCGTAGTTAACACCTATTCTCACTCCGTCACATATGTGACAGGGAAGCTGCTGAACACGCTACGCGACATCGTCAGGCGCTCCGGCTTGAACCCCGAGAAGATATCTACCCAGTGGGACGTGCTCAACCGCGGAATTTCGGCTTGGCTTGCGAGCAGGCACCTTCAGCAGGTCCATCTTGAGGTCTTTCAACCGCAGTCCAACGCCCTGGTTGGAAGATGGGACCTTCAAATTGCATACGGGTACGCCGAGGGCGACGGCACGTTCTGGTTTGACCCTGACGTGATTGCCTATCACATAAAGAAGCAAGGTCTCTGGCCGTCGTCCTGCGATTACCGGATTGTCATAACTACGTCCGCAGGTCGACCCCAAGTTGACGGCTGGGGCGACGCAACTCTCCTATCGACAGATGGGTTTGTTAAGCAGAGCATCGGCACCGGAATAAACGGGAGCGGCTTGGGCGTAGACGCTTCCTACTGGAGAAAGGCGGGCAAATGATTTCGGTCCCTGACGCTTTCCGCAAGTTCAAAAGCAAACTCGAGCTCACCGATAAGGAGCGAACGGACGCCTCCCGTCGTCAGCGCGATATTCGCGAGCACCTGAACGAGTCCTTCGACATCGAGCACGATTTTCTAACTGGCTCCTACGCTCGCTGGACCAAGACCAAGCCCCTGAAGGATGTGGACATCTTCTGCGTTCTCGGACCTGACGAGAGCCATTACAGGAAAAAGAGCCCAGGCGTTGTACTGAATGCCTTCGAAGATGCGCTGGCAAAGAAGTACGGCACTAAGTGCGTAAGCAAGCAGCGCCGGTCAGTTGTTGTCGAGCTTTCTGAAAGCGGAGACGATGAGGAACGTGTCTTCAGTATCGACGTCGTGCCTGCCTTCGCTCAAGGCACTCATTACGAGATTCCGGATACCTCAACGCCAGGAGGCTGGACGGCCACCGACCCGCGTGTCCATTATGACAAGGCCGTCGAAGCGAATGAGGCTTACGGTGGAGAGTGGAAAGCCCTCGTTCGAATGATAAAGACGTGGAACAACGTTGACCTGCCCCCATCAACGCTACCGGGGCTTGGTTCGTAAAGTCCAAAAATTG
>CAZKHE010000127.1:0-12944 GCA_964552535.1 uncultured Enterobacteriaceae bacterium | reverse complement strand
CCATCGGTGGCGGCGCCGGCGCGGCGGTGGGCAACGAAATCGGCGGCTCGAAGGGCGCGGTGATCGGCGCCGGCGTCGGCGGCGGCGCCGGCGCGGTCGTGGGCGGCATGGCGACCGATTCGCGCGGGTCCAACGTGCGCGCGAGTGCCCCGGGTTACTACGGCCCGGGCTACGACTACAGCTGCAACCGCAACAATCCGGGCAAGGGCAAGGCGAAAGGCCACTGCAAGTAGCGGCGGCGCACCGCTTGCACCGGGGGGCCTGCGGGCCCCTTTTTCGTGCCCGTCCGCCGGGCGGCGGAGCGCGGCTCGCACGCGCGAGGACTAGAATAGGGTTCCCTTCCTCGCATCCCCGCCCGCATGAGCACAGCCGAGTACTCGGTCCGCGGCGAAGTCGCCGTCATCACGCTGAACAACCCGCCCGTCAACGGGCTCGGCCACGCGCTGCGCCAGGGCATCGTCGCCGGGCTCGATCGCGCCGCGGGCGACGCCAACGTCCGCGCGGTCGTGCTCATCGGCGCGGGCAACGCGTTCTCGGGCGGCGCCGACATCAAGGAGTTCAACACGCCCGCGGCCTCGGCGGAGCCGCACCTGCGGCAGGTCATCGCGCAGGTCGAGCAGTGCACCAAGCCGGTGGTCGCGGCGATCCACAAGGTCGCGATGGGCGGCGGCCTCGAGCTCGCGCTCGGGTGCCACTTCCGCGTGGCTGCGCCGGGGGCCCAGCTCGCGCTGCCGGAGGTCAATCTCGGCATCCTGCCCGGCGCCGGCGGCACGCAGCGGCTGCCGCGCGCGATCGGTGCCGCGCCCGCGCTCGACATGATGGTGAGCGGCAAGCCGGTGAAGTCGGAGGCCGCGCCCGCGGGCCTCATCGACGAGCTCGTCGCCGGCGACCTGCTGGAAGGCGCGCTGGCCTTCGCGGCGCGCGCGGTGACCGAGGGCCGCACGCTGCGCCGCCTGCGCGACGAGACGGTGACGGTGGAGGGCGAAGCGGCGGCGTTCATTGCCGCCGCCAAGGCGCGGGTCGCGAAGGAATCGCGCGGCTTTCCCGCACCGCCGAAGATCGTCGAGTGCGTCGAGGCGGCGATCACCCTGCCCTTCGACGAGGGCCTCAAGGCCGAGCGCGAGCGCTTCGAGCAGCTCGTCGTCTCCACCGAGTCGAAGGCGATGCGGCACGCGTTCTTCGCGGAGCGCGCCGCGTCGAAGATTGTCGACGTGCCCGACGGCACGCCGACGCGCGACGTGAAGCGCGTGGCGATCATCGGCGCGGGGACGATGGGCGGCGGCATCGCGATGGCCTTCGCCAATGCGGGCTTCCCGGTGACGCTGGTCGAGACGCAGCAGGAGGCGCTCGACCGCGGTCTCGACGTGATCCGGAAGAACTATGCCGCCACGGTGTCCAAGGGGCGCCTCGCCCAGGCCGAGATGGACAAGCGCATGGGGCTGCTCGCCGGCACGCTCGACTACGCTGCGGTCGGCGAGGCGGATCTCGTGATCGAGGCGGTGTTCGAGAACCTCGACGTGAAGCGCCAGGTGTTCGCGAAGCTCGACGCCGTCGCGAAGCCCGGCGCGATCCTGGCCACGAACACCTCGACGCTCGACGTGAACGCCATCGCCGCGGCCACGCAGCGCCCCGAGTCGGTGGTGGGGCTGCACTTCTTCAGCCCGGCGAACGTGATGCGCCTCCTCGAGATCGTGCGCGGCGCACGGACCTCCAGGGAGGTGCTCGCGACGGTGATGAAGGTGTCGAAGGCGATCCGCAAGGTCGGCGTGGTGGCCGGCGTGTGCGACGGCTTCATCGGCAACCGCATGCTGGAGGAATACCTGCGGCAGGCGTACTTCCTGGTCGACGAGGGCGCCTCGCCCCAGCAGGTGGACGCCGCGCTGCAGAGGTGGGGCCTCGCGATGGGCCCCTTCGCGATGATGGACATGGCCGGCCAGGACATCGGCTGGGCCATCCGCAAGCGCCGCGCCGTGGAGACGCCGGCGCGCGTGTACTCGAAGTGGCTCGACCGCCTCTGCGAGCAGGGCCGATTCGGCCAGAAGACGGGCGCCGGCGTGTACCGCTACGAGCCGGGCAACCGCGTGCCGCAGCCCGACCCCGTGGTCGAGGAGCTGATCGCCGCCTACCGCCGCGAGCTCGGCATCGCGCCGCGCGCCGTCGGCGACGAGGAGATCGTCGAGCGCTGCATGCTCGCGCTCGCGAACGAGGGCGCGCGCATCCTGGAGGAAGGCATCGCGGCGCGCGCCTCCGACATCGACATCGTGTACCTCACCGGCTACGGCTTCCCGCTGTACCGCGGCGGCCCGATGTTCAACGCCGACACCATCGGCCTGCCGCGGGTCGTGGAGATCATGGCGCGCTACGCGCGCGGCTATCATGGCGAGTGCTGGACGCCCGCGCCGCTGCTCGCGCGGCTCGCGGCCGACGGCAAGCGCTTCACCTGAAGGGACCGGGATGTCCTTCGCCGACGAAGTCCAGAAGTGGAACAGCCGCTTCGCCGCCGAGCACTACGTGTTCGGTACCGCGCCCAACGCCTTTCTCGCGTCGCAGGCGCCTCGCCTGCGCCCCGGCGCAAAGGCGCTGTGCATCGCCGACGGCGAGGGCCGCAACAGCGTGTGGCTCGCCGAGCAGGGATTGGACGTCACCGCGTTCGACGTCTCCCCGGTGGGCGTCGAGAAGGCGCAGAAGCTCGCGCGCGAGCGCGGCGTGCGCGTCGATTACTCGATCGCGAACATCCACCAGTACGACTGGCGCGCGCGCCGGTACGACGTGATCGCGGCCATCTTCTTCCAGTTCGCCGATCCCGCCGAGCGAACGCGCATCTTCGCCGGCCTGCACGAGGCGCTCGCGCCCGGCGGGCTGCTGCTGCTGCAGGGCTACACGCCGCGGCAGCTCGAATACAGGACCGGCGGACCGCCGTTCGCCGAGAACATGTACACCGAGCCGCTGCTGCGCGCGGCCTTCGCCGATCTCGAGATCCTGCACCTGGCCGAGCACGACGACGAGATCCACGAGGGCAAGGGCCACAGCGGCATGTCCGCGCTCATCGACATGGTGGCGCGCAAGCCCGCCTGACCTTCGCAAAGGAGCACTCCCATGAACGATGCCGTCGTCGTCTCCTACGCCCGCACCCCGCTCTGCAAGAGCTGGAAGGGCGCGCTGAACATGACCCACGGCGCCAAGATGGGCGGCCACGCGGTGAAGCACGCGATGGCGCGCGCCCGTGTCGAGCCCGGCGAGATCGAGGACGTGATCATGGGCTGCGCGAATCCCGAGGGCGCGACCGGCTGGAACATCGCGCGCCAGATCGCGCTGCGCGCCGGCTGCCCGGTGACCGTGCCCGGCATCACGGTGAACCGCTTCTGCTCGTCGGGCCTGCAGACCATCGCGATGGCCGCGCAGCGCATCGCCACCGGCGAGGGCAGCGTCTTCGTCGCCGGGGGCGTCGAGTCCATCTCGCTGGTGCAGAACGAGATGAACAAGTTCCACTTCCAGGACGAGTGGCTGCATCGCCACAAGCCCGAGATCTACTGGCCGATGCTGCAGACCGCCGAATACGTGGCGAAGAAGTACGGCATCTCGCGAGAGGACCAGGATCGCTACGGCGTGCAGAGCCAGAACCGCGCCGCGGCGGCGCGCGCCGCCGGCAAGCTCGCCGCCGAGATCGCGCCGATCGAGGTGCACATGAAGGTGGTCGACAAGCAGACGGGCCACGAGACGATGCGCGACATCGTCGCCGCCGAGGACGAGGGCATCCGCGCGGACACGACCTACGAGGGCGTGTCGCAGATCAAGCCGGCGATCGAGGGCGGCGTGGTCGCGGCGGGCAACGCGAGCCAGTTCTCCGACGGCGCGGCGGCGTGCGTCGTGATGGACGCGAAGCTCGCCGAGCGCCGCGGGCTCGAGCCTCTCGGCATCTTCCGCGGCTTCGCGGTGGCGGGGTGCGAGCCGAACGAAATGGGGATCGGCCCGGTGTTCGCGGTGCCCAAGCTGCTCGAGCGCACCGGCAAGCGCGTGGGCGACATCGGCCTGTGGGAGCTGAACGAGGCCTTCGCGGTGCAGGTGCTCTACTGCCGCGACCGGCTCGGCATCCCCAACGAACTGCTCAACGTCAACGGCGGCGCGATCGCGGTGGGCCATCCGTACGGCATGAGCGGCGCGCGGCTGGTCGGCGCCGCGCTGCTGGAAGGCAAGCGCCGCGGCGCGAAGCACGTCGTGGTGACCATGTGCATCGGCGGCGGCATGGGCGCAGCGGGGCTGTTCGAAGTGGCGTAGCGGCGCGGCACGCGCCGTGCCCGAAGCGGCGCCTGCGGGCGCCGTTTTCTTTTTTGGCTGTCAAGGTCGACAGCGCCGCGCGCGGCGAGGTATAACGCCCTCTGCCCGCCGTTCGAAGCGCCGATGACCCAGACCCTCCCCCGCGTACGCGTCCCCTTCGTCGAGCACCTCGGCATCCGCCTGCTGGAGCAGTCGGCGACGCGTGCGGCCGTGGTGCTCGAGAAGCGTCCCGAGCTGCTCAACAGCTGGGGGGCCGCCCACGGCGGCGTGGTCATGACCATGCTCGACTACGTGATGAGCGCGGCGGTGCGCGGCCACTACGCCGTCGAGGGCGGCGTGATCACCGTTGACATGTCGGTCGGCTTCATGAACGCCTCGACGAGCGCCACCATCAGCGCGGAAGGCCGCGTGCTCCACGGCGGCGGCTCGACGGCGTTCTGCGAAGGCGAGGCGCGCGACGAAACCGGCAAGCTGCTGGCGAAGGCGATCGGCACCTTCCGCCTGATCCAGGAGCGGCGCTGAGCCGACGCTCAGGCGTCCCGGGGCGGCATCAGCTTGAGATCCTCGCCGCCGTAGAAGAAGCGGTTCCAGGTCGGCGTCACCACGATCTCGTTGAAGCACACGTGCGGCGGGGCCTCCGCCACGAAGCGGATGGTGCGCCCCAGATCGCCCGGCTGCAGCATGCGGGCCATTTCCTCGGCCTTCGGCGGGATCGGCCGGTTCTTCAGGATCGGCGTGTTCACCTCGCCGGGGAAGATCACGCAGCCGCGGATGCCGTGCATCCCTTCCTCGATGTTGATCTGGTGCGTGAACGCGACCACCGCCGCCTTCGTCGCGTTGTACGCCGCGCCGCCCGGATACGACGGCCAGCGCCCGAGCCACGAGCCGACGTTGATGATCGAGCCGCCGCCCTGCTGGCGCATCGCCGGCAGCACGGCGAGCGTGCAGTAGGCGACGCCGTTCAGGTTCGCCTGCACCACGCGGTCCCAGTCCTCGGCCTCCGCCACGCGCAGGAAGCGCTTCGGCACGTTCATTCCGGCGCTGGCGACCAGCACGTCGATGCGGCCGTGCGCGGCGAGCACCTGCTCCGCCGCGCGCTTCACCGACGCCTTGTCGGCGACGTCCATCGCGACGCGCTCGCAGCGTCCGCCGGCCGCGGCGACGCGCGCCGCGGTGTCGTCGAGCGCCTCCGCGCGCCGTCCCGACACGACCACCGTGGCGCCCGCCTCGGCGAGCGCGATGGCGCCCGCCTGGCCGATGCCGCTCCCGCCGCCCGTCACCCAGGCGACCTTTCCCTTCAGTGTCGTCATGCTTTCCCTCTTCCCTCTTCACGCCTTGCGCGGGTCAGCGCTTCTGATACTGCGTCTGGCCGAACAGGTTCTCGCGGACCTGCGGATCGGTGGGCGGCGGGCGCTTGATCTCGGAGAGCACCTGGAGACCGCGCTGCACCGCGGGCCGCGCGTTCAGTGCGTCGAACCAGCGCTTCACGTTGGGATAGTCGTCCATGTTCACGCCCTGTCTCTCGGCGGTGCGCAGCCACGGCATGATGGAGATGTCGGCGATCGTGTATTCGCCGCAGCCGACGTACTCGCTCTCGGCGAGGCGCCGGTCCAGCACGCCGTAGAGCCGGTTCGCCTCCTTGGAGTAGCGTTCCATCGCGTAGGAGATCTTCTCCGGCGCGTAGTAGTTGAAGTGGTGCGCCTGGCCGAGCATCGGACCCACGCCGCCCATCTGGAACATCAGCCACTGCAGCGTGCTCCAGCGGTCGCGCAGGTTCTCCGGGAGGAGCATGCTGGTCTTCGCCGCGAGGTACACGAGGATCGCGCCGGATTCGAAGAGCGACATCGGCTTGCCGTCGGGGCCGTGCGAATCCACGATCGCCGGAATCTTGTTGTTGGGCGAGATGGCGAGGAACTCGGGCTTGAACTGCTCGCCCTTGCCGATGTCGACCGCGTGCACCGTGTAGGGCAGGCCGGTTTCCTCCAGCATGATGTGGACCTTGTGGCCGTTGGGCGTCGGCCAGGTGTAGACGTCGATCATTTCTTCTCCGGTGGGGTGGGGGACGGCTTTGCGACGGGCTCGAACGAGGCCAGCGCGGCCTCGACGATGGATTCGGCGCGGGCGGCAAGCTTTCCGGCGTCGGCCGTTGCCGCGACCGCCGGCCGCTGCACCAGCGCGGCGATCTCGTACAGCACGCCGCCCTGCACGAAGAACCGGTGCACGGCGGCAGATTCCACACCGGCCGCCGGCCGGTAGCCGAGCTTCACCGGGTAGCCGGTCACGGGATCGGCGTTGAGCAGCGTGAAGCCGTAGCTCGGCCCGAAGCGGCCGGCCGGTGCCGCGCGCTCGCGGAAGTGCTCGGGCAGTTGGCGCGAGAAATCGGCATAGCGGCGCCTGACGGCGTCGAGCTCGCGAGCGTCGCGGGGCCCGGTCGTGAGGCGCATGGACACCACGTAGAGCGACGCGCCGTCGCGGGAGGTGAACTCCGTCCATCCGGTATTCGCGTTCACCATGGTGTCGCGCACGTACACGGTGCGGCCGAGCGCCGGGAAGGGCATGCGATAGGTGCCGTCGCGGGCCGCGTAGCGCCGTTCGGTGACCGGCGCCTCGCCGTCGGGCAGCACGCGCCGCACCTCCGCGCCCGGCGCCGGGGCGGCGACGAGAAGGACGAGCGCGACGCCGGCGACGATGCGCCGCGCGGTGTGCGGCACGCTCACGCGAGCCGCACGAGCTGCTTGCCGAAGTTGCGTCCGCGGAGCAGCCCGATGAACGCTTCGGGCGCGTTCTCGAGGCCGTCGGCGATGCTCTCGCGGTACTTCAGCCGACCCGAGGCATACAGGGCACCGAGTCCCTTGACGGCCTCGCCGTAGCGGTCGGCCCAGTCGAAGACGATCATGCCCTGCATGCGCAGCCGGTTCACCAGCACGGCGCGGATGTTCTTCAGGCCGTAGGGCTCGGTGGCGTTGTAGTCGCTGATGAGGCCGCAGACGACCACGCGCCCGCGCAGGTTCATCAGCCGCAGCATGGTGTCCAGCACCGGACCGCCCACGTTGTCGAAATACACGTCGGCGCCGTCGGGGCAGGCGGCGCGCAGGGCGTCGTGGAGGTCGCCGGCGCGGTGGTCCACGCAGGCATCGAAGCCGAGCACGTCGCGGACATGGGCGCACTTCTCCGGCCCGCCGGCGATGCCCACCGCGCGGCAGCCCATGCTCTTGGCAATCTGTCCCACCACGCTGCCGACCGCGCCGGAGGCGGCCGACACCACGACGGTCTCGCCCGGCTGCGGCTGCCCGATCTCGCGCAAGCCGAACCACGCGGTCATGCCCGGCATGCCGAGCGCGCCGAGGTAGTACGTGAGCGGGGCGCGCCCCGCATCGACCTTGAACACCTCCGCGGCTTTCGCGACGCCGTAGAGCTGCCAGCCGAGCGAGGTGAGCACCTTGTCGCCCGCCGCGAAGTCGGGGGCGCGCGATTCGATCACTTCGCCCACGGTCTGGCCGACCATCACCTCGCCGATCTCGACGTGCTTCGCGTACGACTTCACCGCCATCATCCGGCCGCGCATGTACGGGTCCAGCGACAGATACAAGTTGCGGACCAGCACCTCGCCCGCCGCGGGCGACGGCAGCGGCGTCTCGACGAGGCGGAAGTGCTCCGGCTTCGGTTCGCCCTCGGGACGCGATGCAAGGAGGATCTGGCGGTTCATGACGCGGGTGCGAACACGATGAAGTACTGGTCGGGCAGGAAATCGTGCGATGACATCACCGCGAACCCGGCGCGCCGCATCTCGTCCGTCACCTGCGATGCGGCGACCTTGTGCCGCGGACCGCGGCGCGATTCGGGGCGGAAGTCGATGATGGCGACGCGCCCGCCGGGCGCGAGCGACTGGCGCAGCGCGCGGAAGTACTCGATCCGCGAATCGATGTGATGATAGACGTCCACGAGCAGCACGACGTCGACCGGCTCCGGCAGGTTCGGCTTGTCCGGCGCGCCCTGGAGCGCGCGCAGGTTGGCGAGGCCCTCCCGCCGGGCGCGCTCGCCGAGGTACTTCACCATGTCGGCGGAGAGGTCGACGGCGTACACCGTCCCCTGGGGCACGGCGCGCGCGAGGCGCACCGCGAAGTAGCCGGTCCCGGCGCCGACGTCCGCGACCCGCGCCCCGGGCGCGAGCGCGAGCGCGCGCACCACCTCGTCGGGCTTCTGCCAGGCGTCGCGCGCCGGATCATCGAACACGCGGGCCCAGGACTCCGCGTTGTCGAAGCGATGGTCCGCGGCGCCGGGATGCTGGTGATGGACCTGCGCGCACGCGGCCCCGGCGACGCCGGCGAGGAGCGCGGTGAGCACCAGGCGGCGCTTCACCGCAGCGTCTCCAGCCAGGTGCCGATCATGGTGAGCCGCTTGGCGTAGTGGCTCGCCGCCATCTCGTCGGTGACGCCCATGCCGCCGTGCAGCTGGATCGCGGCCTGCGCGACCCGCCGCGCGGCCGCGGAGACGTACTCGGCGGCGGCATCGACGCCCGCCCGGCGTGCCGTCTCGTCCGCATCATCGGCCGCCATCGCGGCCGCGTACGCCATCGACTTCGACTGCTCGGCGTCGATGAACATGTCCACGGCGCGGTGCTGCAGGACCTGGAAGCGCCCGATCGGCTGACCGAACTGCTGGCGCGTGCGGAGGTAGTCGAGCGTGAGCGCGTTGAGCTGCTCCATCGCGCCGACCGCCTCGGCGCAGAGCGCGGCCCGCCCGCGGTCGCAGGCGTGGGCAACCACCGCCGCGCCGCCAGGCAGCGGCTCACCGGGGACGCCGTCGAACACGAGGTCGGCGGCGCGCAGGCCGTCGATGGTGCGATAGGCGCGCAGCGCGAGGCCGGGCGCGTCGCGCCGCACGAGGAACGCCTGCGTCCCGGCCGCAACGACGATCCCGTCCGCCTCCGCGGCGTGAAGCACGACGTTCGCCGCACCGTGCAGGCGCCCGTCACGCAGCGTGCAGCCGCCGGCGGCGAGCGCGAGCTTTGCGCGCCCCTCCGCCACCGCGGGCAGCCACTCGGTGCGCTGCGCGTCGCTGCCGCCCAGCGCCAGGGCACCGGCGCCCAGCACGACGGTGGCGAGATACGGCTCCACCATCAGGCCGCGGCCGAGCGCGTTCATCACCGGCAGGAGATCGCCGGCGGCGCCTCCGAAGCCGCCGTGGTCGGCCGGTATCGGCAGCGCGAGCACGCCGAGTTCGGCGAGCGTCGCCCACGCCTCGGGGCTCGTGCCCGCGCCGCGGACGATCGCCTTGCGCCGCTCGAACCCGTAGTCGCGCTCGACGAAGCGGGCGAGCGAATCGGCGAGGAGCTGCTGCTCTTCGCGCAGTGTCCCGAAATCGGAGAAGTTCATAGGCCGAGCACCATCTGCGCGATGATGTTGCGCTGGATTTCGTTGGAGCCGCCGTAGATGGTCACCTTGCGATAGTTGAAGTAGCGCGCGGCGAGCGGCGCAGCGTACGACGGGCCGGGCGCCTCGCCGGCGCGCTCGAGCGCGCTCCACGCGGGGTCGAACGGCAGCGCGTACGCGCCCACGGCATCCATCATCAGCTCGGTGAGCGCCTGCTGGATCTCGGTGCCCTTGATCTTGAGGATCGACGCCTCCGGCCCCGGCGCCTTGCCGCGCTGCGCGAGCACGCGCATCACCGTCATCTCCAGCGCCATCAGCTCGAGCTCGACCTCGCGGATGCGCGCGGCGAAGAGCGGATCGTCCGCGAGGGGCCGGCCGTTGCGGCGCTCGCGCCGCGCCATGTCCTTCAACGTCGCCAGCTCGCGCTTCGACGCGCCGACGCCGGCGATGCCGGTGCGCTCGTGGCCGAGCAGGAACTTGGCGTAGGTCCAGCCCCTGCCTTCCTCGCCCACCAGGTTCGCGACCGGCACGCTCACGTTGTCGAAGAACACCTCGTTGACCTCGTGCTCCTCGTCGAGCATCAGGATCGGGCGGACGGTCACGCCGGGCGCGTGCATGTCGATGAGCAGGAAGCTGATGCCCTCCTGCTTGCGCGCCTCGGTGCTGGTGCGCACCAGGCAGAAGATCATGTCGGCGTACTGCGCGAGCGTCGTCCAGGTCTTCTGGCCGTTGACGACGTAGTGATCGCCCTCGCGTACCGCGCGCGTCTTGAGGCTCGCGAGGTCGGACCCCGAGCCGGGCTCCGAGTAGCCCTGGCACCACCAGTCGCGGTTCTCGCGGATGCGCGACAGGTAGTGCTCCTGCTGCCACTTCGACCCGAACGCCATGATCACCGGCGCGACCATGTTGAGGCCGAACGGAATGAGCCGCGGCGCGCCGGCTGCGGCGGTTTCCTCGTCGAAGATGTGATGCTCGACCGGCGACCAGCCGAGCCCGCCGAACGGCTTCGGCCAGTGGCCGGTCAGCCAGCCGCGCTCGGCGAGAATGTCCTGCCAGCGGACGTAGTCCGACTTCTCCAGCCGGCGGTGGTCGAGCACGCGCTGCGCGATGTCGCGCGGCAGGCGCGCGGCGCAGAACGCGCGCACCTCGTCGCGGAAGGCGAGCTCTTCGGGGGTGTAGTGCAGATCCATGCGAGCGGGGCGGCGACGGGGCGCCGGCGGAAAGCGCGACCCGCATGGTAGCCTGTACCGAAAAGCCGCATCAATCACCGGAGTCCGATGAAAGCGATCCTCTGCAGGGCCTGGGGCCCGCCCTCGTCCGTCGTCCTCGCCGACATCCCCGCGCCGCAGCCCGCCCGCGGCGAGATCGTCATCGGCGTGAAGGCCGCGGGCGTGAACTTCCCCGACGTGTTGATCGTGCAGGGCAAGTACCAGTTCAAGCCCGAGCCGCCGTTCTCGCCCGGGGCCGAAGTCGCCGGCGTGATCACCGCGGTCGGCGCAGGCGTGAGCGAGTTCGCGGTCGGCGATCGCGTCGCGGCCTCCATGCTGTGGGGCGGCTATCGCGAAGCGGTGGCGGTGCCGGCGAGCGCCGCGCACCGTGTGCCGGCCGGCGTGTCCGACGCGGTCGCCGCGGCAACGACCCTGGCTTACGGCACGACCTATCACGGCCTCAAGGATCGCGCGGCGCTCCGTGCCGGCGAGACCCTGCTCGTCCTCGGCGCCGCCGGCGGCGTCGGGCTGGCGGCGGTGCAGCTCGGCGTGCTGATGGGCGCGAAGGTGATCGCGGCCGCGTCATCGCCGGAGAAGCTGGCGGTGTGCCGCGCACACGGCGCGGCGGAGACCATCGACTACGAGCGCGACGACCTGCGCGAGGCGCTGAAGCGCATCGCACCGGCCGGCGTGGACGTGGTGTACGACCCGGTGGGCGGGCGCTACAGCGAGCCCGCGTTCCGCAGCATGGCGTGGGCCGGGCGCCACCTCGTGGTCGGCTTCGCGTCCGGCGACATCCCGAAGCTGCCGCTGAATCTCGCGCTGCTCAAGGGCGCCGCGGTGGTGGGCGTGTTCTGGGGCGATTTCGCGCGGCGTGACCCGGCCGCCAACCGCGCGAACCTCGAGCAGCTCATGGCGTGGATCGCCGCGGGCCGGCTCTCGCCGCTCGTGTCGAAGACCTATCCGCTCGCGCAGGCGGCGGACGCCCTCGACGACATGATGAACCGCCGCGTGCAGGGCAAGCTCGTCCTCACGGTGTAGCGATGGCCCTGGTCGAGTGGATCGAGCTCGCGAGCTACGCGGTCACGGTCGTCGGCCTGCCGTTCGCCATCTGGGTCTTCCTGGTGCAGCAGCGCAAGGAGCGCGAGAACGAGGAGGAGGAGGCGTACCTGATGCTCTCCGCCTCCTACAACGAGTTCCTCAAGCTCGTGCTCGCCAACCCGGACCTCAAGCTGCGCACCGAGCGGCTCACGCCCGACCTCAACGACGAGCAGCGCGAGCGCATGCTGGTGATCTTCGAGATGCTCGTGTCGCTGTTCGAGCGCGCGTACCTCCTGCTGTGGGAGCCGGAGATGGCCGACAAGCAGCTCCGGCGCTGGTACTCCTGGGAGGACTACATGCGCGAGTGGGTGCGGCGCGAGGACTTCCGCGTCCTGCTGCCGCGCCTGCTGCAGGGAGAGGACCCGCAGTTCGCGAGCTTCCTGCGCAATCTCGCGACCGAGGAGGCCGCGCGGCTGCAGGCGCCGGCGTGAGGACCGGAGCGGCGCGTGGTCAGGGGACGGCGCGGCGGAAGAAGGTGCGCTCGCGCGACTCCAGGTGCTGCAGCCCGTTCTCGAGATAGTGCTTGAAGTGCGCGGTCTGCTGATGCGCCTCGAAGGCCGCCTCGTCCGCGTACACCTCGTAGAGCAGGACCTTCGTCGGGTCCTCGCGGTCCTGCAGGACGTCGAACTGCAGGCAGCCCGGCTCGGTCTCGCGGGCCGCCTTGCCGTTTCTCGCCACCTCGCTCATGAACTGCGCCACGCGATCCGCCTTGATGCGGATGTTCACCACCAGTACCAGCTCGTTCATCGCTCGCTTCCATTCACGTTCGCCACGGGAGCCGCGATGTTAGCGCGCGCGGGCGCCGCGGAGGGATAATCGGCCGCTCCCCCTCGCAAAGACCGACTCATGGACATCAAAGGCGTCTTCACCATCATGCCCACGCCGTTCACGGCGGCGGGCGATCTCGATGCGGCGAGCCTCGAGCGGCTGGTCGACTTCCAGATCGACTGCGGCGTGTACGGCCTCGCGATCCTCGGCTTCCTCGGCG
>CAZKHE010000126.1:0-13010 GCA_964552535.1 uncultured Enterobacteriaceae bacterium | reverse complement strand
ATTCGGTGTCGATCACGATCACGTCGGGCTGCACGCGCTCGACGGTCTTGAGCAGGGCGAGCGACGCGCCGCGCGAGACGACGACCTCGTCGCCCGCCGCCTCCAGCGCCTCGCGCAGGACACGGGCGCGTCCGCGCGACTCCTCGACCACCAGCACTCGCAAGCCCGTCGCCCCCTTGTTGCCCCCGCCCGACACTTTGCAATAGCCGTGCCAAGCGGGCGCCGCCGTCGCTTTCATGACATCTGCATAAAGCGTCGTCGTTCCGCGGAACAGTTCACGCCACCCGCCGTCTTCATGACGACGGCATGGCCGCGCCGGGCCTAGATTGGTCCTGCGGCGCGCGCGCCGCACCGCCCGCCAACACCGACAACACACACCCTGGGGGGACCATGCAGCCGATGACCTACCGCCGTGCCGCCGCGTGCGCGATCGTGCTCGCCGCGCTGGTCGTGCCCACCACGCAGTCGCAGGAGCGCGGTGCCGACCGCGCGGACGGCACGCTCGCCGACGTGCGCGGCAGCCTCGCGAAGTCGCCCGCGTTCTCGCCCGCCATCGCCGCCTCGCGCGACATGGACGAGTACAAGCGCCACTTCGCGCGCAGCATCGCCGCCGCGAATGCCGCCGCGCTCGCCGACTCGCTGCCGCCGATCCTCAAGTCGGTGGTGGTGCTCGACATCACCGTCGCGGCCAGCGGCGCGCTCGAGCGCGTCGTGGTGTGGCGCTCGAACGGCTACACGGAGCTCGAGAAGGCCGCGCTCGAGAGCGTCCGGCGCATCGGCGCCGCGCCGCCCCCGCCCGCGCAGGCGGCCGCCGGCGGCGGCTCGGTGCGCTTCCTGGAGACCTTCCTCTTCCGCCCGGACGGGCAGTACCAGGTGCGCAGCATCGTCGGCGAGCAGCTGCCCGCCGCCAAACCCACGCTCGTCGTCGAGACCGAGACGCGCATGTGACGGCCGGCGCTCAGCCGGAGTTGCGCAGGCCGGCGGCCAGGCCGTTGATGGTGAGGTGGATGCCGCGCTTCACGCGCTCCTCGGCATCGCCGCCGCGATAGCGGCGCAGGAGCTCGACCTGCAGGTGATTGAGCGGGTCGAGATACGGGAAGCGGTGGCGGATCGACCGTGCGAGCTGCGGATTGCGCTCGAGGAAGGCCTCCTGCCCGGCGACGGCGAACAGCGCGTCGCGCGACGCCTCCCACTCGCCGCGGATGCGCGCGAAGACGCGATCGCGCAGGCCCGCGTCGGGCACGAGGCCGGCATAGCGCGCCGCGATGGCGAGGTCGGACTTCGCGAGCACCATGTCGAGGTTGGAGAGCAGCGTGCGGAAGAACGGCCACTCGCGCTCCATGCGCCGGAGCAGCGCGAGCCCCGCGTCCCCGCGGCGCGCCCGATACGCGCCCACCGCCGCGCCGAAGCCGTACCAGCCGGGCAGCATCACGCGGCTCTGCGACCACGAGAACACCCACGGAATCGCCCGCAGGTCCTCGATGCGCCGCGACGGCTTGCGCGACGCCGGGCGCGAGCCGATGTTCAGCTCGGCGATCTCGTTGATCGGCGTGGAGGCGCGGAAGTACTCCTCGAAATCGGGCGTCTCGTACACCAGGCTCCGGTAGGCAGCGAACGCGTCGGCGGAGATCTCCTCCATCGCGTCGAGGAACTCGGCGGGCGGCGCGGCGCCGGCCTCGAGCAGGCTCGCCTCGAGCGTGCCGGCGACGAGCGACTCGAGATTGTGGCGGCCGCTCTCGGCATTGCCGTACTTGCTCGCGATGACCTCGCCCTGCTCGGTGAGACGGATCTGGCCGCCGACGCTGCCCGGCGGCTGGGCGAGGATGGCGTCGTAGCTCGGCCCGCCGCCGCGGCCGACGCTGCCGCCGCGCCCGTGGAAGAGCCGGAGGCGCACGCCGTGGTCGCGGAACAGCGCGACCAGCGCGACCTCCGCCTTGTAGAGCTCCCAGTTGGAGGTGACGTAGCCCCCGTCCTTGTTGCTGTCGGAGTAGCCCAGCATGATTTCCTGCACGCCGCCGAGGCTCGCGATGGCGTCGCGCGCGAACGGCAGCGCGAGCCAGGCGCGCATCGTCTCGGCGGCGCGGCGCAGGTCGTCGATGGTCTCGAACAGGGGCACGATCTGCACCCGCGCGGCGGCCGGCGATCCGGGCGTGACCACGCCCGCCTCCTTCAGCATCAGCGCCGGCTCGAGCAGGTCGGAGACGCCCGCCGTCTTCGACACGATGTAGGTCGGCACCGCCGCCGCGCCCCAGCGGCGCTGCACGTCGGCAGCGGCGGCCAGCACCGCCATCTCGCCGCGCGTCGTCTCCTCGTAGGCGAGATGCGGCGAGAGCAGCGGACGGCGCATGGCGAGCTCGCCGGCGAGCAGGGCGATGCGCGCCGGCTCGTCGAGCGCGAGGTAGTCGGCACAGACGCCGCCGACGGCGAGGAGGTCGGCGACCACGCGCTCGTGCACCTCGGAGTTCTGGCGCAGGTCGATCGGCGCGAGGTGGAAGCCGAACACGCGTACGGCTCGCCGCAGCGCGCGCAGGCGTCCCTCGGCGAGCAACGCGAGGCCGCCGGCGTGCAGGCTGCGGTGGATGACGTCGAGGTCGGCGGCGAGCTCGTCGACCGAGGCATAGGGCGGTGACTCGCCCACCGCGCGCCGCAGCGCCGCGTGATGGTCGAGCGCGGCTGCCGTCGCGGCGAGCCGCGCGTAGATGCCGGTGAGCGCGCGCCGGTACGGCTCGTCGGCGCGATGCGGGGAGCGGTCGGGCGAGCGCTCGGCGAGGGCCTCGAGCTCCTCCGCCGGCCGATGCAGCAGGCGCGCGATGGGCAGCTCGCCGCCGAGCGCGTGCACCTCGTCCAGATAGTGGTCGAGCGCGACCGCCGATTGCCGGCGGATCGCGTAGCCGAGCATCTCCGCGGTGACGAACGGATTGCCGTCGCGGTCGCCCCCGATCCACGAGCCGACGCGCAGGAATGCCGGGGGCGCGGCCGCCACGTCGAGCCCGAGCGCGTCCTCCACCGCCGCATGCAGGCGCGGCACCTCGGCGAGGAAGGTGTGGTGGAAGTAGCCGACGCCGTTGTCGATCTCGTCGCGCACCGCGAGCTTCACGCCGCGCAGCATGCGCGTGCGCCACAGCGTCACCACCTGGCGGCGCAGCTCCACGTCGAGCGCGGCGCGCTCCTCCTCCAGCAGCGCGCCCTGCTCGCGCCGCGCCAGCGCCGCCGCGATGCGCCGCTCGCACTCGAGGATCGCCTGGCGCTGCACCTCGGTCGGATGCGCGGTAAGCACCGGCGACACCAGCGCCGCGGCGAAGAACGCGCGCAGCGCCTCGCGGCCGATGCCCGCGGCGCCGGCACGGGCGAACGCGTGCGCGAGCGAGCCGGGTCCGGGTGCGGCGCCGCCCAGCCGCGCCGCGCGGCGGCGGCGCGCGTGATGGTGATCCTCGGCGATGTTGGCGAGATGCGAGAAGTAGCTGAACGCGCGCACCACCGACACCGTCTCGTCGCGCGACAGGGCGTTCAGCACCGCCTCCAGCGAGGCGCGTGCGCCGGTGTCCTCGATGCGCCGGCTGGCGACCGCCAGCGTGCGGATGCGCTCGATCATCGCGAACGCCGGCTCGCCCTCCTGCTCGCGCAGCGTGTCGCCGAGCAGCCGGCCGAGGTGGCGGATGTCCTCGCGCAGGGGCGCGTCGTCGTCGGTCGCGGGCGCGGTCGGCATGCGCGCCATGTTGCAGGGCAGCGCGCGGCGGCGCAAGAGACTGCGGGCAACCCACCCCCGTGCTACCCTCCGCCGCTGGGACGCGACAACCGCATACCGCTACTTGTTCGAGGGGGAGCCCGGCATGCACGGCAGTTCCGCCGCGCCCCAGCAGCCGCCCGCTGCGGCCCTGCCCGCCGCCATCCGCCTCCTCCTCGTGGCGGCGGTGCTCATTCCGCTCGCGATCTTCGTCGCGGCCTCGTACGCGAACTACCGCGTGATCGAGGGCGAGGTGCACCTCCGCGCGAGCCGCGGCGCGGACGTGGTGCGCGAGCACGCGCTCCGCGCCTTCGCCGTGTACGAGCTGATCCTCGACCAGGTGCAGCGCCACGCCGCCGGACGGCCGTGGTCCGCGCTGGAGCGCTCGCGCGAGCTGCACGAGTTCCTCCGCGCCCTGGACGACCATTCCGAGGAGACCTCGAGCGTGTTCGTGCTCGGTCCCGAGGGGCGGCGCTGGGTGAGCAGCCGGACGTTCCCGATGGCGGCCTTCGAGGCGACCGATCGCGAGTACTTCAGGTTCTTCCGCGACGGCGGCAAGGGCGTCTTCGTCAGCGGCTCGATGACGGGGCGCATGGCGGGCGATGCCTTCTTCGCGGTCGCACGCGAGCTGCGCCCCGGCCAGCCCTTCGACGGCATCGCCGCGGTGTCGGTGCGCATCGACCATTTCCAGCAGGTGTACCGCAGGCTGCTCGAGCGCGAGGAGGACGCGGTGAGCCTCGTCCGCGCCGACGGCGCGCTGCTCGCCCGCTACCCGCAGGTGTTCGAGCCGGGCTTCGTCTTCCCGCCGCATGCCGGGCTGCTGCAGGCCATCCGCCACGCCGACGACGGCTTCTTTCCCGCGCAGGCGCGGCTCGACGGCATCGACCGCGTGTACGCCTACCGCAAGGTCGGGCCCTATCCCCTGTACGTCGCCTACGGGCTCTCCAAGCGCGCGATCTGGGAACCGTGGCTGCAGAACGTGTTCGCGTTCGGCGCCGTGACGCTGATCGCCATCGCGCTGCTCGGCTACGCCACGCTCCTCGCCTCGCGCCGCGCGCGCAGCGAGCGCGCGGCGCTGGAGCAGTGGGCGGGCGAGATCGAGCGGCGGCGCGACGTCGAGCAGGCCCTGCGCCGCGCGCAGCGGCTGGAAGCGCTGGGCAAGCTCACCGGGGGCGTGGCGCACGACTTCAACAACGTCCTGCAGGTGCTGAAGGCCAACCTCGAGGTGCTGCGCCGTGCGCCGCAACCGCCGTCCGAGGTGCTCGCCGGCATCGATCGGGCCACCGAGCAGGGGATGCGCCTCACGCGCCAGCTGCTGGCGTTCTCGCGGCAGCAGCCGCTCGCGCCGGAGCGCATCCGCTGCGGGCCCTTCATCGACGGCCTCGCCATCATGCTGCGCCAGTCGGTGGGCAGTGCGATCCGCGTGCAGGTGGATTGCGCCCCCGGCACGCGGGACATCCACGCCGACCCGCACGAGCTCGAGCTCGCGCTGCTCAATCTCGCCATGAACGCCCGCGATGCGATGCCGGCGGGCGGCATGCTGACGGTCGACATCGCCGACGCGCCCGCGAACGATCGCCCCGCCGGCCTGCAGCCCGACACGGCGTACGTCTGCATCCGCTGCCGCGACACCGGCTGCGGCATGCCGCCCGAAGTGCTCGACCGCATCTTCGAGCCGTTCTTCACCACCAAGCCCGAGGGACGCGGCACCGGGCTCGGCCTGAGCCAGGTGTACGGCTTCGTCACGCAGTCGGGGGGCGCCATCGCGGTGGAAAGCGCGCCGGGGCGCGGCACCACGTTCGTGCTGTGGCTGCCCGCCGCGCAGGCCGACGCGACGCCGGACCGGCGCGACCGGGCCGCCGACGCGCAGGCCTGACCGCGCGTCTCGCACAGTTCGAGGCGCGAGCGCGCACGGGGGCGGCGCGAACCGATATGATGTCGCCATGGCGCGCCTGCTGCCGTTCCTGGTCTTCGTCGCGATGGCGGTCTTCTTCGCGCTCGCGTTCACGAGCGCGCGGCGCGGGCCGCGCGGCACCTATCGTCCGCGCGCCAAGTGGCGGTTCGGCGCCGGCGAGGCGCCGCCGGCGCGCCCCGGCACCGTCCACATCGTGCCGCGCGCGCAGCTCGCCGGCCTCCGCGACGCCTACTCGAGCGAACCGATCGACGCCGCGTGCGCGCTCGCCCGCTGCGGCGCCTGCCAGGCGCTCTATCACGCCGAGAGCCTGCAGGCGCTCCGGCGCGACAACCACGGGCGCTGCGCCGTCTGCGGCAGCACCGATCTCGGCCCGGTGCGCGTGACGGACGAGTAGCGCGCGTCGTTCGTGGCGGACGACCGGTACCTGCGGCACGCGCTGGTCGAGGGCCTCGACCAGGACGCGCTCGCGCGCACGCGCATCGCGGTGGTCGGGGCCGGCGCCGTCGGCAACGAGGTGGTGAAGAACCTCGCCCTCCTCGGCGTCGGCGCCGTCGATCTCCTCGACTTCGACACGGTCGAGGTCCACAACCTCACCCGCAGCGTCTTCCTGCGCGAATCCGACGTCGGCGCGCCGAAGGCGGCGGCGGTGGCGGCGCGCGCCGCCGACGTCGATCGCCGCGTGCGCATCACCCCCGTGCCGGGCGACGCGTGGCGCACGCTCACGCTCACGCATCTGGCGGCGTGCGACGCGCTGGTCGCCGCGGTGGACAACTTCGAGGCGCGCCTGCGGCTCTCGCAGCTCGCGCTCATCGCCGGCGTGGACTTCGTGAACGCGGGCATCGATGCGCGCCATGCCGTGGTGGAGCGCTTTCCGTTCTCCGCCGCGGCGCTGCCGGCGTGCTACGAATGCCACCTGCCGGCGAGCGCGTACGCGCGCGTCGCGGCGCGCTATTCGTGCGGCGGCCTGCGGCGCGCGCTGCACGCGGAGCGCAAGATCCCCACCACCGCGATCACGGCGAGCATCGCCGGCGCGCTGGCGGTGCAGGCCGCGCTGCGCATCGGCGAGGCGGCGAGTCCGGCGTCGCGCCGGGTGTTCGTGGATACCCGGACGGGCGCGTCGACCGTCTCCGCGCTCGCCCGCCAGCCCGAGTGCGTGGGTTGCGGCGGCTTCGCGGCGCGGCCGCGCGTCGTGCCCGGCGGCGGCGGCTGGCTGGCCGCGCTGCAGTCGGCCGCGCCCGACGCGACCGCAGTGCGGCTCTCGGATGCGCTGGTGTTCGGCTACGCTTGCGCGCAGTGCGGGGTCACGCCGGAGGCGACGCGCTACGTCGGGCAGCGCGCCGACGCGCTCGACGATCGCATCATGCAATGTGCGCACTGCGGGGAGATGGCTGCCGACGTGGATATCCGCACCGAAACCACGGTCGAAGACCTGTTGGCGGTGTTCGGCGCGGCGACGCTGCCGGCGAAATTCCTGCTTGCGGACGGGGTCTGCATCGATTTGGAGGCTGGATGACCGAAGAGTTCAAGCTGGCGGTGCGTACCGCCGACCAGACGCGCCGCGCCGAGCTCACGCTGGAGCGCGAGCGCACCGCCGCCGAGATCATCGAGTCGGCCGTGGACCACTGGGCGCTCCCGGCCGACGCCGACTACGCGCTCGTGAACGTGACCACCGGCAAGGCGCTGTCGCCCCACGAGACGCTGGCGCAGGGCGGCGTGAAGGAGGGCGACGTGCTGGAAGTGCAGCCCGTTCTCGTCGCAGGAGTCCGGGCCGTCTGACGATGTCGTCGCGCCGTGAAGCCGACATCGAACGCGTGCGCGCGCTCGCCGCTTCCTCCGGCGGGCGGCTCGGCATCGTCGCGCTGCCGGTGCCCGGAAACCCCCGCTTCGTCCTCGACCTCGACTACGCCACCGCCGGCTCGCGCCGCTATCCGGCGGAGAAGCAGCCGCGCAGCCGCGTCTCGATCGAGCTCGCTGCACGCCACCCGTTCGAGCCGCCCGTCGCGCGCGTGCTCACCCCGATCTTCCATCCCAACGTCTTCGCGTCGGGCATCGTGTGCCAGGGCACGAAGTGGCTGCCGAGCGAAGGCATGGACCTCTTCGTGCGGCGCATCGTGCGGCTGCTCGCGTTCGATCCGCTGCTCACCAACGCGTCGTCCGCGGCGAACGGCGTCGCCGCGCAGTGGTATGCGGCGCAGTCGCGCGCCCATCCGCATGCCTTTCCCACCGACCGCGCGGCGCTCGCGCTCGGCGAGACGCCCGAGCGCGTGATGCGCACCTGCCCCGGCTGCGGGCGTCAGCTGCGCCTGCCCGCCCGACGGCGCGGCAGCGTGAAGTGCCCGCTGTGCCAGCGGGCGTTCGAAGCCGAGACCTGATGCGCTGGAAGGACGAGCCGGTCGCGCTGCGGCTGCGCGGGGTGTCGGCGCTGCTGCGCGAGCATCCGCAGCTGGCCGCGCCCCTCGCTGCCGAGGCGCCGCTGGTCGTGCTCGCGCGCGGCGCGCAAGACGCGGCGATGGCGCACGTCGCGGCGAGCCGCGTCGAGCGCGGCGGGCTGCTGGTCGGCGAACCCTTCGCGCACGACGGCGGCGACGCGGTCGCAGCCGTCTTCATCCGCCTCGCCGTGCCGGGCGACGAGGCGACCGGCGACGCGATCTCGCTCCGCATGGAGGCGAGCGTGTGGCAGCAGGCGCGCGCGGCGACGCGTGACGGCGAACGGATCGTCGGCTGGTTCCACAGCCATCCGGGCATCGGCGCGTTCTTCTCCGGCACCGATCGGCGCACCCAGGCCGCATTCTTCGCGCAGCCGTTCAGCCTCGGCTGGGTGATCGACCCGCTGCGTGGCGAGCACACGTGGTTCCTTGGTGCCGAAGCGCGGGACGTGGTTGAATCGCGCCTCCTCGTCCTGGAGTGAACCGATGCCGCGCGGTTTCCGCATCCTGCCCAGCCCGGCGCGTCCCCCGGCGGCGCTCGTCGCCGCGCTCGGCGAGCGCGCCGCCGCGCACCTCTCCGACTGCATGGGCCGCATCCACTCGGCCACCGGCCTGAAGCCCATGCATCGCGGCGGCCGCATGGCCGGCACCGCGTACACGGTGAAGGTGCCGCCCGGCGACAACCTGATGGTGCACAAGGCGATCGACGCGGCCGCGCCCGGGGACGTGATCGTCGTCGACGCGGGCGGCGTGCTCGAGCAGGCCATCATCGGCGAGATCATGTCGAGCTGGGCGGCCAAGCGCGGCGTCGCCGGCATGGTCATCGACGGCGCGGTGCGCGATGCCGCCGCGCTGGCTCGGAACGCGTTCCCGGTGTACGCGAAGGGCGTGACGCCGCGCGGGCCCTACAAGAACGGGCCGGGCGAGGTCAACTGCCCGGTGGCGATCGGCGGGATGGTGGTGATGCCCGGCGACATCGTCGTCGGCGACGAGGACGGTCTGGTCTGCGTGCCGAAGGCCGACGCCGAGGAGATCCTCGCGCTCGCCCTCGCGCAGGCGCAGAAGGAGGACGCGATCCTCGCCGACATCGCGCGCGGCGCGCTGGACCGCGCCTGGGTGGACGAGACGCTGCGCGCGCGCGGCTGCAAGCTCTAGCGGTCGCCCCCGGCGCGGGAAGCCGGCGGCGGGTGTCGATCCGGCTACGGCCGATACGACCAGGGATGCAGGCGCGCTCGCCGGCCTCGCCCGCCCTCCGGCGGCGCGGCGGCGCGCCGTCCACCAAGGAGACTGCAATGACGCGTTACATCGACGGTTTCGTCCTCGCCGTGCCCACCGCCAACCGCGAACGCTTTCGCGCGCACGCGGCCGAAGCGGCGCTGGTGTTCAAGGAGCACGGCGCGCTGGAGGTGGTCGAGTGCTGGGGCGAAGACGTGCCCGACGGCAAGGTCACCTCGTTCCACATGGCGGTGAAGCGTCAGCCCGACGAGACGGTGGTCTTTTCGTGGATCGCGTGGCCCTCGAAGGAGGTGCGCGACGCCGGCATGAAGAAGGTCATGGAGGATCCGCGCCTGCAACCCGACCGGAACCCGATGCCGTTCGACGGCACGCGCATGATCTTCGGCGGCTTCCGCCCCATCGTGGAAGCCTGACGGCGCGTCCGACGGGCGGCGTGCTGCTTTGGCCGCTCCGGCGGTCAGCCCGGCTGCAGCCGCTCCGGCGCGAGATACCATTGGCGAAAGGACTCGAACGAAACGGTGTCGGCGGCCTCCGCCGCGCGCTGCGCCACCACCGACTCCGCCGCCGCGCGTGCATAGGCAGCGGCCGTTTCCGCATCGAGCGGCGCACCGACGAGGGCGTCGCGATGCGCCGCCGATTGCGCGAGCACGAAGCGCAGGTGCGAGCCGGCGTGCTGCTCGCGCATTGCGGCGAGCACGCGCGCCGACGGGAGCGTCTCGGGCGCCTCGAGCGCGCGCGCGGCCGCGGCGAGCGCGCCGCGATACGCGTCGCCGCCGCACGCGGCGTCCAGGGCATCGGCCACCGGGGCGCATTGCCCGACGATCTCGGCGGCCCACTCGCGCAGGTCGATGCTGACGCCCCGGCGCTCGAGCCGCAATCCCGGCTCGCGCCCCTGCGCGGCCACGAGACGCTTGTTGCGCCCGTTCTCGGCGATTTCAGCGGCCGAGTCGGGCGGGCTTTCGGCGAGCAGGCAGTGCAGCAGGAACACGTCGAGGAAGCGCATCGTCTGCGGCGAGATGCCGACGGCAAGGAAGGGATCGAGATCCATCGCGCGCACCTCGACGTATTGCACGCCGCGGCTGCGCAGGGCGTGCAGCGGCCGCTCGCTCGGGCGGATGACGCGCTTGGGCCGGATGGTGCTGTAGAACTCGTTCTCGATCTGCAGGAGCGTGGTGGCGAGCTGGCGGTACTCGTCGCCGTCGCGGATGCCGATGCGCTCGTACGCGGGATAGGAACGCGTGAGCGCGTCCTGCAGCGACGCGGTGTAGCTCGCGAGATCGTTGCAGCTCACCGACAGGGAATCCTGGGCGTCGGAGAGATAGCCGAGCCGCCCCATGCGGAGCGTCGTGGCGTGCGGCAGGTGCAGGGTGCCCGGTGCGAGCTCCACCAATTCGTGATCGCGGCCGGCCACGAAGGTCGAGCACACGGCAGGCGATGCGCCGAAGAGATAGAACAGCAGCCATGCGTGGCGCTGGAAGTTGCGGATCAGCGCGAAGTACCCGGCGTTCGGGTCGCCGAGGTCGAGGACGGGCCAGGCCGCCTCGGGCAGCGAGAAGTTGTAATGGATGCCGGAGATGGTCTGCATGCGCCGGCCGTAGCGGTGCGACAACCCCACCCGGTACACGGTCTTTGCGCGGCCGACGTTCGAGGTGCCGTAGCGCGCGATGGGGATGTCCTGTTCGGCCGGCAGCTTGCAGGGCATGCTCGCGCACCACATCATCTCGTCGCCGAGATGCGCCTGCACGAAGCGGTGGATGTCGAGGAGCTCGGCCTCGCACGCTGCGGCGTCGGGGTGCACGCCGGTGATGAGCTCGAGCTGGGCTTCGCTGAAATCGGTGGTGATGTGGTCGTGCGTCATCGCCGAGCCGAGCGCCGCCGGATGCGGTGTCGCGGCGAGCGTGCCGTCGGCGGTGACGCGGAGGCTTTCCTTCTCGATGCCGCGGCGCAAGGTGCGCAGGACCTCGGGGGAAAGCGCGTGGAGTCGTTGCAGAAGACGGGTCATGGCAAGGCGGAGGGTGCAGCAGGCCGAGAGTAAGCGATTTTCGCGAATTCCGGTGCGGTTCTTGCGTCCGCGCGGCTCGGGACACCCAAGGAGCCGACGCATGCTGCTCAGCACGCCCGCGGAAGCCGCACTCGCCGAGGTCGGCAGCTTCTGCCGCGAAAGCGCGGACCTGTATCGCGATGCCGCAGGCCTCGCACGCTCCGTGCCGCTGCGCACGCTCTTCGAACGGCTTGCGGTGCGCCACGAGGCGGCGGCCGAGGCCATCGAGGCGCGCATCCGCGCACGCGGCGAGCTGCCGCGCATGCCGGATCCGGAACGCGAGGCGCTCGGCGAGCTCGCCACGCGGGTGAAGCGCGTCTTCGCCGCGGACGAGCGCGAAGTGCTCGTGGGCGAGCGCATCGACGGCGCCGCCCGCCTTGCGGACCTCGTCGCTGCCGCCATGCAGTTCGAGCACGACACGTCCACGCGCGAATGCCTCGACGGCGTGCAGCGGCTCGCGCGGGAGGCGCTCGAACAGCTCGCTGCCACACACGATGACCGCACGCCCTGAGACGCTCGCCGCCGATCAGGCCCACGTGCCGCGCGCCGTCGCGGTGGTGGTGAACACCCGCTCGCGCGCGGGGGCCGATGCGTATCGGCGGGTGCACGACCGGCTGGTGGCCCGCGGCGTGCGGGTGGTGGCCGCACATGCGCTGCGCCATCCCGCGCGCCTTGCGCCGACGATCGCGCGCCTCGTGAACGAGGGTTGCGACGCGGTCGCGGTCGGCGGCGGCGACGGCACGCTGCGCTCGGCCGTGGGGGTGTTCGCCGGCGGCGACGCGGTGTTGGGCGTGATCCCGGTCGGGACGGCCAACAGCTTCGCGCGCGCGCTCGGCGTCCCGCTCGACGCGGAGAGTGCCGCCGACGTGATCGCCGACGGCTGGACCGCGCGCGTGGACGTGGGCCGCATCGGCGAGCGCTATTTCGCCGCGACCGCGGCCATCGGCGTGGCGAGCGCGGTGTCGGCCGACATGCCGCCGCGGCTCAAGCGCTGGCTCGGCTACGTGAGCTATGCGCTCGTCGGCGCCGCCAAGCTCGCCGCCACGCGCCCCTTCCGCTGCACCGTGCGCTGGCCGGGCGGCGAGGCGACGTACGCCACGCTCGACGTGCTGATCGCCAATTCACCCTACCAGGGCGGCGTGGTGATGGCGGGCGCGGCGCGCGTGGACAGCGGCGAGCTGGTGGTCCGCATCATCGCCGGCACCAGCCGCTGGCGACTGCTGCGCGTGTGGCTCAGCCCGTGGCGCGCGGATCTGCCCGACCTGCCTTACGTCAAGGTGCTGCACGGACGCGAGTTCGAGATCGTGACCCAGCCCCCGCGCCGCGTGAACGCCGATGGCGAGCTCGTCGGGCACACGCCGGTGCGCGTCTCGGTCGCACCCGGTGCACTGCGCGTGTTCGTGCCGCGAACGGAGGGCGGCACGGCGGTGCAAGACGGCGTGGACGGAGCAGTGTAGGCTCGCGCCTTTGCGTCGTTCATCCTGAGCGGCACGGCCTCGCGGACTCCGCGCGCCGCGTCGCGCCGCATGCCCGCCCGTCCCCATCTTTCGCCCGCGCGCCCGGACACGGTCCGCATCCCCGTGCTGTGGCTCGCGGTGGCGCTGTCGCTCGCCCTGCACGCGCTCGTGCTGTTCGGCTGGCTGCCGCAGTTCGAGCCGATCACCGTCG
>CAZKHE010000125.1:0-13100 GCA_964552535.1 uncultured Enterobacteriaceae bacterium | reverse complement strand
CCGCGGCAGCGCCCGCGGCCGCGGCGCCGGCCGCGCGGGCAGCGTCCGTGGCACCCGCTGCCCCGTCGCCCGCGGCGCCCGCGGCGCCCGCACCCGCGACCGCCCTCACCTCCACGCTGGTCATTCCGATCGGCGCCACCGGCCAGGTCGTGGTCGTGTCGAACATCCCCAACGCCGCGCCGCTCACCACCGCGATCCAGAACTCGGTCGCCGCGGCGCAGATCGAGGCGCAGACGCGCATCAGCGCCTCGCTGGAGAACAGCCTGAGCAGCCTGCGCTCGGGCGCGCTGGCCGCCGCGATCCGTCAGCAGGCGGCGCAGATCCTGCGCTGAGCGCCGCGCCGCTTCAGAACGAGATCGGCAGGCGCACCGTCGCCTCGAAGTCCGGCGTGTCGTCGGTCACGCCGATGCCGAGCGAGAGGTTGAGGTTGGTCTTCTGCGTCAGGCGGTAGGCGAGGCCGAAGCGCATCGTGCCGAGCGTCAGGGTGCCGGTCGGCGCGAGCACGCGCGCGACGTCGGTGGGGTCGCGCTGTCCGGTCTTGCCGACGATGCTGTGCTGGTAGCCGATGCTGAACGACGCACGCTCGTTGAGCGCGAGGCCCATGCCGAGATTGAAGTCGAACACGCCCCCGGGCTCGACCTTGCCGTAGCCGTTGCCCACGTCGCGCGAGAAGCTGTAGAGGTACGACGCCCCGCCGAAGAACACCGCCGGGTCGGACGGGAACATCACCGTGAACCCCGGCTGCACCCCCTGGAAGCCCGAGCCGGTGGGCAGCTCCTGCTGCAGGCCGGTGTTCGGATCCACGGGCACGTCGAACACGCCGCGGCCGGTGCGCGCCTTGTAGCGCAGCCAGCCGATCCACACCGGGTTGTCGCCGCGGAACTGGTTGATCTGGTAGCGTCCGGCGACCTCCACGTCGCCAATGCCCGAGCCGCTCGTGTCGAAGAACTGGTCGCTCACCGAGGGCGTGGCGAGCGGCCGGGTCACCGTGGAACTGTCCGCATAGACGTAGGGGACGCGCGCCTCGACCTCGAAGCGGTTGGTGACGCCGTAGCGGCCGGTCACCCAGAACGTGTGGATGTCGCGCGACACGCGGCGCACGTCGATGAGGCCGATGGTGAGCGCGGGAATCACCGAGAAGCCGACCAGCGCGACGCGGTTGTCGGTGGCGTGGACGTACTGATAGGCCGGCTCGACGACGAAGCGGCCGCGCGGCGTGAGCGTGGTGGGTTCGTCGAAGATCTGCGCGGTACTGGCGGGGCGGTCCGGCTGCTGCGGCGCTTCGCCCACCGGCTGCGGTGCGGACGGTGCGGCCGGCTTGGGCGCCTGCGCGACGGCGCCGCCCGCCGGGCCCGGCGCCCCGCCGCGTCCGGAGAGCTGCTGCAGCAGCGCGTCGATGCGCTGGCGTTGCGCCTCCAGCTCGCGCCGCTGCGAGTTGAGCTGCCGCTGCGATTCGTCGAGGCTGCGGTAGAGCGCGTTGAGGCGCGCGCCCTCGACGCGCAGCTGGCGCATGAGCGCCTCGTGCGCCGGATCGCCGCCGTCCTGGGCCTGCGCCAACGCGGACCATGCGAGCGCGACGGCGACCGCGCATGCGGACCCTGCGCGACGCCGTGCGCCGCGACCCTCCCTGCCCGTCTCCATGATGCTCCCTCCCTGCGTCATTGCTCCATGTCGCCGCCGCGGAATCCGGCGGCGGCGCCGTGACGGCCGATGTCCAGGCGGCGCAACAGGCGGTACAGCGTGACGCGCGAGACGCCGAGCTCCCGGGCGGTCGCCGCCATGTTGTAGCGGTTGCCGTGCAGCGCGCGCAGCACGAGCTCGCGCTGCCCGGCGGTGCGCAGCGTGTCGAGCAGGCTCGCGCCCGCGACCTGGGGCGCGTGCAGCCCGAGGTCCTCCGGGCCGATGCAGGCGCCCTCGCACATGACCACCGCCTTCTGCACCCGGTTGACGAGCTCGCGCACGTTGCCCGGCCACGCGTGGCGCGCCATCGCCTGCAGCGCGCGCGGCGAGAAGGCGACTGCGCGGCCCTGGGTCGGCGCGCTGTCGCGCAGCACCCGCTGCGCGATCAGCGCGATGTCCGCGCCGCGCTCCCGCAGCGCGGGCATCTGGGCGTGCAGCACGTTGAGGCGATAGAAGAGGTCCTCGCGGAAGCGTCCGCGGCGCACCGCCTCGCCGAGGTTCACGTGCGTGGCGGCGATCACGCGCGCATCGACGCTCACCGGCCGCGTTGCGCCCACGCGCACGATGGACCGGTCCTGGAGGAAGCGCAGCAGGCTCGCCTGCGACTCGAGCGGCAGGTCGCCGATCTCGTCGAGGAAGACCACGCCGCCGGCGGCGCTCTCGATGCTGCCGATGCGCCGCTGGTGCGCGCCGGTGAAGGCGCCGCGCTCGTGGCCGAACAGCTCGGCCTGCACCAGATTGACCGGGATCGCGCCGCAGTTCACCGGCACGAACGGCCCCGTTGCGCGGCTCGAATGCTGGTGGATCGCGCGCGCGGCCAGCTCCTTGCCGGTGCCGCTCTCGCCCTGCACGAGCACCGGCATGTCGGAGCGCGCGACCTTCTCGAGCGTGCGGTACAGCGCGAGCATCGGCGCGCTGCAGCCGATCATCCCGAAGCGGCCGGCCGCCTCGCCCGCATCGGGGCACGGCGCACGCAGCAGGGCCGCGCGTCCGAGCGCATGCCCGAGCACGACCTGCAGGCGCGCGACGTCCACCGGCGTGGTGTGGAAGTCGTGGAACGTCGCGGCAATCAGGCGCGCGGTGCGCGGCTCCGCGAGCGCGTGCCTGGGCACGACGGCGATCCAGTCCATGCGCGTGCGGCGCAGGCGGTCGGCGAGCGCATCGTCGACGCGCTCCAGCAGCGCAAGTCCGATCGGGGGACGGTCCTGGGCGAGGCCGCCCTCCCACGGCGCCGGATCGTCAGCGCGTTCGAGCGCCCATCGATCCGTCTCCAGCGCGGACAGCAATGCTGAGTCCGCCGGCCCGGACAGCTCGAGCACGGCAAGTCGTCGGCGCGAGGTCATCGGCCGATCCTCCTCTGTAGCCTTGTTGTGATGTCGATGCATGCGCCCGCCGCGCAAGGACGGGCGCTTCGCCGTGTGTGCGGGCGATCGATGGACACGAACGGATTGCGGGGACGTTGCGCAGCGCGCAGCCGAAGCGAGGCGGCTTAACGACCGCGGAAGTCTCGGGGGATCCGACCGGCATGGCACGACCCAGGAACGGAACGAACGTCTTCTTGTCCTTGAGCTGCCTCTCGTGCGCGCCGGGTGTCCGGTCTGTCGCATGAGCCCCCTGCCTGCAGAATGGAAGCTAGCAGCAGTTCAGGTGCGGGCGCAACCGCGCAACCATAGGTCGGATGGAGGAGTCGGCCGCTCGTGCGTCAAGTTCTCCGACGAACCCGTTACAGGTGTAAACGCGGCAACAGTTACCGTCTTCGCGGATATGACTCGTTCTGTGGGAACGTCGTCGCGCCCTGACGAGCGGGACGCCCCGCGCCGTGCCGCCGCGCCGCGCAGACGCGCATGTTTTCGAGGTGTTTTCCGGTTCTTCGCGACCCTCCACCGCAAGGTGCAAGAAGACCTGTACAAGAAATCGCGCCGGGTCGTTCCCGTCGTCAACCCCGAAGCCGTCGCCGGGGCCGCGGCGCGACGTGCGAGGTCTGGCAGCCGGGCATGGCCGCTGCCCCGCGGGCCTGATCGGCCGACGTCACGCCTCCGACTCGCGATCGAGCAGCGCGCGCTTGCGCGCGGCACCCCAGCGATAGCCGCCCGGCGCGCCGTCGCTGCGGACGACGCGGTGGCACGGGATTGCGACGGCGAGCGCATTGGCGGCGCAAGCGCCGGCGACGGCGCGCACCGCCGCGGGCGCGCCGATGTCGGCCGCCACCTGCGCATAGGTCGCCGTCGTGCCGCGAGGAATCGCGCGCAGCGCCTGCCACACGCGCTGCTGGAACGCGGTGCCGCGAATGTCGAGCGGCAGCTCCAGCGCGCCGCGCGGCGCATCGATGTGCGCCACCACCTGCGCCACCCATTCGCGGAAGCCCTCGTCGGGGGGCGCGAAGCTCGCCTTGGCGAATCGCGCGCGGACGCCGGCTTCCAGCGCGTGCGCATCGTCGCCGAGCTCGATGGCGCACACGCCCTTCGCCGTCGCCGCGACGAGCACGATGCCCAGCGTGCAGGGCGCCGTCGCGACGCGCAGGGTTTCGCCGGCGCCGCGTGCGCGATACGCGCCGGGCGTCATGCCGAGCAGCGCCGCGCCGTGCTCGTACACCCGGCTCGAGGAGCCATAGCCCGCGGCATGGATCGCGGTCGTGACGCTGTCCGCCTCGTGCAGCACGGCGCCGAGCCGCGCGCGGCGCCGCTCGCGCTGCCACGCCATCGGGGTGAGTCCGGTGACCGCCTTGAACATGCGCGCGAAATGATGGCGGCTCATGCCGGCCGCGTCGGCGAGCTCGGCAAGCGAGAGCGGCTCCTCGGCGCGATCCAGGGCGCTGCAGGCGCGCCGGACGGCTGCGATGTGCGGATGGGTGGCCGGCGTTTCCTCCGGCCTGCAGCGCCGGCAGGCGCGGAAGCCGGCGGCGCGCGCGTCGGCCGCGGTCGCGAAGAAGACGACGTTGTCGCGACGCGGCGCGCGCGACGGGCACGACGGCTTGCAGAAGATGCCCGTCGTGCGGACGGCGAAGAAGAAGCGGCCGTCGCTCGCCGCGTCGCGGGCGGCGACCGCGCGCCAGCGCGCCTCGTCGGCGGCGGCGTCGGGCATCGGCATGGCAGGGCGGGCGGTCACGGGCGGCTCCGGAAGGTGCAATGGTGCCCCAGTGTGGGGACGCGCGCGGGCGCGCGCACTCCGCGGCTTGCGCCCCAATTCCGCGCCGGGAGAACCCTCGGGCTCGGCCGTGGTCCAACTCCCGTTGGCCGGCATGCGCCGGCCGTGATGCGAGCGGAAGGAGTCCTGGATGCGTCGTCTGGCACTGCTGGTGGCCCTGTGGTCGCGCTTCAAGGGCGAGGCGCGCATGGTGTGGGCGATGCTGCGGCACCCGTCGACGCCGTTCGCGGCGAAGCTCGTGGCGATCCTCGCGTTCGCATACCTGCTCTCGCCCTTCGACCTCGTGACCGACTTCGCGCCGTTCGTCGGCTGGCTGGACGACGGGCTGGTGGTCGCCGGCCTGCTGTGGCTCGCCTACCGCTTCCTGCCGCGCGAGCTCTACGAGGCCCTGCGCCGCCGCACCGGCACGGCAGGCGACCGGCCCATCGACGGCCAGGCGCAGCGCGTCGGCTGAAGCCGGGCCTTCAGCAGTTGAACGGCTCGATGCCGCCGTCGAAGCGGCGCAGCTCCAGCTCGATCGGCTTCAGCTCGTAGCGCTCGCCGTCGAACATGTAGGGCGGCAGGCGCACGAAGTAGCGCGAACGCTCCTCGCTCCCCAGGTTCGCATCGATGCGCACGTGCGTCTCGGTGGCGCGGCCGGTGCGCGCGGAGCGGATCGGCGCAGAGAGCGGCACCGGGGCGTGGAAGGCCGCGCCCAGCTCGGTGAAGCGGTGCTCCTGCACGGGACCGCCGGCCAGATCGCGGACGCGCACCACCGGCTCCACGATGCGCCAGCGCTCCGTCCCGCGCGCCTCGATGACGAGCTCGAACATCAGCGGGTCCACGCGTTTGGTGGTCTCCATCGCCCAGAAGCGCCCGACCAGTTCGAAGTCGCCCGCGGGGATGCGGAAGGCGTAGGCGTCGAAGTCGCGGATGTTCTCGCAGCGCTGCCGGCCCTCCCGCGTGCACGCCTCGGTGCGCGCAATCACCGACTGCAGGTACTCGGCGGTGCGGTAGTAGCGGGTGCCCCAGCGCCGCCGATCCATGTCGAGCCGCAGCGGCGGGATCGTCACGCGGCCGCGCTCTGTCTCGATCGCCGGCAGCGTCACTTCGATCGCTTCGGTGATCATGTCGAAGCGGCCGAAGCCGATGCGTACCGTGCCGAGCGGCCGGTCGGTCGGGCGGCGCAGCACGGGGTCCGCCGGTGCGAGCGTCGCGGCGTCGATCCACCGGTCCGCAGGCAACCGCAGCGTGACGTGCGCGTGCACGCTGGGCGCCACGGCGACACCGGGCCCCGTCGCGTCGGTGGCGAGCTCGATCGTGTCCGCGGTGAAGCGGAAGGTGTGGCCGGGGGGCAGCGCGAACGCGATGGCGAGCGGCCAGTGCGCGCCCCCGCCGATCGGCGCCTTGAGCGCACTCGCGGTGAACTTGAGCCCGGGGGGCGCGTTGAACGCGAGGCGCGCCGGGGGCCCGGCCTGGCCGCCGCAGCTCGCGCGCGTCACCTCTGCCGAGGGATCGGGATACGCCGGCCGGTAGTAGGTCCCGTAGGGGGCCGGGAGGCAGCCGGCGAGCACGAGCGCCGCCACGGCGACGGCGAGACGGGGGTTCATGCGGCGCTCAGCGGATGATCAGCGCGAGCCGGGCATCGCCGCGCAGCAGCCCCAGCCGGATCGGCGGCTCGGCATTGCGCAGCGCCGTGATCAGCTCGTCCACCGTGCGCACGCGCGCGCGACCGACACCGAAGATGACGTCGCCGCGACGCAGGCCGCTCTGGAACGCCGGGGAGCCGCGCTCCGCGGCCGTGACGACCACCGCCTCGATCTGCCCGTGCAGCGGCATCCCCGGTCCGATGTTGGCGACCCGGGCGCCGGCGAGCTGCGGCACCGCCTCGCCGGGGATCTCCGCCATCGCCTGCGCCGCGTCGCCCACCCGCAGGCGGAGGTCGCGCTGCTCGGCCCCGCGGAGGATGCGCAACTCGAGCTCCTCGCCCACGGGCGTGAGGCCCACCCGATTGCGCAGCTCGCCGGAGGTGCGCACCGGCCGGCCGTTGGCCGAGACCACGATGTCGCGCGCCTGCAGCCCCGCCTGGTCCGCCGGCGACTTCGGTTCCACTCGCTCCACGAGCGCGCCTTCGGTCACCCGGGCGCCGAGCTTCTTCGCGAGCTCGGGCGTGAGGTCCTGCGTCGTCACGCCGATGCGCCCGCGCTTCACCTCGCCGTACTTCACGATCTGGTCGATCACCGCGCGCGCCATGTTCGACGGCACCGCGAAGCCGATGCCCACGTTGCCGCCGGACGGTCCGATGATCGCCGTGTTGATGCCGATGAGCTCGCCGCGCAGGTTGACGAGCGCGCCCCCCGAATTGCCGGGGTTGATGGAGGCGTCGGTCTGGATGAACTCCTCGTAGCCCTCGGCGCCGAGGCCCGAGCGCCCGACGGCGCTCACGATGCCGGAGGTGACCGTCTGCCCGATGCCGAACGGGTTGCCGATCGCGACGACGAAATCGCCGACGTTCATGGTGTCGGAGTCGCCGATCGCCACGGCGGTGAGCGCATCCGGCGGAATGCGCAGCAGCGCGATGTCCGTGCCCGGATCGGAACCGACGAGCTGCGCCGGGAACTGCCGCCGGTCCTTGAGCGTGACGACGATCTCGCGCGAGTCCTTGACCACGTGGTGGTTCGTGATCACGAGGCCGCGCTGGGCGTCGACGATCACGCCGGAACCCGCGGCGCGCTCGCGGCGCTGCTGCGGGCGATCCGGCTGCTCGAAGAAGCGCCGGAAGAACGGGTCCCGCAGCAGCGGGTTGTCCTCGGCGCGCGCGACGACCGAGATGTTCACGACGCCCGGGGTGACCTGCGCGATCATGGGCGCGAGCGACGGCAGGCGCTGGCCATCGACCATCGCGGGGAGCGAGTTGCCGGCGGCGTGGACGGGGGCGGCGAGCGCGAGCGGCAGCGAGAGCAGCAGTGCGGCGAGAATCGTCTTCATGGCGGTTCGGTGGAGCGGATGGGCAATTCTATGCGCGCTCGGCCTGGCGCTTCACCCACGCGACGAACGCCGCGGCCTCGGGCCGCTCGCGGGCGTGCTCGGCCACCGCGATCCAGAAGGCGCGCGTCGAGGTCGCGGTGGAGAAGCGGCGCGCAAGCGGCGCGATCAGCCGGCCCGCGCGGATGTCGCGCTCCACCAGCGGGAAGCGGCCGAGCGCGATGCCCTCGCCTTCGATCGCCGCCTGCACGATCTGCTCGTAGTTCGAGAACCGCAGGCCGCGCACGCCCGCCGGCGGCGTGACCCCGAAGGTCTCGAACCACGTCTGCCAGGAAAGCCACGGGAACGCGTACTGCGGGTCCTCGTAATGCAGCAGGCGATGGCGGGCGATGTCCTGGGGCGTCGCGAGCGGCTTCGGCACCAGGCGCGGGCTCGCCACCGGCAGGATGCGCTCGCCGAAGAGCTTCACGGCCCCGGCGCCGGCGCGGTCGCGCGGGCAATAGCGGATGGCGAGGTCGATCCGGTCGCGGGCGAGATCGACGATCTCGTTCTTGGCCGAGACGCGCACGTCGATCTCCGGATGCAGCCGCTGGAACTCGCCGAGCCGCGGCACCAGCCAGAGCGATGCGAAGGAGATGGTGGTCGAGACGGCGAGCGCGCGATCCGCCGGCTCCGGCTGCAGCTTCGCCGTCGCCTCGCGCAGCGTCCTCAGCACCTCGGCCACGGTGCGGTGGTACGACTGGCCGGCGGCGGTGAGCAGCAGCGCGCGGTGGCGGCGCTCGAAGAGCGCGACGCCCAGCGCCTCCTCGAGCGACTTGATCTGCCGGCTCATCGCCGACTGCGTGAGGTGCAGCTCGGCCGCCGCGCGCGTGAAGGAGAGATGCCGCGCCGCGGCGTCGAAGCCGCGCAGCGCGTCGAGCGGCGGCAGGTCACGCCGTCTTTGCATGATCTCCGCTCATGCGAAAGATGCCGAAAGATCGTTTGAGCACCCGTGCGGCCCCCCGGACAATGCATGCACGACGATCATTCTAGACGGAGGCGATCATGGACGTGAACCTGCACTACGCCGGGATCCAGCTCGACACGAAGGGCTTCCTGACGCTGAAGGACGCGAAGGGCACGCGCGTGCTGTGCCTCGAGGGCGAGCTGTGGATCACGCAGGACGGCGATTACGAGGACTACCTGGTGCGCCCGGGCGAGACGCTCGCGATCGCCGGCGACGGTCCGGCGATCGTGCAGGCGCGCGTCGCCTCGCGCCTGCTCCTGCTCGAGCCGGACATGAAGCCGCGGGCCGGGTGGCTCGGCGGATGGTTCGGCCCGCAGCGGATCGACGGCCGCCCGCCCCTGGTCGCGCTCTTCCACGGCGCCTGAGACGCACCTGCACGTAGGGGTTCCCCGACGCGGCGTCGTCACCTTTCCGACGCCGCGCCGCGCTTTCCCCCCTGTCGGCCCCGCTATGCGAACGTCATAGCGGTTTCCATGTGACGAGCCGCCGACAATCGCGTCGCAAGTGTGACATCGTGTGCGGGCTCCCGATGGACGCGCCTCGGCAATAGTGGTTTCCTTGAGCCGCACCAAACCTGAAAACGGGCAAACCCGGTGAAAGCCGGGGACGCAAAGTCACCGGTCTGACGGGGCAACCCAAGACGGCGGGACTGCCAGGGGAGGGAGGCAGGCAGGATTTCGCCGGCGCAACGAAGCCGGCGCATGCAGCACCAGCACGCTTCCATTCATCCGGTATCTCCGCCGTCCGGCGCCGCCGGGCCGGACTCGAAGGGGATACCTACAATGACAGCAGCAACGTTCACGCGCGCGGCGGCCGCGCTCGCCGTGGCAGCGGCGTTTTCGTCCGGGGCGGCACTCGCCCAGGCCCCGGGTCAGCAGAAGCAGGAAATCCGCTACGCCTCCGGCATCGTCCTCGTCTCGCCGAAGGCCGGCCTCTCCGAGAAGGAACTCGACAAGATCCTCCAGGGCCACGGCGGCAGGCGCCAGCAGCACTGGCGCGAGCTGAACGTGCATGTCGTCGAGCTTCCCGCCAACGCGAACGCCCTGCAGGTGGCCGAGGCGCTCTCGCGCAACCCGCACGTCAAGTTCGCGCAGGTGGACGTGAAGCGCAAGGTGGACATGGTGCCCAATGACCCCGCCTACGGCAGCGCGTGGCACCTGCCGAAGGTCGGCGCGCCGCTCGCGTGGGACCGGAGCCAGGGCACCGGCGTGACCGTCGCGGTGTGCGACTCCGGCGTCGATCCGAACCATCCGGATCTCGTGCGCGTCCCGGGTTACAACATGTTCGACGGCAACACCGATTCCCGCGACGTGTACGGCCACGGCACGAAGGTCGCGGGCGCGGTCGCCATGTCGGGCGCCAACGGCGTCGGCGGCGCGGGCGTCGCGTTCAAGACGAAGGTCATGCCGATCCGCGTGACCGACACCAACGGCTGGGGCTACGACAGCGCCATCGCGAACTGCATCACCTACGCCGCCGACATGGGCGCGCGCGGCGCGAACGTGAGCTTCGGCGGCGTGTGCGGCGCGCCGATCATCCAGGCCGCGGCGAAGTACATGCGCGATCGCGGCGGCGTGGTCACCGCGTCGGCGGGCAACACCGGCACGCAGGACACCACCTCGGACACGAGCCTCATGACGTGCGTCGGCGCGACCAACAGCGTCGACGGGCGTACGAGCTGGTCGACCTACGGCCCCTTCGTGGACGTTGCCGCGCCCGGCGAGAACATCTACACGACCATCAACGGCGGCGGCTACGGCGGCGTGTCGGGCACCTCCTTCGCCGCGCCGGTCACGTTGGGGGTCTATGCGCTGATGATCGCCGCCAATCCGAACCTCTCGCCGGCCACGCTCGACAACATCCTCTTCACGACGGCGAAGGATCTGGGCACCGCCGGCAAGGACGTCTACTACGGCTACGGGCGCATCGACGCGGCGGCCGCGGTGGCGAAGGCGGCGGCCACGGTCGCGGGGGACACGACGCCGCCCTCGGTCTCGATCAAGGGCCCGCTCGCCGGCGCGAAGGTGTCGGGTCTCGTGACCGTCGACGTGTCCGCGCTCGACGCGGGCGGCGTCGCGAGCGTCCAGCTGATCGTCAACGGCAAGCCGTACGCGACGGACACGGTCGGACCGTTCAGCTTCTCGTGGGATACGTCGACGCTTGCGGACGGCGCGGCCACCCTGGTCGCCAATGCGGTGGATGCGGCAGGCAACGTGGCTTCGTCCGCGTCGGTCTCGGTCACGGTGGCGAACGACAAGACGCCGCCGGTCGCGCAGATCATCAGCCCTGCGGCAGGCGCGACCGTCAGCGGCACGGTGAACGTCAGCGCGAGCGCGACGGACAACAACAAGGTCGCCAAGATGACGCTCACCATCGACGGCCGCGAGGTGGCGATCGCCTACGGACCCTCGCTGAGCTACGCGTGGAGCACGGGCGGCACGAGGTCCGGGAAGGGCAACGGCCGGAAGTCGCAGACCACGACGACGGCGGGAACGTCGACCCTCACCGTGGTGGCCGAGGACCCCGCCGGCAACCGTGCCAGCGCGTCACGAACCGTGACGCGTCAGTAGCAAACGCGAGTACCAAACAAAAACGGCGCCCCGCGGGGCGCCGTTTTCGTTTGCCGGAGCGGCTGCGATCAGGCGTGGCCCTTCATGCGGCGGCGGCCGATGGCGCCCATCGCGAGCAGGCCAGAGCCGAGCAGCCAGGCAGCGGCGGGGATGGGGACGGGGACGTCATTGGGCGGATTGACTCCGTCCCTCACACCCAACAGATACGCGTTCGAAATCTCTTGGTTTGCGTATCCGCCAGTCTCCCGCAGGAAGAACCACTCACCAGTGAGAGGGTTGAACGCGCGATTCAGTTCTACGATGAAGGAGTCAGGGTCGCCCCCGCCATTCCCGAAGTGGAAGCCGAGGAAGATGCGGGCGTATGCATCCAGGTTTCCCGTCACCGACCAGGTGCCGAAGTTCGTCGCCGTCACGTCAAGGTCGAGTTGCCCTTCTGCCAGACCGCCGTCCTTGCCGGCACCATATTCGTCCTTGTCGATGATCGAAAAGGTGTACGGCCAGCCTGGCTGATTGTCCCAATTGCCCGACGTGTACAAACAGTAGCTGTTCACCCCGAGATCTTCCGCATTCGTCACCTTGATCTGCCGATCCAGGGCCGGACCCGAAAGGTCACCCGGGCAGAAAACAGTCCCAGTGGCGGCATTCGCAGGCAAGACAGCCGCGACCATTCCGGCCGCCGCCAGAAGGACCAAAACCCTTTTCAACATACCAGCCCCCCATCCGAGACAAAAAACACTCCCCGCGGTGATGATAACTACCGCGGGTTGGGCCAATTGCAAACGATTGTCAAAACGCCGACGCTTGACGATCTGGTGTCACTCCCCGAGACGGGGGAGTTCAGGTTCTGCAGCCGGCGCCACTCACCGCGCCTTCGGCCCGTCCGTTTCGCTCGACAAGGCATCGAGCGTGTCGATGTCCCGGAGGACCGTTGCATCGGCGGCCTCGAAGGTCTCGACGCGCGCGCCGTGCGCCTTCACGACCTCGCGCGCACCCGCGTCGCCGCGCAGGCCCTCGAGCTCGCCGCGCAGGGCACGAGCGAAACCGACCGGGTGCCCGCGTTCGCCGCGGTAGACGGGCGCGACGATCCACGCGCCGCCGGCCAGACGCGCCGCGACTTCCCGTGCGGCGCGCGGCGCGATGAACGGCATGTCGGCGAGCGCCACGACATAGCCGCCCGTCTCGCCCGCCCGACGCACGGCGTGCGCAAGCGTGCGTCCCATGCCCTCGTCGGCGTCCGGGCACACCGTGACCTCGGACCCCGCCACGCGCAGCGCCTCGGCGAGGGCCTCCGCCCCGGGCCGCACCACGGCCACGACCCGCGGCACGGCGGTGAGCAGATTGCGGAGCGAGGCGACCGCGATCGGCGTGCCGTCCGGAAGGGGATGCAGCAGCTTGTCGCCGCCGCCGCTCGCCCGGAAGCGCGTGCCCGCGCCGCCGGCGAGCAGGATGCCGACGACCGGCGCGGTCAAGGGCGACGCCGCTACCTGTTGTCGGCGGGGACTTCGCAGGCCGACGCGGTGAAGCCCGACGCCGGCTGCTCGAACTCGTGCACCGTCACGCCGCGCCGCACGGCCGTCATCTCCGCGAGGATGGACACCGCGATTTCCGGCGGCGTCTTGGCGCCGATGCGCAGCCCCACCGGGCCGTGCAGTCGGGCGATCTCGCTCTCGGCGAGATCGAAGCCGGCGAGCCGCTTGCGGCGCGCCTCGTTGTTCTTGCGCGAACCGAGCGCGCCG
>CAZKHE010000124.1:0-13333 GCA_964552535.1 uncultured Enterobacteriaceae bacterium | reverse complement strand
GACAAGGCGACCGGCGAGATGAAGGAAGCCACCGAGTGGCACCGCATCAGCTTCTACGGGCGCCTCGCGGAGATCGCCGGGCAGTACCTGAAGAAGGGCTCCCAGGTGTACGTCGAGGGGAGTCTCCGGACACGCAAGTGGCAGGACAAGGAGACCGGTCAGGACCGCTACGCCACCGAGATCCGCGCGGACAGCATGCAGATGCTCGGCCGCCGCGAAGGCATGGGCGGCGGCGGAGGCGGGGACTTCGATGACTCGGGCGGCGCGCCGTCGCGCGCGGCCGAGCCGCGCGCGGCGAAGCCCAAGGCCCCGGCGAAGACCGGGTTCGACGACATGGACGACGACATCCCGTTCTAGGCGGGTGGCGAGGCGGGCTCGCTGCAGGGGCGCTCGTTCGACCTGCTCGGCCCGCAGGAGACGATGGAAATCGCCGACGCGGTGCGCGCGCGCATCCGCTCGCACCTCGGTGCGCCGCCGACCGGCAGCGCCTGAAGCGGCGCGCGGCGGGGCGGAGGCCCCGCCGCTGCCGTACCGACGCTAGGCCGCGGCGCGCTGGACGCGGCGCGCGGTCTTGCGCACGACCCGCTTGGCAGCGCGCTTCGCGCCGGCGGGCTTCGCCTTGGCCGCAGCCGCCTGCGGGCGGACCGCCGCGGTCGTCCCCTGGTAGGCCTTGCGCAGCTTCCGCGTGTAGGCGCGGCTTGCGCGCTCCACCGTCTCGTAGCCGCGGCTCGCCTTCACCGCGTCGACCATGCGCTTGGCGGACCGCACCGCGCGGCCCTCGAACTGCTCGCCTTCGCGCACCAGCTCGGCGTACACGTTGGGCGCCTGCTGCTGCACGCGTGCGATGGCGCCGAGGCCGGCCAGCCATGCGCCGCGGGATGCGACCTTCACCTTGCCGAACACGCGGGTGACCTGGGCTTCGTACGCTTGAACGTTGCGGGACGTCATCTGGCTCTCCTTGATCTTCAGTGTTTCCCCGATCCAAGGCTAGCCAAGAAAACTAGAGGGGTCACCCCAACCGAGGGCACCCACTAAACCGGCGCGGAACGACCGGCTCAACGGAACAGCCGGCGCACCGAGCCGAGGAGGCCTTCGTCCTCCTTCTTCGCCGGCGCTGCGGCGGGAGCGGGCTGCGGCGCGACGCCGAGCGCCGTCTGGCACGGCGCCTGGTCCCCGGTCCTGGAGAGCAGGCTCTGTCCGAGCAGCGAGAGTCCTCCCGTCAGCACCGCGCCGCCCACCGTGAGCGCGGCCTTCGCCGAGCCCAGCGTGTCGAGTCCGATCGACGGATTCGCGAGCGTGCCGGTCACCTTGACGAGCTCGGCGAGGCTCATCGCGCCGATGCCCAGGCCCTCCTTCACCGTCGGGCGGATCGCGAGATCGAGCGCTTCGCTGCGGAAGTCGATCGTGCCCGCGGCGACGAGGTTCACCTTCGACGTCTCGTAGGCGATGCTGCGATTCGAAGTCGCGACGCCGTTGCGTACCGGCAGTCGGACCACGGCGCAGCGCACGTCGGTGTACGGCTCCCGCCGGCGTCCCGGCATGGCGGCGTCCAGCACGCCGGAGAGCGCATCGCCCCCGGCTTCGAGGTTGAGGCCGGAGACGCGCATCGGTCCCACCACGATCCGCAGCTCGCCATCGGCCCCCGCCATGAAGCGGCGCGTCGACTCTCCGGGTCCGCGCAGGGCGATCCCGAGGTCCGTGCTGCCGCCCGAGAGCGTCGCCTTGCGGCCGGTTGCCGCGGCGAGTTCGCCGAGCTTGATGTCGCGCCCGCGCACGTCGAGCGCGATGCTGCTCGCGCGGCCCGGCGCGGCGTCGACCGCCAGCGAGCCGCCGACCGTGCCACCTCCGACCCGTGCGCCCAACGGCTGCACGTCGAGTCGCCCGCCCTTCAGCTTCGCCCGGACGTCCACGCCCTCGAGCGGAATCCCGTTCGGCAGCACCAGGCGATCGATCCTCAGGCTTCCTGCGCCGTCCATGGCGCGCAGGGCGTCGAGCGGGAAGGGCGCATCGCTGAAGACCCGTGCCGACTTCGCGGGCTTCGCGCGCGGGCCGCCCGAGAGATCGAGGCCGGGCGAGACGAGCTCCGCGTCGACGAACGGCCGCGGGCCGTCGGTTCGATAGGCAATGCGCCCGCGGGCGCCGGTCTTGCCGACGGTGAGCGCGATCGGGTCCGCGCGCTGCTCGGTGCGGGAGGCGGTGAGCTTGGCAGTGAGCGCGAGCGGCGTCGGCAGATGCATGCCGCCGGTGAGCTGCGCCAGGCCGCCGGGATCCTTCACCTCGATCCGCACGTCCATGTGCGCGGCCGGCGTCGCGCGCCGCCAGTCGATGTGGCCGTCGGCCGCGGCGCTTGCACCTGCCGTGGCGAACGCGAGGTCGACCGGCCAGTCGCCGCTGTCGGCCAGCAGCGACGCGATGCTGCCCATCGAGCCCTTGATCGTGAACGCCTGGCCGCGCAGCTTCGCCGTCAGCGAGACGTCGTCCACCTCCGCGAGCGCACGCTTCGCCAGGGTCAGCCGCTCGACGTCGAGCGCGAGCGGTTCGCCCGGCCCCGCGCGGTAGGCGACCCGCCCGTTCACGACCTCGAGGGCATCGATGCCGAAGGCGGCGCGGTCGCCTTTCGCCGCCGGCTTCGGCTGCGTCGTCGGACCGAAACGCCAGTTGACCTCGCCTTTCGCGTTCCGCTCCAGCAGGACGTCCGGCTCCACGATCACGAGCCGCGCGATGCGCACTTCGCCGCGCAGCAGCGGCAGCAGCGCGACGCGGCCCTCCAGGCGCTTCATGCGCACGATGTCCTTGCGAGAGGACCACGCGGCATTCGCCAGCGCGACGTCCTCGGCGACGATGCCGGGCTGCGGAAAGAGCGAGACCGACAGCCGGCCCCCGACGCGCAACTCGCGTCCGGTGGCTTCCTTCACCCGGGCGAGGGATTCGCGGGCGTACCCGTCGACGTCGACGGCGTGGACCAGTGCGACGAGCGCGACGGCCGCAAGCAGCGCGGCCCCGACGACGCCTAGGAGGGTGAGCTTGAGCCAGCGGGGCATCGGCGCAGCATAGCGGACCCCGCGGCCGCGCCGCTGCGCAGTTTGTCCGGCGCGCCTACAGCCGGTCGGTGAGCAGGATGCCGGCGCCGACGGTGGTCTGGCGCCAGTTGTAGTCGATCAGGCTCTCGCCGTAGCCGGAGAACACCTGGACGTAGCCCCGCAGCGCGCCGACGAGCGGAAAGCTCCAGTCGGCGAGCACCGAGCCCCGCGGGTCGTTCAGGCTGAAGGCCGAGCGCCAGCGGACGCCGAAGGCGTGGCCGCCGCGCCGGTAGATGCCGGTGATCTCCCCGCGCCCGACGTAGCGCTCGATGTCCGGGTTGTCGTCGTCGCCGCCGCCGTCGTCGATGCGCCACCAGGGCCGCACCAGCAGCGCGAAGTTGCCGCGCTCGAGGCCGAGCTCGGCGTACACCCGGTTCCAGCTGCGCGACAGCGGGTCGGAGCGGCCGTTCGACTGGTGGTTCAGGGCGACGTTGAGGTAGCGCAGCCGCATGCCGAGCGGGGACCAGTCGAGCGGTTGGTTCCAGATGATCTCGGGCTCGTAGTTGGTCTCCCGGAAGGGTCGCGAGATGTCGCTGTTGTAGAGCTGCCAATGGCTCTGCTGGGTGTAGCCGAACCAGACGTTGCCGCGCGTGTCGAGCACGTCGGCGAGCAGCTTCGTCTTGAACGAGAACTGGAACTTCACCTCGGTCGGATCGAGCGCGAGGTCGGCGCGCTCGGTCGGCGTGGCCCCGGGCGCGAGCGCCGCCAGGGGCGCGTTGTTGACGCGATCGCTCCAGCGCGCGAACAGGAAGTAGTTCTGGTTGTGCGGCCGCAGGCCGAACAGGGGCCGGTCGGTATCCGGATCGATCTCCCAGCGTGCCCCGAGCAGGGTCGCGGGCGCGGTCACGCCGCGCGCTTGGCCCTCCCGCTCCGGCGCCGGGGCGGCGGGCGCCGGCGACGGTGCCGGGACCGGGAGGGCGGCGCCGGCGCTCCCGGCAGCCCGGTCGTAGCAGGCGAGGCGGTCCGCGTCGGAGGGTATCGCGGCGCAGGGGGTGAAGGCGGCCGCGTCGGCGGCGGCGACGCCCGCGGCCTGGACGAGCGCGGCGAGCGCGAGAGGGAACGTGAACAGGCGCGACGGCATCGGCGGAGGGCTCCGGGTGGCAGACCGGCGTTCCCGCTAGCGAACGCCGCGCCAGCGTCCGACGACGCCGCCGATTGCGGTTCAAGCACCTCCTCGCCGGGTATAATCCCTCGTTTTTTCAGGACGTTCTCGGGAGCGAGCATGCCCATCTACGACTACCGATGCACGTCGTGCGGGTTCGAGAAGGAGTACCTGCAGAAGGTCAGCGACCCGGTCATGACGATCTGCCCGCAATGTCACCAGGAGAGCTTCGTCAAGAAGCTCACCGCGGCGGGGTTCCAACTCAAGGGCTCCGGCTGGTACGTGACCGACTTCCGCAACGGCGGCGCGCAGAAGTCGTCCGGTGGCGACGGCAAGGGCGAGGCCAAGAGCGACACGAAGACGGACGGCAAGGGCGACACGAAAGGCGCCAGCGGCGGCGAGACAAAGTCGGATGCGGGCAGCCCGGCGGCCGCGCAGGCCGGCGGCTCCGCGGCCTCGTAGTCCCTCCCGAGGCGCAGTGAAGAAGTACCTCATCACCGGGCTGCTCGTCTGGATTCCGCTGGTGATCACCGTCTGGGTGATCGCCGCGCTCATCAACTGGATGGACCAGCTGCTGCCCATCGGGCTGCGGCCGGAGGATCTCGTCGGTACGCGCATTCCGGGGCTCGGCATCGTGATCGTCGTCGCGCTGCTGTTCGTGACCGGCGTGCTGGTGTCGAACATCCTGGGCCAGAAGCTGCTGCGCGTCTGGGAGGCCGTGGTGACGCGCATCCCGGTGGTGAACTCGATCTACGGCGGCGTGAAGCAGGTGAGCGACACGCTGCTCTCCCCCTCGGGTCAGGCCTTTCGCAAGGCGCTGCTGGTGCAGTGGCCGCACGAGGGCATGTGGACCATCGCCTTCCAGACCGGCACGCCCGGCGGCGACGTGGTGAACCATCTCGCCGGCGAGCACGTCAGCGTGTACGTGCCGACCACGCCGAATCCCACGGGCGGCTACTTCGTGATCGTCCCCCGCACACGCGTGGTCGAGCTGCAGATGACCGTCGACGAAGCGCTGAAGTACGTCATTTCCATGGGCGTCGTCGCGCCGCCGCTGCGCAGTCCGCGCCGCCCGGAAGCGCTCAGCGTCCCCCCGCTCTAGGACGCACGCCGCGCGTGCGACCCTTCCTCCTTCCCCCTTTCCCCTTCCCAAGATGAAACGTACCCACTACTGCGGCGCCGTGTCCGCCGCCGACCTCGGCCAGATCGTGTCGCTCTACGGCTGGGCGCATCGCCGGCGCGACCACGGCGGCGTGATCTTCATCGACCTGCGCGACCGCGAGGGCCTGGTCCAGATCGTGTGCGACCCGGATCGCGCCGAGACCTTCGCCAACGCCGAGCGCGTGCGCAGCGAGTACGTGCTGCGCGTGAAGGGGCTGGTGCGGCGGCGTCCCGAGGGCACGGTCAATCCGAACATCCCCTCGGGCGAGATCGAGGTGCTCGCGCACGAGTGCGAGATCCTCAATCCCTCGCTCACGCCGCCGTTCCAGATGGACGACGAGAACATCTCGGAGACGGTGCGGCTCACGCACCGGGTGCTCGACCTGCGCCGTCCTGCCATGCAGAGGAACATGATCCTGCGCTATCGCACCGCGATGGCCGTGCGCAGGTACCTCGACGCGCACGGCTTCATCGATATCGAGACGCCGATGCTCACCCGGTCCACCCCGGAAGGCGCGCGCGACTACCTCGTTCCGTCGCGTGTGCACGACGGCATGTTCTTCGCCCTGCCGCAGTCGCCGCAGCTCTTCAAGCAGATGCTGATGATGGCGGGCTACGACCGCTACTACCAGATCACCAAGTGCTTCCGCGACGAGGACCTGCGCGCCGACCGCCAGCCGGAGTTCACGCAGATCGACTGCGAGACCTCCTTCCTCGGCGAGACCGAGATTCGCGAGATCTTCGAAGGCATGGTGCGCACCGTGTTCAAGGAGGTGCTCGGCGTCGATTTTCCCGACCCGGTCCCGGTCATGGACTACGCGACCGCGATGCGCGACTACGCCTCCGACAAGCCGGACCTGCGTGTGCCCCTCAAGCTCACTGAGCTCACCGACGCGATGAAGACGGTCGAGTTCAAGGTGTTCTCCGGGCCGGCGAACGCGCCCGGGGGGCGCGTGGCGGGTCTGCTCGTCCCCGGCGGCGGCGAGAAGCTCACGCGCAAGGAGATCGACGACTACCAGGAGTTCGTCAGGATCTACGGCGCCAAGGGCCTCGCGTACATCAAGTTCAACGAGATCGCCAAGGGGCGCGACGGCATGCAGTCGCCCATCGTGAAGAACCTGTCCGACGAAGCGCTGGCCGAGATCGTGAAGCGCTCCGGCGCGAAGGACGGCGACCTGATGTTCTTCGGCGCCGACAAGGCGAAGGTCGTGAACGATGCGCTCGGCGCGCTGCGCGTCAAGGTCGGCCACGAGAAGGGCTATGCCGAAGCGGGCTGGCGGCCGCTGTGGGTGGTCGACTTCCCGATGTTCGAATACGACGAGGAGGCGCAGCGCTGGAACGCGATGCACCACCCGTTCACCAGCCCGAAGGATGGCCACGAGGACTACCTCTCGGCCGACCCGGGCAAGGCGGTGGCGAAGGCCTACGACATGGTGCTGAACGGCTGGGAGCTCGGCGGCGGGTCGGTGCGGATCCACCGCGAGGACGTGCAGTCGAAGGTCTTCCGGGCGCTCTCCATCGGTCCGGAGGAGGCGCGCGCGAAGTTCGGCTTCCTGCTCGATGCGCTGCAGTACGGCGCGCCGCCCCACGGCGGCATCGCGTTCGGCCTCGACCGCATGGTGGCGATGATGACCGGCGCGGAATCGATCCGCGACGTGATCGCCTTCCCGAAGACGCAGCGGGCCCAGGACCTGCTCACGCAGGCGCCCAGTCCGGTGGACGAGAAGCAGCTGCGCGAGCTGCACATCCGGCTGCGGAATCCGCAGCAGTAGATGCACGCCGAGCAGCATTGCCGCAACCGCGCAGGGGAGACGCCATGAAGGACCTGTGGCGTCGTCTGCTCTTCTGCGTGCTGCTCTGCGCCGCGGCGGCGGGCGCAGGCGCGCGCGACGCCCCGTTGAAGGAGATCGAAGCCGCCGCGCTCCCCGCAGAAGCGCGCGACACGCTCGCGCTCATCAAGGCGGGCGGACCGTTCCCCTACCGCAAGGACGGCACGACCTTCGGCAACCGCGAGAAGCGCCTGCCGGTGCGCGAGCGCGGCTACTACCGCGAGTACACGGTGAAGACGCCGGGGTCGAAGGACCGCGGTGCGCGCCGCATCGTCGCCGGCACGGGCGAGCGCGGCGACGTGCGCACCTCGGGCGAGTACTATTACACCGACGACCACTACAACAGTTTCCGCCGTATCCGCGAACCCTGAAGGCCGCATGAACCTCGTCGAAACGCTGTCCGATCTGGGCGCCGCCGGCGTCTACCTGCTCACCGAACCGGTGTCTTCCATCGAGGCGGCGGCGCAGGAGCACGAATATCCCATGTGGCAGGTGGACTGCAGCGGCATCGTCACCAAGGAGGGCATGCTGCGCGCGATCGCGGAGGCTCTGGCCTTTCCCGACTGGTTCGGCGAGAACTGGGACGCGCTCGAAGACTGTCTCACCGACCTCTCCTGGCACGATGCCACGGGCTACGTGCTGGTGCTGGAGAACTGCGGCGCGCTGTCGCGCACCGATCCCGAGGTGTTCGAGACCGCGATGGAGATCTTCGACAGCGCGGCGGAGTACTGGTACGACGAGGACGTGCCCTTCTGGGTGTTCGTCGGCGGCGCCGATCCGGAGCAGTTCGACCTGCCGCCGCTCGGCCAGGAATGACCGCGGCGCCGCGGGCCTACAAGATCCCGCGCTCGGTGCTGGTGGTGATCCACACCCCGGCGCTCGACGTGCTGCTGCTCGAGCGCGCGCCGTGGCCGGGCTTCTGGCAGTCGGTCACCGGCAGCGTCGACCGCGAGGACGAGCCGCTGCGGGAGACGGCGCTGCGCGAGGTCGCCGAGGAGACGGGCATCGACGCCGCGCGCTACGCGCTGGTGGACTGGGGCGTGGAGAACCGCTTCGAGATCATGCAGCACTGGCGCGCGCGCTACGGGCCGGGCGTCACGCACAATGCGGAGCGGGTGTTCGGCCTGACCGTGCCGGAGCGACTGCCGGTGACGCTCGCGCCGGACGAGCATCGCGCGTACGTCTGGCTGCCGTGGCGCGAGGCGGCGGACCGCTGCTTCTCGTGGTCGAACCGCGACGCCATCCTGATGCTGCCGGAACGCGCGCGGGCCGCGCGCTGACCCGTGCGGCGAGCGGCGCGATGATCCGGCCCGGCACGCTGATCGCCGTCGCCGCCGCGCTGCTCGCCGCGGGATGTGCCGCGCGGGCGCCGATGCCCGCCGACGCGCCGACCATCGAGCAGCGCTGCGAGTCCTATCTCGCCGCACTGGACGCCGTCGTTGCCGAAGCGGGGGTGGGCGACGCCGAAGCGGCGCGCGTCCCCGGCTTCCCCTATCTGCGCAGCAGCCGTTTCCTCGCGAGCTTCCGCGACGAGATCGACGACGCGGGCTTCGCCGGCTGGATGGCGGCGATGCAGCGGCTCGACCGCGAGGCGCGCGCGGCGGAGCTCGACAACCTGCCGCCCGAACGGCACGAGCGCGTGCGCGCCGCCGCGCGGCGCGCCGGGCTGATGGACGTCCTGCCCGCCGTGCACGTGCACGGGTGCGGCACCGTGCTCGCCGCGCGCGATCGCGAGGATCCCGGCGCGCGCGCGTCGCTGCGTCGGGCCGCCGCCGTGCCCGACGACTACGCCACCTGGAAGCGGGTGCTCGGCCTGTACGCCATCACGCGAGTGCCGTTCGCGGCAGGCGTGCGCGCATACGAGCGAGGCGTGCACGCGACGTTCGCACAACCCCCGGATGTCCTGCCGGTCCGCGGCGCGCTCGTGCGCCTCGGCCCCGCGCATCCGGAGCGCATGAGCACCGACGCCGCCCGCGATCTCGCGCAGCGCGTGGCAGCCGCGGGCGCCGCGTTCGCCGTCCCTGCCCGGGAGGACGCCGAGGCCCTGCTCGCGCTGCATGCGCCCGTGCTCGAGATCGACACGGCGCTTCCGGACGATGCCATCGGCCTCGTTCGGCGCGAGCCCGGCGGGACGCCGTTCGTCGACATCGCGCGCCCCACGGTGTATGGCCGCATCGCATTCACGCGCTTCCAAGGCCAGGTCCTGCCGCAGGTGGTCTACACCGCGTGGTTTCCCGCGCGCCCGCGGACCTCCGCGTTCGATCTGCTCGGCGGCCGGTGGGACGCCGTGGTGTGGCGCGTGACCCTCGACGCGGACGGCGCGCCGCTGGTGTTCGACACCATGCACGCGTGCGGCTGCTACCACATGTTCTTCCCGACGGCGCGCGTTGCGCTGCGGCCGCGTCCGGACACGCTGGACGAGTGGGCGCTGGTGCCGCAGTCCCTGCCCGCGCTCGCCGCGGGCGAGCCGGTGCGCGTGCGCATCGCCTCGCGGACGCACTACGTGCAGCGCGTCGCCGTCGGCTCGCCGCCGCCCCAGCGCACCTACGGCATGGCCTCCGAGGCGGGGCTGCGCCGGCTCGCCGCCACCGACGGCCGCTCGGTCAGTCTCTACGGCCCGGACGGCATCGTGGCCGGCAGCGAGCGCGGCGAACGCTGGCTCTTCTGGCCGATGGGGATCCGCGAACCCGGCGCGATGCGGCAGTGGGGGCGCCACGCGACGGCGTTCGTCGGCCGCCGCCATTTCGACGACCCCGATCTGCTCGAACGCTACTTCACCCCCGCGGCGCGTGGGGAATAGCCGACCACGGCTTCGGTAGAATCCCCAACGCCATGGATCTGCACGTCGCCACCTACAACATCCACAAGGGGTTCTCGCACTTCAACCGGCGGATGATGGTGCACGAGCTGCGCGACCGGCTGCGCGACGTGAACGCGGACATCGTCTTCCTGCAGGAAGTGCAGGGCGCGCACCAGCGGCACGCGAAGCGCTTCCACCACTGGCCCGACCGGCCGCAGTACGAGTTCCTGGCCGACCAGGTGTGGCCGGAGTTCGCCTACGGCCGCAATGCCGTGTACGACCACGGCCACCACGGCAACGCGATCCTGTCGCGCTTCCCGATCGTCTCCTGGGAGAACCTCGACGTCTCCTCGCATCTCTTCGAGAGCCGCGGCCTGCTCCACTGCGAGATCGACGTGCCCTCGTTCGGGCGCATCCACTGCCTGTGCGTGCACCTCGCCCTCAACGAGCGCGGCCGCCTGCGCCAGCTCCACCAGATCGTCGATCGCATCCTCGGCGCGGTGCCGGACGAGCACCCCCTCATCGTCGCAGGCGACTTCAACGACTGGCGCAACCGCGCCGGCCGGCGCCTCGCCGCCGAACTCGGCCTCACCGAGGTGTTCCGCGACGACCGCGGCCGCCCCGCCCGCAGCTTCCCCGCGGGCTTCCCGATCTTCCGTCTCGACCGCATCTACGTCCGCGGCTTCTCGGTCTACCACGCCGAGGTGCACCACGGCCATCCCTGGTCGAAGATCTCCGACCATGCGATGCTGACGGCGCGGCTCGCCGTGTCGTAGCCGGAAGGGGCGCCGCCTGGAGCTCGTCGACGGGAACCGTCTGACGCTGCTTGACAGCGGGGCGGGCTATTTCCCCGCGCTCGTCGCGGCGATCGAGAGCGCCCGCACCGAGATCTTCCTCGAGACGTACATCTTCGCCGACGACGGGGTGGGGCGCGCGGTCGCCGCGGCCCTCATCAAGGCGGCGCGGCGCGGGGTCGCGACCCACCTCGTCGTGGACGGCTTCGGCGCGAAGCGCTACTTCGGCACGCTGCGCGCGGCGCTGGAGGACTCGCCGGTGCAGCTGCTCGTCTACCGACCCGACATCACGCCCTTCGACTTCCGCCGCGGGCGCCTGCGCCGCCTGCATCGCAAGCTCGCGGTGATCGACGGCGAGGTCGCGTTCGTCGGCGGCATCAACGTCATCGACGACTACAACTGCCCGGGGCACACGCCGCCCCGCGTGGACTTCGCCGTGCGCATCGAAGGTCCGCTCGCGGCGGACGTGCGCGCGGCGACCGCCGAACTCTGGCTCGTGGTGTCGTGGGCGAGCTTCCGGCGGCGCGGCACGCTTCCGCCGCCGCCCGCCCGTTCACCGCACCGGGCCGGCTATCAGCGTGCCGCGCTCGTCATCCGCGACAACTTCCGCCACCGCTCGGACATCGAGGACGCGTATCTTCGCGCGATCGAGTCGGCGACCGACGAGATCGTCATCGCGTGCGCGTACTTCTTCCCCGGCCGGCCCTTCCGGCGCGCGCTCACCGCGGCCGCGGCGCGCGGCGTGACGGTGAAGCTGCTGCTGCAGCGGCGCGTCGAGTACGTGCTGCTGCATTACGCATCGCGCGCACTGTACGGCTCCATGCTGGACGCCGGCGTGCACATCTACGAATACAGCCGCAGCTTCCTGCATGCCAAGGTCGCGGTGATCGACGGCCGGTGGGCCACGGTGGGCTCGTCCAACATCGACCCGTTCAGCCTGCTGCTCGCGCGCGAGGCGAACGTCGTCGCCGACGATCGCCGCTTCGCGCAGGAGCTCCGCGATTCGCTCCACGCGATGATCGAGACGGCGTCGCTGCCGGTCGCGCGGCTGCGCTGGCGCAAGAAGCCGCTCGCGCTGCGCGTGCGCATCTGGCTCGCGTACGGGGTGTCGCGGCTCCTGATCGGGGTGTTCGGCTACGGCGGACGCGGCCGGGGCAACTACTGAGTCCGCGGCGGCGCTAGGCCGCGACCACCGCCTCGCCCTCGAGCCGCGCCACGACTTCCAGCGCCGAGAGCCGCGCCGCGTAGTCCACCTCGTGGGCCAGCCCGCGCGCGGTCATCATGCGGCCGACCCGGCAGTCCGCGAGCGTCGCCGCCGGCGCACCGGAGCGGAACAGGGCCCGTGCCGCGCGCGCGGCGTCGGAGAAGTCCGCGCCTTCGCCCAGGCGCCGGGCGAGGAGGTCGACCAGGTACCCGGCGCCGTAGAAGTCCTCGAGATTGAAGTTGCCCATCGACCCCGAACACACGATCAGCAGCGTGCGCTCCGGATGCGCCGCGAGCACGTGATCGATGGTCGCCGCGCCGTTCAGCAGCGATGCCGCGTACACGCGGTCGGCCCCGGTCGCATCGTGGAGCGCCACCGTGCCGTTGGTGGTGGAGTAGATGACCGTCTTCCCGGCCACGCCGTGCGCCACGAGCGCGAGCGGCGTGGGCGCGGCGAAGCCGGGCAGGGTCTCGGCGAGGAGCTCGCCCGCCAGGACGTACGAGCCCTCCGGATGGCGGGCGGCCTCCGCGCGCGCTGCCGCTTCGTCCACGCGCGGCACGACGCGCGCGGCGCCGTGCGCGAGCGCGGTGACGATGGTCGAGGTCGCGAACAGCACGTCGAGCACGATGACGACCTTGCCCGGCATCCGGACGGTGTCGATGTCCTCCCGGCGGGGCAGGACGTGGATGCGATGCGAGAGCGCGAACGCGGTCACTGCGGACGCCGTCCGAACAGCCCCCAGCCGGTCGTGTGCATCACCACTTCGTCGCGCTGGTTGAGGATCTCCCACCGCGACTGCACCGCGCCCATCTCGGGACGGCTGCGCGAGGGCTTCGCGTCGAGCACCGTCCAGCGCAGCCGCAGCGTGTCGCCGGGGCGCACCGGCCTGGTCCAGCGCACGTCGTCCACGCCCGGCGAGCCCATGCTGTGGGAGTCGGTGATGTAGAGATCGCAGATGAGGCGCATGGCGATGGCGCAGGTGTGCCAGCCGCTCGCGATGAGGCCGCCGTACATCGAGTCTTTCGCCGCCGCCTCGTCGGTGTGGAACGGCTGCGGATCGTACTTGCGGGCGAAGTCGAGGATCTCCTCGCGGGAGACGGTGTAGGGCGCGGAGAGGGCGACCTCGCCGAGCTGGAAATCCTCGAAGTAGCGCTTGGTCATTTCGTCTTCTGTGAGGTGGGCGGAACGGCCTCGCGGATGAGCAGGCCGGTGGTGGAAAGGCGCAGCTCGAGCTCGGCGGGGCGGGTCACCGCGACGAAGCTCGCCGAGCCGTACTCGGCGTCGTAGAGCGGCGCAAGAAAGGCGAAACGCCGGCGCAGGTCGAACAGATCGATGGGCGTGTCCGGCGCGATCGAGTGGACGG
>CAZKHE010000123.1:0-13417 GCA_964552535.1 uncultured Enterobacteriaceae bacterium | reverse complement strand
CGATCAGGAAGTACGGGATCGATCCCAACAAGCCCAGTCCCGTCTTGGTGTAGACGCGACTGGAAAAAGCGGGAGGGGGACGGGAGAAGGGGGAAGGGTAACGGCCTCGAGCGGTCAGGCGTTTTCCCTTCCCTCTTCCCTCTTCCCTCTGCCCGCCCTACAAAGGAAGAACAATGGGCGCCATCCAGGAAGTCTTCGTCCCCGACATCGGGGACTTCAAGGACGTCGAGATCGTCGAGGTCCTGGTGAAGCCGGGCGACACCGTCGCGCCCGAGCAGTCCCTGATCACCGTCGAGTCCGACAAGGCCACGATGGAGATCCCCTCGCCGTCGGGCGGCGTGGTGAAGGAGGTGCGCATCAAGGTCGGGGACAAGGTGAGCGAAGGCTCGCCGATCCTCGTCCTGGAAGGCGGGGAGGGCGCGGCACCCAAGCCGGCCGCAGCGGCGGGCGCGCCGCCTGCGGGGGCAGCGCAGGCCGTCGCGCCGGCCGGGGGCGCCGAGCGCGAAGTCAAGGTGCCGGACATCGGCGATTTCAAGGACGTCGAGGTCGTCGAGATCCTGGTGAAGGAAGGCGATGCGGTCGCCGCCGAGCAGTCGCTGATCAGCGTCGAGTCGGACAAGGCCACGATGGAGATTCCCGCGCCCGCCGCCGGCACGGTGAAGGCGCTGCGCGTGAAGGTCGGCGACAAGGTGAGCGAAGGCAGCGCGATCCTGGTGCTGCAGGAAGGCGCCGCGGGCGCTCCCGCGCCGGCGCCTGCACCCGCCGCGCCGAAAGCGGCGGCGTCGGCCCCTGCGCCTGCAGCGGCCGCGCCTGCGCCCGCCGCCGCGCCGACGCGCCAGCCGCCCGTGCGCTCCGAGCCCGCCGCGGAAGCGGCGGGCTTCAAGCCGCACGCCTCGCCCTCGGTGCGCAAGTTCGCGCGCGAGCTCGGCGTGGACCTCGCGAAGCTGCGCGGAACCGGCCCGAAGGGCCGCATCCTCCAGCAGGACGTGCAGAGCTTCGTGAAGGGCATCGTGAGCGGCGCGGCGCCCGCGCCGACCGCCGGGGCCCCCGTTGCCGGCGCCGGGCTCAGCCTGCTCCCCTGGCCGCAGGTGGACTTCGCCAAGTTCGGTCCGATCGAGACGCAGCCGCTGTCGCGCATCAAGAAGATCTCGGGCGCGAACCTCGCGCGCAACTGGGTGATGATCCCGCACGTCACGAACAACGAGGAGGCGGACATCACCGAGCTGGAGGCCTTCCGGCTGCAGCTGAACAAGGAGAACGATAAGGCCGGCGTCAAGGTGACGATGCTCGCGTTCCTCATCAAGGCCGTCGTCGCCGCGCTGCGCAAGTTCCCCGAGTTCAACGCCTCGCTCGACGGCGACAACCTGGTCCTCAAGAAGTATTTCCACATCGGCTTCGCCGCCGACACGCCGAACGGCCTCGTCGTGCCGGTGATCCGCGACGCCGACCAGAAGGGCGTCTTCGAACTCGCGAAGGAGACCGCCGAGCTCGCGAAGCAGGCCCGCGAGGGCAAGCTGAAGCCCGCCGACATGCAGGGCGGCTGCTTCTCGATCTCCAGCCTCGGCGGCATCGGCGGCACGCACTTCACGCCCATCATCAACGCGCCGGAGGTGGCGATCCTCGGCGTGTCGAAATCGCAGATGAAGCCGATGTGGGACGGCAAGGCGTTCCAGCCGCGGCTGATGCTGCCGCTGTCGCTCTCGTACGATCACCGCGTCATCGATGGCGCCGCCGCGGCGCGCTTCAACGCCTACCTCGCCCAGCTGCTCGCCGACTTCCGGCGCGCGATGCTGTAAGGAGCCGCGCGATGCCCGTTCAGGAAGTGAAGGTTCCCGACATCGGGGACTTCAAGGACGTCGCCGTCGTCGAGGTGCTGGTGCAGCCGGGCGACACGGTCGCGCCCGAGCAGTCGCTGATCACCGTGGAGTCGGACAAGGCCACGATGGAGATTCCGTCCCCCGCCGCCGGGGTCGTGAAGGCGCTGGCGGTGAAGGTGGGCGACAAGGTGAACGAGGGCAGTCCGATCCTGACGCTCGAGGCGAGCGAGGCGCCCGCCGCTGTCGCCGCGTCCGCCGCGCCGGTTCCCGCTCCCGCCCGGTCCGCTGCCCCGGCTGCGCCCGCGCCCGCATCGGCGCCGGCCGCGGCGCAGTTCTCCGGCGCGGCCGACATCGAGTGCGAGATGCTCGTGCTGGGATCGGGCCCCGGAGGCTACTCCGCCGCTTTCCGCGCCGCCGACCTGGGCATGAAGACGGTGCTGGTGGAACGCTATGCGACGCTCGGCGGCGTGTGCCTCAACGTCGGCTGCATTCCGTCCAAGGCGCTGCTGCACGTCGCGGCGGTGATGGAGGAGACGAAGCACTTCGCCGACCTCGGCATCGAGTTCGCCGCGCCGAAGGTCGATCTCGACAAGCTGCGCGCGCACAAGGACAAGGTGGTCGGCAAGCTGGTCGGCGGCATCGCCTCGATGGCCAAGGGCCGCAAGGTCGACGTGGTGACCGGCGTCGGCACCTTCGTCGGGCCGAACCACCTCGCGGTGGAGACGAAGGACGGCCGCAAGGTCGTCCGCTTCGGGAAGGCGATCATCGCCGCCGGCTCGCAGGCGGCGAAGCTGCCGTTCCTTCCCGACGATCCGCGGATCGTGGACTCGACCGGCGCCCTGGAACTGCGCTCGCGTCCCAAGCGGCTGCTGGTCATCGGCGGCGGCATCATCGGCCTCGAGATGGGCACGGTGTACTCGACGCTCGGCGCGCGCCTGGACGTCGTGGAGATGCTCGACGGCCTGATGCTCGGCGCCGACCGCGACCTGGTGAGCGTCTGGCAGAAGCACAACGCCGCCCGCTTCGACAACGTCATGCTGAAGACGAAGACCACGAAGGTCGAGGCGACCCCCGCAGGCCTCAAGGTCTGGTTCGAGGGCGAGAAGGCGCCCGCCGAGCCCCAGGTCTACGACATGATCCTCGTGTCGGTGGGCCGCACGCCGAACGGGAAGCGGATCGGCGCGGAGGCGGCCGGCGTGGCGGTGAACGAGCGCGGGTTCATCCCCGTCGACCAGCAGATGCGGACCAACGTGCCGCACATCTTCGCCATCGGCGACATCGCCGGGCAGCCGATGCTGGCGCACAAGGCGGTGCACGAGGGCCACGTCGCCGCCGAGGCCGCAGCCGGCGAGAAGTCGTTCTTCGACGCGCGCGTGATCCCGTCGGTCGCCTACACCGACCCCGAGGTCGCGTGGGCCGGCCTCACCGAGGACGAGGCGAAGAAGCAGGGCGTGAAGGTCGAGGTCGCGCGCTTCCCGTGGGCCGCGTCCGGGCGGGCGCTGGCCAACGGCCGCGCGGAGGGCTTCACCAAGCTGATCTTCGATGGGGAGACGCACCGCATCGTTGGCGGCGGCATCGTGGGCACCAACGCCGGCGATCTCATCAGCGAAGTGGCGCTCGCCATCGAGATGGGCGCGGACGCCGTCGACATCGGCAAGACCATCCATCCGCATCCGACGCTCAGCGAGAGCATCGGCATGGCGGCCGAAGTGGCCGAAGGCGTCTGTACGGACCTGCCGGCGCCGCGCAAGCGGTGAGGCGGCGGCGCATCGCCGTCGCTGCCGCGGCGGGGCTGGTCCTGGCGCTGCGTGCCGTGGCGGCCCAGGAGACGCCGCCCGCCGCCGGCGGGACTCCCGCCGTGCCGAACCCGATTCTCGACCCCGGCCAGCGGTGGGCGTTCGACGGCTTCTCCATCGAGCCCCCGCAGGATCGGCACTGGTACAGCCTCGCCAAGACGCGCAGCCGCGCGGTGCTGGTGCGCCGCACCCCGGGTGGCGACGAGGACAGCTTCGCCACGGTCGTCGCCGAGCGGGTCGAAGCGACGATGGCGACGCCGGACGCGTTCCTTGCCGCCATGCGGGCGCGCCGCGCGAGGGCGGCCGATGCGACCCGGGTCGCCGCGATCCGTCACGAGGAGCGGCTCGATTCGACCGATCCGTTGTGCACGCGCTATCGCGTGCAGGCCGACGAGGTCGTCCCGTGGTACCTGGCGGCGCGGGTGACCGAGGTGGTGGGGCGCGCCTGCCTGCATCCGCAGATCGACGGGTTGGTGATCGACGCCGCCTACGCGGTCCGCGCGCCCTTCACCAGCGACACCAGCACGGCATTCGACATCGCCACGAGGTTCCTCGCGGGCCTGCGCGTGCTTCCCGCGCCGGTGGCGCAGAGCGACGCGCAGGCGATCGCCGCCGCGGCCCGTGCCGGCGATCCGACGGCGGCGTATCGCCTCGGGGCAATGTACGAGCGCGGCCGCGGGGTCGAGGCCGACGCGGGCGAGGCCGAGCGGTGGTATCGCGAAGCCGCGCAGCGCGGCGAAGCCGACGCACTCTACAACCTCGGTGCGATGCTGGAGCGCGGCGCCGGGCGGCCGCGCGACGTCCGGGATGCGGTGGCGTGGTTTCGGCGCGCCTCCGACCAGCGCGACGCGCAGGCGCAACTCAACCTGGGCCTGATCTACTACCGGGGCGAGGGGGTGGAGCGCGACCTGCCCCAGGCGCGCGCCTTCCTGCAGCTCGCTGCACTGAACGGCAACGCCCGGGCGAAGGAACTGCTCGAGCGGCTGAAGTTCGCCGAGTGAGGCGGGCGCGCGGCGTCAGCCGAAGTTGCGGCGCAGGCCTTCCATCAGCGAGGCGAGGTCGTCGCCGCTCGCCTTCTCCATCCCGGGCTCGACGCGGCCTTGCGGCGTGAGCTGGTTGACCAGTTCGGGCAGCAGCGCGGCGAGGCCGCCGGCGGCCACGGTCGGCTCGACGCCGAACTGCCGGCCCACCTGCTGCATCTCCCCCTGACCGAAGATCTGCGAGAGCACTTCGGGAGAGATCGGCATGTTCTGCCCCGTGCCCACCCAGGAGCTCGCCTGCTCGCCGTAGCCGGCGCCGCTGAACTTCGCAAGCAGCGCGGGCAGCCCGCCGGGATAGTTGGCGACGAACTGCATGGCCATGGCGAGCAGCGCGCCGCCGCCCCCGGCGGCCGCCATGCCGCCCGCACCGGGCATGCGGGCCTGCTGCGGCGCCTGCGCGTTGCCCATCTGGCCCAGCACGTCGCCCAGCAACTGGTCGAGCAGTCCCATGCAGCCTCCTAGTAGAAGCGATACCCGAACACCGCGCCGACGGAGCCGACGTGGCGCTCGTACGACGCACCGAGGCCGGTCGGATCGGCGAACATGCGATCGACGCCGATCGACGTGTTGACATACAAGTTGCGGTCGAGGCTGTAGCGCCACGACAGGCGCAGGCCCACGTCGCGGAGGCCCGTGCCGCCGGCGGCCGGCAGCCAGGCTTCGCGCGCCGTGTAGTCCTGGCCCGCGGTGGGCGCGAGCCCCGCGCCGGCGCCGAAGCCGAGGCCGCCGGACACGACCAGCTCATGACGCTGCGCCAGCGGCAGCCCGTAGCTCGCCCCGAAATCCACCCGCGAGAGATCGGGGCGTGCGGCGCCGAGGAGCGGGCGGACGGTGGAGGACACGGTCCAGCGATCGACCCGGAGATCGAGGCCCGAGGCCCCGCCCGCGCCGGTCCGCGCCAGGGCGAAGCGGCTGGGCGCGCCGGCGTCCAGGCCCGGCGGCGCGCGGAAGCCGGCGCCCGCCCAGCCGGGCTGCACGAGCGTGAAGCCCTGTCCGCCCAGCGGCGTGAGCACGAGGCGCATCTCCTGCTCGTCGCCGTCCGGGCGCGGGCCGAACGCGGCGTCGTCGCTCACGCGCAGCCCGCCCTGGGCCGCGGCGGCGGCCGGCAGGAGCGCGGCGGCGAGCAGGCTGAAGGCGGTGCGGCGCATGGGTCCCGGGCTTGCCAATGTCATTCGCGTTCCCCGATTCTAGAACAGGGCGGGCCGCCTCGGGGTAGTCCCTGCGGCCGACGGGACCCGTCCGGGCGAAACCGTGATTGCCTTCACGGCGATCCTCGAATGACGTATCGGCTACACTCGCGTCCAGGACAATCACGATGACCCAGGACGAGCTCAAACGCCAGGTGGCCGAAGCTGCCGTGGCCCATGTCGTGCCCGACGCGGTGCTCGGCGTCGGCAGCGGCAGCACCGCCGAACGCTTCATCGAGGCCCTCGCGCCGCTGGCCGCGCGCATTCCGGGGGCCGTCGCCAGCTCGGAGCGGACCGCCGAGCGGCTGCGCCGACTGGGCATCCCGCTTCTCGATCTCAACGACGTGACCGACCTGCCGGTTTACGTGGACGGCGCCGATGAAGTGGACGGGGGCCTCGCCATGATCAAGGGCGGCGGCGGCGCGCTGACCCGCGAGAAGATCGTCGCCGCCGTGGCACGGCGGTTCGTCTGCATCGCCGACGAGTCCAAGCGGGTGGCGCGGCTCGGCCGCTTCCCGCTGCCGGTGGAGGTCATCCCGATGGCGCGCGAGTACGTCGCGCGCGAGATCGCCGCGCTCGGCGGGGCGCCGCGCCTGCGCGCCGGATTCGTCACCGACAACGGGAACGTGATCCTCGACGTCGAGGGGCTGGAGATCCGCGACGCGGCCGCGCTCGAGGAACGCCTCAACAACATCACGGGCGTGGTGACCAACGGCCTGTTCGCTCGCCGCGGCGCCGACGTGCTGCTGCTCGGCACGCCGGCGGGCGTGCAAACGCACCGGAAGGCCTGACGGGGCCCGCTGCAACCAGAATGTCACATTCGCGGTTCAACATCGAGGCGAGGAGCGCCATCAAGCCATGACCGAACACACCTCGAAGCAGTTCGACAACGAGCTCGAAGCCGTCCGCACCACGGTGCTGCAGATGGGCGGCCTCGTCGAGGAGCAGATCGAGCGCGCGATCGACGCGCTCGGCTCGGGCGACATGGCGGCCCTCGAGCGCGTCGTGGAGACGGACCATCGCGTCAACGCGATGGAGGTCGAGCTGGACGAGGCGTGCAGCCACATCATCGCGCGGCGCCAGCCCGCCGCGGGCGACCTGCGGCTCATCATCGCCGTGATCAAGACCATCACCGACCTCGAGCGCATCGGCGACGAGGCCGAGAAGATCGCGCGCATGGCGAAGCTGATCCACTCCGCCGAGCGCATGCACATGCCGAAGCTGGAGATCCGCCACATCGCGTCGCTCTCGACGCGGATGCTGCGCAGCGCGCTCGATGCGTTCGCCCGGCTGGACTCGGGCGCCGCTCAGGACGTGGTCGTGCAGGACGACGCGGTGGACACCGAGTTCCGCTCCATCCTGCGCCAGCTCATCACCTTCATGATGGAAGACCCGCGTACCATCAGCCGCTGCCTCGAGGTGCTGTTCATCGCCAAGGCGCTGGAGCGCATCGGCGACCACTCGAAGAACATGGCGGAGTACGTGATCTACATGGTCGAGGGCCGCGACGTGCGGCACATGCGCTCGACCGAGGCCTGAGCACGAGGCCCCGCGTCAGGGCTTCGGCGGCACGTACCCCGCGGCCATGTCGGCGCCGGTGCCGAAGAAGTGCTTCTCCATCTGCTCGGCGAGATACTTCCGGGCGCGCGCGTCGGCGAGGTTCAGCCGGTTCTCGTTGATCAGCATCGTCTGGTGGCGGATCCACTGCTGCCACGCCTCCTTCGAGACGCTCTCGTAGATGCGCTTGCCCAGCTCGCCGGGAACCGGCGGGAGGTCGAGGCCCTCGGCCTCGCGGCCGAGCTTGATGCAGTTGACCATTCTTGCCATGGGGCGACTCCGTGATGCGGGAATCCCGCGATTCTACCCGCGCCCCGAGCCGAGCTTCTTCACCAGGATGACCGAGCGCCGCTGCCAGTTGTAGAGCGAGCGCTTCTCCTCGGGCAGCGCGCTCACGTCGGCCTCGGCGAAGCCGCGCTCGACGAACCAGTGCTCGGCGCGCGTGGTGAGGACGAAGAGCTTGCTCATGCCGGCCATGCGCGCCTTCTGCTCGATGGCCCCCATCAGCTTCTCGCCGTAGCCCTCGCCGCGGTACTCCGGCCGCACGGCCAGGCAGGCGAGCTCGCCCGCGCGCGCCTTGGGGAACGGATAGAGCGCGGCGCAACCGAGGATCACCCGGTCGTGCTCCATCACCATGAAGCGGCCGATCTCGCGTTCGAGGAGCTCGCGTCCGCGGCGCACGAGAATGCCCTGCTCCTCGAGGGGCTCGATGAGCTGCAGGATGCCGCCGACGTCGTCGATGGTCGCCGGTCGCAGCCGCTCCAGCGTGTCGGTGGTGATCATGCAGCCCGAGCCGTCGTAGGTGAAGAGCTCGATGAGCAGCGCCCCGTCCACCCGGCGGTTGATGATGTGCGCGCGCTTCACCCCGCCGCGGACCGCTTCGACGGCGTGCGCGAGGTAGAGGCGCGTGTCGGCGGTGAGCCGCTTGCTGCGCGCGAGCAGCTCCTCGGCCTCCGCGGCGGTGGCGTCGGCGACGTTGCGCCCGGTGCGGTCGATCACCGCGCCGTCCGAGAAGAAGATGAGCTTCTCGGCGCCCAGCGACTTCGCCGTGGCGACGGCGACGTCCTCCATCGACAGGTTGAACACCTCGCCGGTGGGCGAATAGCCGATGGGCGACACGATCACGATGTTGCCCGTCTCGAGGCAGCCGTTGATCGCGGCGGTGTCGATGCGCCGCACGTTCCCCGAATACTGGTAGTCGTGGCCGTCCACCACGCCCAGGGGCTGGCCCTGGATGAAGTTGCCGGAGACGGTGTTGATCGGTGCGCCCGCCATCGGCGTGTTCGGCAGTCCGAGCGAAAGCAGGGCGTCGATCTCCACGCGCAGCAGACCGACCGCCTCCTTCACGCATTCGAGCGCCACCGGATCGGTGATGCGGATGCCCTCGTGGTAGCGGGATTGCGCGCCGCGCTGCGCGAGCTGCGCATCGATCTGCGGCCGGGATCCGTGCACGAGCACGATGCGGATGCCGACGCTGTAGAGCAGGTTGATGTCGCTCGCGAGCGCGGTGAACTGCCCGTCCTCCACCAGTTCGCCGCCGAAGGCGACGACGAACGTCTTGCCGCGGAAGGCATGGAGATAGGGCGCGGCCCAGCGGACCCAGCGGACGAACTGCGCATCGCTCGTCGGGGCGTTCTTCTTCTCGGAGGCCATCTCGGCGTGGCTCTGTGGCGTGGCGGAAGGCCGCTATTGTAGGCGAAGGGTCAGCAGTCGCCGTGCAGGGCCTGGAGCGCAGCGATGGCGGCGAGCGGCGCGGTCTCGGTGCGCAGGATGCGCGGTCCGAAGCGCACGCCGACGAAGCCCGCGAGGCCCGCGAGCTCGCGCTCGTCGTCGGTGAGGCCGCCCTCGGGCCCGATCAGGATCGTGACCGGGCCGGCGACGCGCAGCGTGCGCAGCGTGGCGTCCGCCAGCGGCGAAAGGACGATGCGGGTCCCCGGCGCGGCGGCCTCGGCGAGGAAGTCGCGCAGCGCCGTGCTCGGCGCCACCTGCGGCACGACGTTGCGCCCGCACTGCTCGCACGCGGCGATCACGACGTTCTGCCAGTGCGTCCCGCGACGCTCCTGGCGTTCCTGCGAGAGCCGCACGATGGAGCGCGTGGTCACGACGGGGCGGATGCGTGCCACGCCGAGCTCGGTGGCCTTCTGCAGCACGAGATCCATGCGGTCGGCCGCGCACACGCCCTGCACCAGCGTGATGTCGAGGGGCGACTCGCGGTCGACGGCGCGCCGCTCGCGCAGCGCGACCTGCGCGCCGCGCTTGCCGACGGCGGCGAGGATGCCGCGCCACTCGTAGCCGTCGCCGGAGAACAGCGTCAGCGCATCGCCCGCACGCAGGCGCAGCGCGGCGACGTGGCGCGCCGCGCGCTCCGGCAGATCGACGGTGGCGCCGGGCGCGAGACCGTCCTCGCAGTAGAGGCGCGGGCCGGCGAACGGTTCGATGGGCGGGGCGGAGTCGGTCACGGCGGAAACCGGGGGGCGCGATATTCGCTAGGATTGTAGCCACAGCATGCCCTCCTCCGCGCCCGACGCCGTGCCCACCTCCTCGCCACCCCTCGCCGCGGTGGTCGCCGCCGTCGTCGACGTGGCGCGCACCGAGCTCCTGCCCCGGTTCCGCAGCGCGTCGCACGCCCGCTTCGCGAAGCCCGACGGCAGCTTCTCGACGGAGGCGGATCACGCGGCCCAGGCGGCGCTCTCGGCGCGCCTCGCGGCGATCGCCGACGTGCCGATCGTGGGCGAGGAGATGAAGCACGCGCATCAGCTCGAGGCGTGGCAGGGCGGCACCGGCGGGGTCTGGGTGATCGACCCGGTCGACGGCACCACCAACTTCGCGTCGGGCATTCCGTACTTCGCCGTCTCGGTCGCCTACATGGTGGATGGGCGGACCCGCCTCGGCGTGATCTACAACCCGGTGAGCGGCGAGCTGTTCCGCGCCGAGGCCGGCGGCGGGGCGTGGCTCGGCGACGAGCGCCTCCCGCTGCGCGCGACCGAGCTCGATCTCCACGACGCGGTCGCAGCCATCGAGGAGAAGCGCCTGCCGCGCGCGCTCGCGCTGCGCGCGCTGGAGTCGCCCCCGTTCCATTCGATGCGCAACTTCGGCGCGGGCGTGCTGCACTGGTGCGAGCTCGCCGCGGGACGCATGGACGTGTTCCTGAACGGCGGCCAGGAGCTCTGGGATTATGCCGCCGGCTACCTGATGCTCGCGGAGGCCGGCGGTGCGATGTGCATGATCGGCGACGACGACTTCTTCGCCGGGCAGGGCCTGCGCCGCTCGGTCGTGGCGGCGCGCACGCCGCGCCTCTTCGAGCAGTGGAAGGCCTGGGTCCGCGCCCACGCCGGCGTCCAAGCGCACGAAGGCCCGCGCGCGGAGTAGACGCCGGCAAGGAAGGACGTCTCCCGCCCGCGATCGAGGGGGAGGGCCGGGGAGGGGGCCTCTACGCGACGGAAGGCGGGCCGACGACCGCCTGCAGCACCCGATCCATCAGCGCGGCCGACGCCTCGACCACCTTCGCCGACCCGCCCGCGAGCGCTTCGGCCAGCGCCTCGCGGCTGAACTTGCGCGCGCCGTGCTCCACCGACGTGAAGAGGAACAGGGTCTGCTTGGGGCTGATCCAGGAGAGTTTGGAGCGCACCGTCCGCTCGGCCTCGGTGAACTCGATGACTACGCCGCGCTCGAGCGCCATGACGGTGTGCAGGTGGTAGTTGCCACCGACGGCCGTGAGCCCGTCTTCCACCGGCTGCGACGGCGCTTCCGACGCCGAGCCGAGGTCCTCCGGCGCAACCGACGGCGTGGCGGGCGCGTCGACGGGCCGCGCCTTCGACTCGTTGATCATCGCGGTGTGCGTCTCCATGAGCTGGTTGAAGAACGCGTGCCGCGCCTCGTTCGGCATGCCGACCGACGTCATGCCGCGCAGCAGGCTGCGCACGAGCTTGGGCAGCATGCCCGCGAGGCTCTGGATCTCCGAGCGCTTGAGCGGGCTCACGCTCCACACCAGCGCGTCCACCACGCCCAGCCGGTGCGTCCACGAATCGTCGCCGTCGCGGTCGTGCAGATAGGCGTCCACGAGCGTGCGCGTCCACCAGGTGGTCAGGAAGTCGCGCACGAACAGGGGCGTGCGCTTGGTGACGCGGCGGCGGATCTCGGCCAGCGCCGAGGCATGCGAGATGTCGGCCTTTTCCTTCTGCTCGAGCGACATCGCGGTGGGCTGGAGCTCGCGCTGGCGCGCCTGCGCGTCGTCGGCGATGAGCTTCTCCAGGCGCTCCATCGCGGCGGAGAACACGGCGAGGTCGTCGGTGAAGCTCGCGACGATGTCGTCCACCAGTCCGCGCAGCCCGGTCACGAACGGGCTCGACGCGGCCGTGTTGATCTCCGGGTCGTGCGAGGCCTCGGCGATGCGGTCGAGCAGCTGGCGCATCGGATGCTGGCGCCGCGCGAAGAACGTGCGGTCCAGGATCGCGGCCTTGACCGCGACGATCTGCAGGCGCGAGATCTCCGCCTTCACCGTCGCCGGAATGCTCTTGTCGCCGATGATGTAGTCGAACACCATCGTCACCAGCTCGATGGTGAGCTGGTCGAGCGGGTGGCTCTGCGCGCGCACCTCGCGGTCGAGGTGCGCGAGGAAGTCGATCGCCGGCTGGCCTTCGCCGCCGTGCAGGTCGGACGCGCCCTGCAGGCGCGAGAGCGAGTCGAGCAGCGCCGGCGTGGCCGGCGTGGACATCATGCCCTCGAAGGCGTAGCGCGACGGATCGGCGAGCATGCGCGCGACCTGCATCCGTCCCTGCGGCGGGCCGGACAGCACGTTGGCGAGCAGGTGCGAGAGCTCGAAGGCCCCGGACTGCGCCATCGGGCCGCCGCCCATGCCGCCCGCGCCGGCGCCCATGCCGCCGCCGAGGCCGGGCGGCATCCCGCCGAGGGCGTTGTACAGCGCCGCGGCGGCCGGATGCATGCCGCCGGGCAGGGTGTTCATGAGCTGCGAGACGTTCAGCTGCTGGCTCAGGCCCATGGCGCCCGGTCCCATGCCGCCGTGCGCCGTGCTGCCTGGCCCGGTGTCGCGTGCGCGCTGCACCGTGTGCTTGATGCGCGGCAGGACGTGGTGCGCGATCAGGTTCTGGTTCACGTCGGCATACACGTTCCCCATGCCCCGCGCGATGTAGGGCTGGAACGCCGAGAGCAGGGCCGTCTTGACCGCATGGTCGCCCGGCACGCGGTCGCAGGCGAGCTTCAGCGCCTCCAGCACCGCCTCGGGGGAGATCGGGTTGGCCTCGTCGTCGAGGAGGTCGGTCGCGAGCAGGTGGCCGAAGCGCGCCCGGATGCCGAGCAGCTGGTCCGGGTCGATCGTGTTCTTCGTCTTCCGCGCGAGCTGGCTGATGATGAGCTGCTCCTCGACGGCGTTGTCGTCGACCAGCGCGAGCTCCTCCAGACGCAGTTCCATGCTGTGCGAGAGCCCGGCGCCCCGCTGCGAGGTGATGCGGCGCTCGAAGATCTCCTGGAAGCGCCGGTCGAACTCGGCCGCGAGCTCCGCCCGGTACTTCTTCGTCTGCGACATCGCCTCGAACAGCACCTGCTGTTCCTGGCGCGAGTAGGTGTGCTCGGCGGCCTTGAAGAGATCGTCCTCGAGCTTGTCGAGGGCCTCCGCGACGATGGCGTTGAGGCGCGAGCGGACGAGCTCCTTGCATTGGCCGATGAGTGCCCGGGTGTCGGTTCCGGAAAGTCCGGCGCCGGCTTCCGCGCGGCCGGCATTCAGCGTGTCCATGTCGTCGCCTTCGCGTGCGCGCGCGGAGTCCGCCGCGCGCGCGAGCGCTCGCGGCACGGTGGCGAAACCCGCAACGGCAGCCTGTCTACAAGAGCGTCATCGTTCCGGTGCTGCGCCAGCGGAGGACGCGACCGCCAGCCCGGTGCTGCGCGTGTTGTTGTCCGTTATGTCGGCCAATATGCCATACGCATCGAGGGCACCCGAACCTCGTGCCCGGGCCCCGCGTGAAATAGTTGCCGGGCGCGGGCGGTCGGAATGCACAGTCGAGGAA
>CAZKHE010000122.1:0-13517 GCA_964552535.1 uncultured Enterobacteriaceae bacterium | reverse complement strand
CGATCCCCGGCCTCGCGCGCTTCCGCGTCAACGCCTTCGTGCAGCAGCGCGGCGCTGCGGCGGTGATGCGGACGATTCCCACCAAGGTGCTGACGCTCGAGGAGCTGAACGCGCCCAAGATCTTCGCGGAGATCGCCCAGCAGCCGCGCGGCATCGTGCTGGTGACCGGTCCGACCGGCTCGGGCAAGTCCACCACGCTCGCCGGCATGATCAACCACATCAACGACAACGACTACGGCCACATCCTCACCATCGAGGATCCGATCGAGTTCGTGCACGAGTCGAAGAAGTGCCTGATCAACCAGCGCGAGGTCGGCCCGCACACGCTGTCGTTCTCCAACGCGCTGCGCTCGGCGCTGCGGGAGGACCCGGACGTGATCCTGGTCGGCGAGATGCGCGATCTCGAGACCATCCGCCTCGCGCTCACCGGCGCCGAAACCGGCCACCTGGTGTTCGGGACGCTGCACACGAGCTCCGCGGCCAAGACCATCGACCGGATCGTCGACGTGTTCCCCGCGGCGGAGAAGGAGATGGTGCGCGCGATGCTCTCGGAATCGCTCCGCGCCGTGATCTCGCAGACGCTGCTCAAGACCAAGGACGGCAACAGCCGGGTCGCGGCCCACGAGATCATGATTGGCACGCCGGCGATCCGCAACCTGATCCGCGAGAACAAGGTCGCGCAGATGTACTCGGCGATCCAGACGGGCCAGCAGTTCGGCATGCAGACGCTGGACCAGAACCTGCAGGACCTGGTGCGCCGGAACGTGGTCAACGTCGCCGAGGCGCGCTCGAAGGCGATGAACAAGGACAACTTTGCAGGATAGGTAACGCGCGCACGGCGCGAATTCCCCGGGGCTGCTGCCCGCAGGCCCGAACATCAGCTGTAGCAGTGCGGAACGGACCCGGAGGGGCATCATGGAACGCGATCAGGCCACCAAGTTCATCTACGACCTCCTTCGGCTGATGGTGGCGAAGAAGGCCTCGGACCTCTTCATCACCGTCGGCTTCCCGCCGGCGATCAAGCTGGACGGCAAGATGACCCCGGTGTCGCAGCAGCCGCTGTCGGCGCAGCACACGGCGGAGCTGGTCCGTTCGGTCATGAACGACCGCCAGGCCGCCGAGTTCGAATCCAGCAAGGAGTGCCAGTTCGCGATCAGCCCGGCGGGCATCGGCCGGTTCCGGGTCAGCGCGTTCGTGCAGCAGGGCCACGTCGGCATGGTGCTGCGGACCATCAACTCGAAGATCCCCACCATCGAGGAGCTGGGCCTGCCGCCGGTGCTCAAGGACGTGGCGATGACCAAGCGCGGGCTGGTGATCATGGTGGGCGCGACCGGCTCGGGCAAGTCGACGTCGCTCGCCGCGATGATCGGCTACCGGAACGAGAACTCGTACGGCCACATCATCACCATCGAGGACCCGGTCGAGTACGTCCACCCGCACAGGAACTGCATCGTCACGCAGCGCGAGGTGTTCGTGGACACCGAGTCCTGGGAGGCAGCGCTGAAGAACACGCTGCGCCAGGCGCCCGACGTGATTATGATGGGCGAGATCCGCGATCGGGAGACCATGGAGCACGGCATCGCGTTCGCCGAGACCGGCCACCTGTGCATGGCCACCCTGCACGCGAACAGCGCCAACCAGGCCCTCGACCGGATCATCAACTTCTTCCCGGAGGAGCGTCGCCCGCAGCTTCTCATGGACCTCTCGCTCAACCTGAAGGGCATGATCTCGCAGCGCCTGATTCCGGTGAAGGAAGGTAAGGGCCGCGTCGCCGCGATCGAGGTGATGCTGAACTCGCCGCTGATCGCCGACCTCATCTTCAAGGGCGAGGTGCACGAGATCAAGGAGCTGATGAAGCGCTCGCGCGAGCTCGGCATGCAGACCTTCGACCAGCACCTCTTCGATCTGTACGACAGCGGCGTGATCAGCTACGAGGACGCGCTGCGCAACGCCGACAGCGTCAATGACCTGCGCCTGTCGATCAAGCTGCACTCCAAGGAAGCGAAGAACCGCAACATCACCGACGGCATCGGGCATCTCGACATCGTGAAGTAGACGCCCCCACCCGGCCTCTCCCCCTCGACCGGGGGGAGGAGCATCGATACCGGCTCGGGCCGCGACAGCCCGTCCAGCGCGAAGCGAATTAGTGCACGGGCCTCTGCGGAGGCCCCTTCGTTTTCGCAACCGCTCGTGAACTAATCATCTCCCCGGCTCGTTCCCATTCTCCTTTCGGGGGATTGCGCCGCTACGATTTCGCCTGTCCGGTACGTACAAACGATCAACAACGACCGGACGCGTGACGGTCGGTCGTGGCCGGGAGGGATTCACGGATGTCGGTGGCGCCTGAGGCGCACCACGCGCTGCTGCGCGTGTGCGATGGCATAGACGAGCTGTTCCTGCGGCACGTGGGGCCGTTCGCGTCGTTCCTCGCCGAGGAGACGCGGGAGGCGTGGCTCGGCGGCGGCAACAAGTTCAACGCCACCCATGCATTCGAGTACCTGAACCTTCTCGCGAAGCACATCACGGACGCGGCGAAGCGGCAACGCTTCGTCGACGACGCGATGCACCTCGTCCGGGCGTAGCGCACGACCGACTCACCTCACCGGGAGGTACCGTGCTGAAGGCCCGCTCGCTCGCGACCCAGTTCGCGCTGATGTTCCTGCTGTCGCTCGCCATCCTCGCGACGGCGTTCTACTTCATCCTCAACCGCGTCTACTACACCCAGCTGAAGAGCCAGGCGGAAACGGTGGCCGACAACGTGGAGGCCTTCGGCTCCTGGGTCGCGCAGTACGGCCGCGTGTGGGTGAAGGACGACGACAAGAGCTACCTGGGTCACATGGGGCTCTACCCGAAGCTGGTGCCCGCGGGCGACGGCACGTTCGCGCAGCCCGACCTGCCCCCGGTGAACTTCTATTCCAAGAACCCGGCGCTCGCGCAGCGCGAGTTCTCCGAGACGGTGGAGAAGTCGGCCTCGCACGCGAAGTTCCGCATGACCTCGCACAACTACATGAACCCGGTGAACAAGCCGGACACCTTCGAGTCGCGCGCGCTGGAGCGCGTGCGCAGCGACAATCTCAAGGAGTACGTCGAGGTCATGCCCGGACAGTTCCGGTACGCGCGCACCGTGTACCACAAGGCCTCGTGCATCGGCTGCCACGGCTCGCCCGAGAAGGCCCCCAATGACGTCAAGGTGCGCTACGGCACGGACAAGGGGTTCGGCTTCAAGGAAGGCGACGTCGCCGGCGTGATCAGCGTGCGCGTGCCGACCAAGCCGTTCTTCGAGGTGGCGCTGTCGGTGATCGCGCCGTGGCAGATCGCGCTGGTGATCGCCGCGTTCCTGGTGTCGTACGTCTTCGTCCGGGTCGCCGTGGTGAAGCCCATCCAGCGCCTCACCGCGGCGACCGCGGAGCTCTCCGTGGGTCAGCCCGCGGACCTCGGCCTCGGCGGCATTCCGCAGGACAGTGGCAACGAGCTGCACCAGCTGGCGTTCGCCACCGACCGCCTGCGCACCAGTCTCGAGATGGCGGTGAAGCGCCTGCGGGAGCGCAAGGCCTAGCGCCTGACGAGCGCTGCCTCGGCGGCCATCTCGAGATAGGCCGCTTCCAGGCCGCGAGCGAAGCGCGGGGTGTCGAAGAGCGGCGTGGTCAGCCGGTTGGCGGCCAGCCGGTCGCGCAGCGCGGCGAGGCGCACGGGATCCCGCGCCAGCTCGATGGCCGTCTGCTCGTAGGCCGCCCCGTCGCGCATCACGAGCTCGGGCAGGCCGACGGCGTGCAGCAGGCTCGGCGCAACGCGTCCGGCGAATGCATCCCCCGGCCAGGCGAGCAGCGGCAATCCGGCCCACAGCGCATCGGATGCGGTGGTGTGCGCGTTGCAGGTGCGCGTGTCCAGGAAGAGATCGGCGAGGCGGTGGCGCGCCAGATGCTCCGGCTTCGGCCGCTTCTGCGCGAACACGATGCGCCCGGGATCGATGCCCGCATCCGCCGCGGCGCGCCGCAGCGCCTTCTCGCCGTGGCCGCCGAGCAGCCACAGCACCGCATCCGGCACCGCCGCGAGGATGCGCATCCACGACGCGAACACCGGCCGCTCGATCTTGTAGTGCTTGTTGAAGCACGCGAGCACCACCCCGCTCGCGGGCAGGCCGTACGCGGCGCGGGGCAGGATCTCGGCGGCGATCGCCTGCGCGCGGTCGTTCACCTGATAGCTTCCCTCCAGGCGAAGCACGCGCTCGCCGTAACCCGCCTCGTCGCCGGGCGGGACGAGCACCCCGTCCGCGATCAGCCAGTCGATGAACGGCGCCGCCATGGTGCCCGGATAGCCCAGCCAGTTCACCTGCAATGGCGCCGGCCGCAGGGCCATGACCTCCGGGCGGCTTTCGCCCGTGTAGCCCTTCAGGTCGACCAGGATGTCGATGCCGTCGTCGGCGATGCGCCGGGCGATGGCTTCGTGCGAGAGCGTTCGCACGTCGTGGAAGTGCTCGATCGCCGCCTGCACGCGCGCGCGGCACGCGCTGCCGTCGTCGATGCCCCACGAGTAGGCGTGGATCTCGAAGCGCTCGCGGTCGTGGGCCTCGAACAGTCCCGCCATGAGGTGCATGGTGGCGTGCTCGTGGAAGTCCGCGGAGGCGTAACCGACGCGCAGCCGCGTGCCCGACGGGCGCGGACTACGCGTCACCGCGCGCAGGCCCGCGGCGCGCTCGGCCACGCGCGCGGCATAGCGCGCGGCGACGTCGCGCCGCATCGCCTGCGGCACGTCGACCAGCAGCGAGGTGAACGGCGTGATCGAGTCGAGGACCTCGTCGGTCTTCGCGGCGCGCCAGCGTTCCACGAGCGACCCGACCACGCGCTCCGCGTTGTCCCAGTCGCACGTGTCGAGCAGCGGCTTGAGCAGGTTCGCGGTCGCCTGCGGATGCGACGGCCGGCGCCGCAGCACCTCGGCGTAATGATGGATCGCCTCCTGGTGCAGGTTGCCGATGGCGAGGGCCATGGCGAGGTTCATGCGCACCCCGACGTGCTCGGGATCGATCTCCACGCCCCGGCGCAGCAGCGCCAGCCCCTCCTCCAGCCGGCGCTGATCCCACACGACCATCCCGAGGTTGCCGTAGGCGGGCGCGAAGCGCGCGTCGATGGCCAGCGCCGCGCGCAGCTCCCGTTCGGCCGCTGCCAGGTCCCCGCGGTGCCAGGCGGCGAGACCGGCTTCGTTGTGCGCCTCGGCGGCGGCTTTCGGCGACGGCGGCGTCCCCCCGCCGCGCAGCGACCGGATGAGCTTGCCGAGCATCAGGCCGGCTTGCGCAGGGTGCCGCTCACCATCCGGTACTCGAACAAGCGGCATTCGAGCGCGCCGTTGAACAGCGGCGTGCGGCGCGCGGCCTTCAGGCCGATGAACTTGGCGAGGCGCAGGTCGGCGGTGAAGAAGAAGCAGCGCCAGCCGGCGTAGCGCTGCTTGAGCGCGTCGCCGAGCCGCGGATAGAACGCGGCAAGCTCCGCGTCCTCGCCGATGCGCACGCCGTAGGGCGGATTGGCCACCATGACGCCGCCCTCGGCCGGCGGCGGCAGTTCCAGCACGTTCGCCTGCTTCAGCGTCACCACGTCCGAGAGGCCGGCCGCCTCGAGGCTCGCGCGCGCCGTCTTCAGCGCCTCGCCATAGAGGTCCGCGCCGTGGATCGGGCGCAACTCGCGCGGCTGCTCGCGCGCGCGCGCGGCGTCGCGCAGGCGCTGCCACAGCGCGGCGTCGAAGTCGGCGAGCCGCTCGAAGCCGAAGCTCCGGCCGCCGCCGCGCGCGATGCCGAGCGCGATGCGCGCGGCCTCCACCAGGAACGTGCCGCTGCCGCACATCGGGTCGAGGAAGGGCTCCACGCCGTCCCAGCCGGTCAGCATCACGATGCCCGCCGCGAGGTTCTCGCGGATCGGCGCCTCGCCGGTGCGGCCCCGATAGGCCCGCTTGTAGAGCGGTTCACCCGACGTGTCGAGGTAGAGCGTGAAATGCGTGGCGTCGAGATACGCGGCAATGCGCACGTCGGGTTCCCGCGTGTCGACGTCGGGCCGCGCGCCCACCTCGGCGCGGAACCGGTCGCAGACCGCGTCCTTGATGCGCAGCGTGACGAAGTCCAGGCTCTTCAGCGGGCAGCGCGTGGCATTGACGTCGACGCGGATCGCGTTGCGCACGTCGAACCAGTCGCGCCACGGCAGCGCGTAGGCGGCATCGTAGATGTCCTGCTCGCGCCGATACGGTACGTGCACGAGACGCCGCAGCACGCGCGTGGCCACCCGGCTCTCGAGATTGGCGCGATAGCAGACGACACTGTCGCCGGAGAAGCTTGCGCCACCGCCGGTCACCGCGACGTCGGCGGCGCCCGCCTGTTCGAGCTCGGCCGCCAGCACGGGTTCGAGGCCGCGTGGGCACGTGGCGAACATCATTTGCGAGAGCATCGGGGTACCGCCGCTGGGCGTCGTGGCGGCGCGCGGGAACGCGTGCCGCGGAGTCGTCTGTGGATGGTTCAGCCTAGCATACCGAAGCGGCCGCGACCGGGGAGGGCTAGCCCACGCGTGGGAACGTCACGCCGACGAACCAGGCGAAGGCGACGGCGCTCGCGATCGCCGGGATGGCGGAGTGACGGGCCTGCCGCCAGGCCCAGCCGCTGAACAGGCCAGACACGACGAAGAGCAGAAGGATGGCGGGTACGATGATGATCAGGAAGAACAGCTCGCGCAGGTTCAGCGCGATGGCGATGGCGAGCGAGAAGAGAAAGCATGCCTTGGTGATGACGCCGGCGAAGCGCGGTGCGCCGGTGGCGCGGACGAGACGTTCGTCGGCGAGGAAGTAGGGCGCGGTCCCGACGAGCATGGCGAGCATCGACGTCCAGCGGCCCGGCGCGGGTTGCATGTTGAACACGTAGCGATCGAGCGGCACGCCGATCGCGAGGAGCGCGTAGCCCGCGGTGGCGGTGCCGGCCAGCGCGAGCAGGCCGAGGCGTGCGTCTCGCGCAGGATCGCGATCAGGCATCGGCTGCGGCCTGGCCCTTGCCGTGAGCACGAGGGTAAGTGCCCCGTACAGCGCGAAATGCAGCACGAGGTAGTCGGCGAGCAGCACCGGCAGGACGCCGGTGGGGACGGGCCACAGCAGGAGCGGGGTGAGAACCGCGGGGACGAGCGCGGCGGTCCAGAACGCACGCCGGGAGAACGTCGGTGCTGCGCGGTGCCCGACGCGCGGCAGGAGCTTGGACAACGGCCATGCGAGCGCCACGAGTCCGCCCAGCAGCAGGGCGAGCCACGGCCCGCGCGTGTCGAGGAACGGCGCGCCCTGCGTGCCGCGGTCCGCGTCGAAGGCGCGATTCACCCAGTCGAGCGCCTCGTGCAGCGTGGCCGCCGCATAGAGCACGCCGATGTGCTCGACGCCCGGGGCGATCGCCGCACGGCGCGCCGTGCCGTCGCCGAAAGCGCCGTAGGTCATCCCCGGCTCCGCGCGCTCGGGTTCGGCCGGCCGCGTCACGCGCAGTGCCTCGCGACGCAGCGCCTCGGGCTCGAGGGCGCCGACGATCACGAGCAGGTTGGCGGGCCGGTCGGGGGGATCCCCGGCGCGAACCGTCGGCGCGAACGCCGAGAGGGCGATGGTCGCGTGGACCGCGGGCTGCGATTGCGCGTGGCGCACGATCAGGTCGGAGGCCATCGAGTGGCCGAGCACGGCGTATCGCCCGTCCGCGGAGAGCACGCGACGCGCGTGATCGCCCACGGCGTCGAGCGCGTCGGCGAGGACGCGCTGCCGCGCGTCCCAGTCGTCACCGCGACCCGGCATGGGGATGTCATTGCGGCCGTGTCCGGGGAAATCGAACGTCACCGCGACGTGACCGTTGCGCGCGAGCGTGACGGCGAGCGGATGCATGAGCTGCTGCGAGCCGGCGAACCCGTGGGCGATGACGACGACCGGCGCATCGCGCACGTCCCCCGCGGACCGGAAGACGGTGAGCGGGATGTCGCCCAGTGACGTGCGCTCGACGGAGAGGCCGCGCGTCGCGCCCTCGAGCCGCCATACCGATACCAGTATCGCGACGAGCGCGAGCGCCGCGACCAGTACCGGCGAGATCCGCCGCATCGCGCTCACGCGTCGTCCCCGTAGCGCTCGCGGATGCGTACCGTCCGCGCGAGCTCATCGGCGTGCCGCAGGACCTTCGTCCGCAGTCCCGCGGGCAGCGCGGTCGCAGCGAGCACGCTCCTCACGATCGACAGCGCCGCGCGGCTCGTATGTCCGCCGCAGAACGACGCGAGCCAGCGGTCGACGAAGAAGATGCGCCGGCTGCGCGCGAGCTCGGGCAGTGCCTCGAGCGCCGCGCGCAGATACGGCAGCGTGACGGCCTGATGTTCGATGTCGTTGAAGCGCTCGGCGGCTGCCTCCACCGCGCGCTCCGCCTGCGTGGTGTCGTCGCGGAGGAGCGCGAAGCAGCGCGCCTTGTCGGCCGGGTCCGCACTCGAGGCGAGGGCGAGCAGCGCGCGGGCGGCCGGGTCCTGCGGCGCCGGACGGATCAGTCCCAGCGCCTGGCGCGCGGCCGCGAGGGCCGGTCGCGCGGCGGTGCGGGAGGCGGATGAGACGTAGCGGGCGGCAGCGGTGTGCGCGTGCTCGACGAGCGCCACGCGCACTTCCCATTCCTCCTCGGCGGCGAGCCCGCGCAGCGCGAAGTCGATGAACGCGCCCGGCGCGAGATCCGCCTCGCGCACGTGCTCCCACAGCGCCTCCACCAGCTGCAGGCGCAGCAACGCGTCGCGCACGCAGCCCAGGTCCTCGAGCGCCGCCGCGCGGGTCCGTTCGTCGAGGAGGAAGCGCCCGTAGCCGAAGTCGCCGGCATTGGCGAAGGCGATGCGCGGGACGGGCGCTCCGCGCCAGGCGTCGATCACTACGCTGGCCCCGTCGAGAACCAGATCCGTGCTCCTGGCGCGGCCGTCGGAATCGATCGCGACGGCGCGCAGGCGCTGGGTCCAGCGCCGGCCCGCGCCGCTCGCGTCGTGCTGCACGATGCGCGCTTCGGCCACGCGCCCGTGACGTGCGTCGATCTCGAGGCGGACCGTCGGCGTGCCGGGGCGCTCCAGCCACTCGCGCAGCCACGCGAGCATCGGCCAGCCGCCGGACGCGTCCAGTGCGGCAGCGAGGTCTTCCAGTCCGACGTTGCCGTAGGCATGCGCGGCGACGAGCGCACGCACGCCTTCGTCGAAGCGTTCGGCGCCGAGCAGGTGGCGCGCCTGCCGCAGCACCGCGGGCGCCTTGCCGTACACCGCGGGCCCGTAGAGCGCCTTGGCGTCGTCGGGATGCGCGACGGGCTGGCGCACGGCGACCGGCGCCGACGACGCATCCTCGCGCACCGCCGCCTGCTTCAGCCGGTGAAAGCCGAGCCAGGGCTGGAGCGAGGCGTCGCTCGCCTCGGCGCACAGCGCCGCGCCGAGATTGGCGAAGCCCTCCTTGAGCCAGAGGTCGTCGAATCCGCGCATGGTGACGCAGTCGCCGAGCCACTGGTGGACGGTTTCGTGGAAGACGAGCTGCGCGCGACGGCGGCGTGCGCCTTCGGTCGCCTGCGCGCCGATCGCCACGGCGGCCTCGTCCAGGAAGGTCGCGCCCGCGTGCTCCATGCCGCCGAAGGGAAAGCCGGGAATCACCACGAGATCGTGCTTCGCGAACGGGAACGGCTGGCCGAAGAAGCGCGTGCCCCAATCGATCGCCGTGCGCGACAGCTTCAGCGCGGCGCGCGCGTCGGCAGCCAGGCGCGCCGCCTGCGACCGCCGGACGTACGCGCGCATCGGCGGTGCACCCGACGGGTCTTCGACGATGGCGAAGGGCCCGGCGGCGAAGCCGAAGGCGTACGTGGGCAACGGCGGTGTGGGGGCGAACGTCATGCCGTCCCGCGTCGGCGTCCCGGCTCCGCAGGACACCGCGGTCCACCCCGCGGGGAGGGCGAGGCGGAGGGTGAAGACCGCCTTGGCGTCCGGACGGTCGATGCAGGGAAACAGGCGCGAGGCCTCGGCCGGCACGAAGAGCGAATAGACGTATGCAGCGCCGTCGTCCGCATCGTCGGCGCGCAGGATCGGCGTGCCGGTCGGGGCGATCGCGGCGTGGATTCGCGTCGCCGTCGTGCGCGAGGCGCGCACGCACGCGGTGCCCGTGACGGTTGTCCCCGCGGCGTCGATCGCGAGATCGAGATCGTATGCGATTGCATGCATGGGCGTTGCCGCGTCCCGATCGTTCAACCTACACTCCGGCTCTGTCGTATCGTCAAGCGTGATGCAGGATGTCCCAGCCGTCTACCCATGACTACGTGATCGTCGGCGCCGGCTCGGCCGGCTGCGCGCTCGCCAATCGTCTCACCGAGGATCCGGGCGTGCGCGTGCTGTTGCTCGAAGCCGGCGGCTGGGATCGCGATCCGTGGATCCACGTGCCGCTCGGCTGGGGCCGCATTCTCAACAACCGCCTGCACGACTGGGGCTACTTCGCCGAGCCCGAGGCGAGCGTCGGGGGCCGCGCGGTGGAGTGCGCGCGCGGCAAGGTCATCGGCGGGTCATCCTCGATCAACGCCATGGCGTACGTGCGCGGCCACCGCGGCGATTACGATCGGTGGGCGGCGTCCGGCCTGCAGGGCTGGTCGTATGCGGACGCGCTGCCGTACTTCCGCCGGCAGGAGTCGTGGCAGGGCGGCGCGAGCCGCTATCGCGGCGGCGATGGCCCGCTCGCCACGCGCGAGAACGGCTACCAGGACCCGCTGTTCGACGCCTATCTCGAGGCCGCGGCCGCCACGGGCCACCCGCGCACCGCCGACTACAACGGCGCCGAGCAGCACGGCTTCGGGCGCATGCAGTGCGCGATCCGCGACGGTCGCCGCTGCAGCAACGCCACCGCGTACCTGCGGCCCGCGCTCGCGCGGCCCAACCTGCGCGTCGAGACCGGCGTGCTGGTGACGCGCGTGCTCTTCGACGGTCGCCGCGCGGTGGGCGTCGAGATCCTGCGCGGCGGCACGCGCCACGCCGTCCATGCCGGGCGCGAGGTGCTGCTGGCGGGCGGCGTGATCAACTCGCCGCAGGTGCTGATGCTCTCCGGCATCGGCGATCCCGAGGAACTGCGCGCGCACGGCATCGCCGTGCACACCGCGCTGCCCGGCGTCGGCCGCAACCTCCAGGACCACGTGATGGCGCCGGTCGCATATCGGCGCCGCGCCCCGGGGCCGTTCCAGCGCAACATGCGGCTCGACCGCATCGGCACGCACGTGCTGAACGCTTACTTCCGCGGCAAGGGTTTTGCGACCGAGCTGCCGGCGCCGCTCACCGCGTTCCTGAAGACGTCGTCGGCGCTCGCGATGCCGGACGTGCAGCTGCTCTTTCACGGCGGACCGCTGCACGCGAAGCCGTATCTGCCGCCCTTCACGCAGCCGTTCGCCGACGGCTTCTCCGTGCTCGCCGTGGTGCTGCGGCCGGAGAGCCGGGGCCGGGTGCGGCTCGCCTCCGCCGATCCGTCGCAGCCGGTGCGCATCCACCAGAATTTCCTCGCCGCCGAGCGCGACTGGCGTACCCTGCGCGCAGCGCTGCGGATGGTCCGCGAGATCGGCCGGCAGCCTGCGCTCGCCCCGTTCGCGGAAAGCGAGCTGGCGCCCGGCGCGGCCAAGCAGTCCGACGCCGAGCTCGATGCACACATCCGCGCCATCGCGATCACCGTGCATCACCCGCTGGGGACCTGCCGCATGGGCACCGCGAACGACGCGCTTGCGGTGGTCGATCCGGAGCTGCGCGTGCGCGGGGTCGACGGCTTGCGCGTGGTGGACGCCTCGGTGATGCCCGACCTGGTGGGCGGCAACATCAACGCCGCGGTGACGATGATCGCCGAGCGGATCTCGGACCTGATCCGCGGGCGGCCCGCGCTCGCGCCCGACGCCCCCGCACCCGAAGTCGCGCTCGCGGCCTAGGGGAACGCTGAAAAAGTTCGGGGAAACATTCCCCCGCCGCTATAAGTGAGGCTCTGAAGAACACTGTTCTTCAGAGCTTTCCTCGACGGACGCGTCAGCCCGCGACCGCGGGCTCGTCCTGGCCGGCCGGGGCGCGGACGCGCGGCGCGGTGGCGGCGAGCAGCGAGCTCTGGACGCGCGACAGGTGCGCGTACATCAGACTCTCGGCCTGGTCGCAGTTGCGCAGCGAGATGGCATCGGCGATCTGCCGGTGGAAGGTCGCGTTCACGTCCTTCTGCTTCGAGCAGTGCGCGTTCTCCCGCACGCCGTGCCAGCTTGCGTCCTCGATGGCCGCGACCACCGCGTCGAGCACGGCGGTGAAGAGCGCGTTGCGCGCGCCGAGCGCCACCCGGCGATGGAACGCGGCGTCGGCGCGCTCGTAGTCCTTCTCCGTCGCGGCCGTCCGCGTCGCCTCGGCCAGTTCGTACAGCTTCTCGATGTCGGCACGCGACGCGCGCAATGCGGCCAGCCGCGCGAGCGTCGGCTCCACCGCGAGCCGCACCTCGAGTACCTCCACCGGATTGGTGAGCTCGATCGCGCGCCGAAAGAGATCGTCGGGCGAGAGGTCGGGGCGCCGATGCGCACCCACGAACGTGCCGGCGCCCTGCCGCCGCCAGATCTGTCCCTCGTCCTCCAGCACCTGCAGCGCGCCGCGCAGCGTGCGGCGGCTCACGCCGAGCCGCTCGGCGAGCTCGCGCTCGGGCGGCAGGCGCCCTGCTCCGGCGATGTCGTCGCCGGCGATCATGTCCTTCAGGCGCGTGACCGTGTCGTTGAGCGTTCTCATCTGCGCGTCAGGGGGTCGGGAGAGCCGCAGCATACCACTTCGAGCACCAAGGGAACCATTCTGCAATTGGCGCGTGCGCGACGCCGCGGCTGCATTGACTTTGTGGAACCAATGCGCCGATACTCGACCGGCTCGCACCGTCGCCGTCACCGCCCGCCCCGAGGAGTTCAAGCATGGGTTCCAACGCCGCCCCGACCGCCGCCTCTCCCGACCGCGCCGCCGCGCTCGACGCGCTGCATCAGGAGATTGCCGACAGGAACATGTATCCGTTCTGGGCGGCCACGCCGGGGGTGCAGCACGACGAGGTGCGCCGCCTGATGGGCGAAAGCCGTCGCGCCGAACCGTTCCTGTGGTCGTACGCAAACCAGATCGAACCATTGCTGGAGCGCGCCGCCACCTTGGTCACGACGGTCGAGTCGGAGCGCCGCTCGCTGATCCTGGTGAACCCCGGTCTCGCGCCACGCCGCGCGACCGTGACCACGATGTACACGGCGTACCGCCTGAACTCGCCGAACGAGGTCATGCCGCCGCACCGCCACTCGCCGTGCGCGATCCGCTTCGGCCTCACCGGCAAGCAGAACTTCACCGGCATCGAGGGCGAGGATATCGTCTTCGGCCCCGGCGACCTGTGCCTCACGCCGCAGTACGCCTGGCACAACCACGGCAACGTGGGCGACGAGCCAGCGGTGAACCTCTCCGTGCTGGACCTGCCCCTGGTGGAGACGCTGAACGCGATCCACTTCGATCACGACTACAAGGAGAACGGCG
>CAZKHE010000121.1:0-13526 GCA_964552535.1 uncultured Enterobacteriaceae bacterium | reverse complement strand
TGGAGGTGATCAACCCGCCGATGACCGCGTGCGCCATCGGCGCGCGCTGCTCGGCGCCTTCGCCGAGCCCGAGGGCGAGGGGCAGCATGCCGAAGATCATCGCGAGCGTCGTCATCAGGATCGGACGCAGGCGGACGCGGCCCGCTGCGAGGATCGCGTCGACGCGCGAGCGCCCTTCGCCCACGGCCTGGTTGACGAAATCCACCAGCAGGATCGCGTTCTTGGTCACCAGGCCCATCAGCATCACGAAGCCGATGATCGAGAAGATGTTGAGCGTGGACCGAGCGATGAGCAGCGCCACGATCACCCCGGCGAGCGCGAGCGGGAGCGAGGCCATGATCGCGAGCGGCTGCAGGAACGAGGCGAACTGGGAAGCGAGAATGAGATAGATGAACACCACCGCCAGCACGAGCGCGGTGAGCGCGTGGCCGCTCGTCTCCTGGATGTCCTTGGCCGATCCGCCCATGGAGAAGCGGTAGCCGGGCGGGAGCGCGATCGCGTCGAGACGCTGGCGGATGTCGGCGGAGACGTCGCCGGCGGCGCGGCCGAACACGTTGCCGCTCACCAGCACCTCGCGCGTGAGCTCCTTGCGGTTGATCTGCGTCGCGCCAAGCGTGGGCACGAACTGCGCGACCTGGCGCAGCGCCACCATCTTCGGGCTGCCGTCGGCGTGCGTCTGCGCCGAGGCGACGTAGATGCGCTCGAGGTCGGCGCCGGTGGCGCGATCGCCGCGCGGCAGGCGCACCTTCACGTCGTAGGTCTCGTCGTCGGGCGCCTTCCACGTGGTCGCCTCCTCGCCGGCGAGCAGCGGCCGCAGCGCCTGGCCGATCCGGTCCACGCCGACGCCGAGGTCGCTTGCGAGCTCGCGGTCGAGCCGCACCGCGATGGTCGGCTTGGCCGCCTTCATGCTCGAGTCGATGTCCACCACGCCGGGCACCGCGACCATGGCGCGCATCACCTCGCCGGAGATGCGCTCGATCTCACGGATGTCCGGCCCGAGCACCGACACCTGCAACGGCTTGCCGCTGCCCACCGCGGCGTACAACCCGACGTGCGTCACGGTCACGCCGGCGATGCGCGCGAGCCGCTCGCGCATCGGTTGCTGCAGCGCCTTCTGGTTGCGCTCGCGGTCCTTGCGATCGGCGAGCTTCACGAAGATGGTCGCGTAGTTGCGCCCGAGCGCCGTGCCGGTGTTGATGGTGGCGTAGGTGTAGCGCACCTCGGGAAACTCGCGCAGCGCCGCCTCGGCCTGCGCCACCTTGGCCTGTGTCAGCTCCAGCGACGAGCCCGCCGGCGTGTTGAGCTGCACCATCACCTCGCCGAGGTCGGCCTCGGGGACGAACTCCGAGCCCACCATCGGCAGCAGCGCGAAGCTCCCCACGAAGCTCGCCGTCGCGAGGGCGAGCACGCTCTTGCGGTGACCGAGCGCCCAGGCGAGCAGCCGCTCGTAGCGCCCAGCCAGGCGGTCGAGCAGGTGCGAGCTCCAACCGAGGAAGCGCGCGAAGGCGCTGCGCGCGTGGCGCCCTTCGGCGTCGGGGTCGCGCCAGATGGACGAGAGCATCGGATCGAGCGTGAAGCTCACGAACATCGATAGCAGCACCGCCGCGGCCACGGTCACGCCGAACTGGTGGAAGAAGCGTCCGATGATGCCGCCCATGAAGCCCACCGGCAGGAACACCGCGACGATGGTGAACGTGGTCGCGGTGACGGCGAGGCCGATCTCCTTGGTGCCTTCCAGCGCCGCGCGGCGATGGTCCTTGCCCATGGCGACGTGGCGCACGATGTTCTCGCGCACCACGATGGCGTCGTCGATCAGCAGGCCGATGCAGATCGACATCGCCATGAGCGTGAGCACGTTGATCGAGAAGCCGAACGCGTACATCACCAGGAACGTGCCGATCAGCGCGATAGGCAGCGTGAGGCCGGTGATGATCGTGCTGCGCCACGAGCCGAGGAACAGGAAGACGATGAGGATGGTGAGCGCGCCGCCTTCCAGCAGCGTCCGCTTCACGTCGCGCACCGAGTTGCGGATCCCCTGGGAGGTGTCGCGCACCACCTCGACGCTCACCCCCGGCGGCAGGCGGCCGCGCAGCTCCTCGGCGGCGGCGAGCACGCCGTCCACCACGTCGATGGTGTTCGCGCCCTGCGCCTTCACCACGTCGATGGAGACCACGCGCTGACCGTCGAGCAGCGCGGCGTTCTCCTCCTCCTGCTGGCCGTCGACGACGTTCGCGACCTGCGAGAGGTACACCGGCTGCCCGCCGCGGCGCGCGACGATGATGCGGCCGAACTGCTCCGGCCGCGCGATGCGCCCCTGCACCTGCACCAGGCGCTCGCTCTCGCGTGCCGTGATGCTGCCCGCCGGCAGCTCCTGGTTCTCCTTGCGCAACGCCTCGATGACCATGTCGACGCCGACGCCGAGCGCCTCCATCTCCGCCGGCTTGAGGAACACCTGGATCTCGCGTTTCACGCCGCCGACGAGCGTCGTCTGGCCCACGCCGCGCACGTTCTCGATGCGCTTCTTGACCACCTGGTCGGCGAGCGTGGAGAGCTCGCGCAGGCTGCGGCCGTCGCCGCGCAGCGCGAGCGAGACGATCGGCTGGTCGTCGGGGTTGAAGCGCGAGATCTTCGGCTCCTTCACCTCGCGCCGGAACTGCGGCCGCACCAGCGCGACTTTCTCGCGCACGTCCTGCGCTGCGGCCACCGGATCGACGGTGAGCTCGAACTCGATGATGACCTGCGACTGGCCCTCGAACGAGCGCGACGACAGCGTCTTCACGCCGCTGATGGTGTTGACCGCCTCCTCGATGCGCCGCGAGACGTCGGTCTCCACCGTCTCGGGCGAGGCGCCCGGGTACTCGGTGGTGACGACCACCACCGGGAACGAGACGTCGGGAAACTGCTCGACCGGCAGGCGCTGATACGAGAACAGGCCGAGCACCAGCAGCGCGGCCATCATCATCGTCGCGAACACCGGGTTCGCGATCGACACGCGGGTGAACCACATGGCGTGTGTCCTAGGAGTGGGCGACCGCGAGCCGCTCGGCTTCCCGCTTCAGCGCCGCGTTCATCGCCTGGAAGCCGCGCCGGGTCGCCGCTTCCATTTCGGCGGTGAAGAGCGGCAGGAAGAGGCCGGAGAAGTTCTCGTGCTGGATGAAGAGCGTGCGGCGCCCGCCGTCGAGGGGCTCGACGAAGAACGCGTGCTCGCCGTCGAACAGGCCCGGCACGACCAGGCGGCCGATCCAGGTCAGCTCGCGCTGCGGGGTCACGGTGACGATGCGCGGCGTGAACACCTTGTCCAGCTGGTTGGGCAGGTCGACGCGCACGCGCAGGGTGGCGCCTGGCGCGACCACGCCCGACGCCTCCCGCATGAACGGATTCCAGCGCGCATAGCCGGCCAGGTCGGTCAGTACGTGCCAGACGCGCGCCGGCGACGCGTCGATAGCGATCTCGGCGTGGATCTCGCGGGGCGTCATTGCACGTCTCCCACCACGGCGACCGCGGCGCCGACGCGCAGCGCGCCCAGATTCGCGCGCACCACGCGGGCGCCGGGCGCGACGCCCGATACCTCCGCGACGCCGGCCTGCTCGTCGCGTACGCCCACCTTGACCGGCTGCTTCACCAGCCGCTCGCCCTCCACCACGTAGACGTACGGCGCCGCCTCGTCCTCGCGGATCGCGCTGATCGGCAGCGTCGTCGCGTCGGTGCGCCGCGCGACGGTGATGCCGCCCTTCGCGAACATGCCGGCGCGCAGCGCGCCGTCGGCGTTCGGCAGGACGGCATACACGTTGATCGAGCGCGTGCCCTCGCGGGTGGCCGGGCTGATGCGATCGACCTTGCCGCGGAACTCGCGCCCGTCGAAGCCCTCGACGCGGAAGGTGACCTCCTGGCCGACGCGGATCGACGGGATGTCGCTCGCCGGCACCGCGGCCTCGAGCTCGAGCGGATCCAGATCGACGATGGCGGCGAGCTTGCCGTCCACCGCCACCTTCTCGCCGGGCTGCGCGAGACGCTCGGCGATCACGCCGCTCATCGGCGCACGCACCACCGTGTCCTCGACGCCCTTGCGCGCGAGCGCCACCTGCGCCTCCAGCGCCTTCAGCCGGGCTTCCGCCACGCGATGGCTCGACTGCGCGTTCTCGAACGCGTTCTCGCTGATGAAGTTCTGCTTGAGCAGCGCCGACTGCTGATCGAGGTTGCGCGTGGAGTAGGCGAGCTGCGCCTTGCCGCCGGCGAGGTCCGCGAGCTTTTCCTGCAGCCGCGCCTCGGCCTCCGTCGGGTCGATGCGCGCGACCACTTGGCCGGCACGCACCGTCTCGCCCTCGCGTACCAGCATTTCCTTCAGCTCGCCGGCGATCTTCGCCTTGACCACGGTCTGGTTGCGCGCTGTCAGCGTGCCGGTGAGGGCGATGGTCTCGCGCACCGCGGCGGCGTTGGGTGCGACGAGGTCGGCCGCGGCGAGCTCGATGCGGGCGGGCGCAGGGGCAGCGGGCGCCGCACGGCTCGGGCCATTGGCGACGAGGACGGCGGTCACCCCGACGGCGAGCGTCAGGGCGGCCGCGACGACGGCGAGGCGGATGCGGGCGCGCATCCCGCTGCTTCGCGCCACCTGCGATTCCATGTCAGACCTCCGTGTACGGAACCGGGGCGCGCGGCTCGCGGCGCAGGCCGGCGAGCGTGAGATCGATCGCGCACTCGAGATAGCGGATGGGATCGGTGTCGCCGGGCAGGCAGGGCGCGAACGAGTGGCGCATGATCGCGAACATCAGCAGCGGGGCCATCACCACGTGCACCGCCTGCTCCACGTCGACCTCGCGGAATTCGCCGCGTTCGATGCCCCGGCGCAGCAGCATCTCGGTCACGCGTGTGCCGCGCGCGATCACCGTGTCGTGGTACCAGCGCGCCACCTCGGGGAAGTTCTGCGCCTCGGAGATGACGAGCTTCGGCAATCCCGACGCCTTGGAGTCGCCGATCGCCGCCCACCATCCCATCACCATGGCGCGGAACAGCTCCTCGCAGCTCCCGGCGAAGTGCTCCATCAGCTGCTCGGCCTGCGCGATGAGCGGCACGACGTTCGACTGCACCACCGCCTTGAACAGTTCCTCCTTGCTGCCGAAGTAGAGATAGAGCGTGCCCTTGCTCACCCCCGCCTTCGCGGCGACGTCGTCGAGGCGCGTGGCGGCGTAGCCGTGCTGAACGAAGAGATCCAGCGCGGCCTCGATGAGCTCGTGGGGGCGGGCGTCCTTGCGGCGCTCGAAGCGGGGGGCAGTGACGGTGTTCATCGAGGGGTTTGATAACTGACTAGTCGGTAATTTACTAGGTAACTGACCCGTCAGTCAACTAGTCAATCGGTGTGGGTGGTCACTACGGCCTAATGCGCTGATTCCGTTCGATGTGAATGTACGAATGGACCGTCACCGACAGATGTCGGCGGTGTAAAGGAACGTAACGCTCAGGCCGCGGGGGATCGGACTTGAAGGGCCGCGGCGTGTCCTGCGAGCCGTCCGAACGTAGTCGCGGCAAGCAACCCGTTGCCCGAGAGATAGCCCCACACGTGGGCGCCGGAGACGCCGCAGGCGGCGCCGCCGCCGGCAAAGAGATTCGGCAGCGGGGCGCCGGCGGCCGTCAGGACGCGCCCGTTCGCATCGATGAGAAGGCCGCCCTGCGTATGGAACAGTGCACCCGTCACCCGGACGGCGAAGAAGGGCGCCCTGAGGGCGGGCTTGGTCCTGAAGTCGCGGCCGAAGGGGTCGGCGGCCTCACCGTGGACATACCGCTCCACCTCGGCAAGCGTCGCAGCGAGCGCCTCGCGAGGCAGGCCGCACGCGGCGGCCAGCCTGTCCACGCTCTCCGCATGCTTCACCGCGCCGAGCGACGCGGCGTTCCGGTAATCCTCGAACTCCATGCCGAGACGGTGGATGCGCTCGTCGTACACGCACCACGCCACCCCGCCGGGCTGCTCCAGCACCGGCAGGCACTGCTCCGAGTAGCCGCCGTGTTCGTCGGAGAAACGTGCGCCGTGCACGTTCACCTGAATGCCGCCTTCCATCATCAGCGCCCAGGTGATGAGGATGCCGTGCGGGCTCGCCACCGACCCGTGACCCTGGTAGGCGGTCATGTCGCGGACCGCCGCCCCGAGCGCCTCGCCCCAGCGGACCGCGTCGCCCTGGTTGCCGACGTGTCCGAAGTAGAGGGCTTCGGCAATCTCCGGCAGGTGCGTGCGCACCATCTCGGCGTTGCCGCCGAAGCCCGAGGACGCGAGCACCAGCGCCTCGCAGCCCACGTCCTCGACGCCGCCGTCCGGCCGCACGAACGCGACGCCGCGCACGCGCCGCGCGTCGTCGGCGTACACCGTCGTCACGTGCGCCGAGGTCAGGATGTCGATGTCCGCCGCGGCGCAGGCGCGCTGCAGCGCAGCCATGAGCGCCGCGCCGGTCTTCTCCGGCACCGCGTGCATGCGCAGCGCCGAATGGCCGGGATACAGGAAGCCCTCGACGAGCACGAACGGCACGCCGTGACGATCCGCGAGCCACTCGATGGTCGGGCCCGATGCGGCGGCAACGGCGCGCGCCATCGCGGGATCCGCCTCGCCGTGGTTCTTGCGCTGGATGTCGGCCGCCATGAGGTCGACGGAATCCGCGACGGCCTTGTCGCGCTGGAAGCGCGTCCCGCACGCGGGAATGAAGCCCGACGACAGCCCGGTGGAGCCGGCGGGCTGCGCGTCGCGCTCGAGCACCAGCACCTCGGCGCCGGCATCGCGCGCGGCAAGGGCGGCGATCAGTCCGCAGGCCCCGGCACCGACGATCACCACGGGGACGTGCAGTTCGAAGGTCCGGCGCGTATCGAACACCACGCTCATGGTCGTCCGGCTCCCGTCAGGGCGGCCCCGATGACACCTGCGGAATCGCCGAGTCGATGCTGCACGATCGGGGTCGCGAGCTCGCCGCCGAAGACGCGCTTCGCCACCTCCGCCACGCCGCGCGTGTAGAGCGAGGCGACGTTCGACAGCCCGCCGCCGAGCACGATGACGTCCGGATCCAGCACAGCGATGAGGTTCGCGAGCGCGCGGCCGAAGGCGTCGTGGAAGGCCTCGACGAGCGCGCGGCAGGTCGTCTCGCCCGCATCGGCGGCGGCGAAGATCTCGTGCGCGGCCATGCGGAAGCCGGTGGCGTCGAAGTGCGCGCGCTCGAGCCCCGAGCCGCTGATGAACGTCTCCACGCAGCCGCGCTGGCCGCAGTAGCAGGGCGGGCCGTGCGGATCCATGGTGACGTGGCCCCACTCGCCGCCGAGCGACTGCAGGCCGCGATGCACGCGGCCGTCGATGACGATGCCGCCCCCGCAGCCCGTGCCCATGATGACGCCGAACACGACGTGGTGACCGGCGCCGGCGCCGTGCAGCGCTTCGGCGAGCGCGAAGCAGTTGGCGTCGTTCTCGAGCACGAAGTCGCGGCCGAGCCGTGCGCGCAGGTCCGAGCCGACCGGTCGGCCGTTGAGGCAGACCGTGTTGGAGTTGCGCATCAGCCCGGTGCGGCGCGAGAGCGAGCCGGGCGTGCCGATGCCCAGCGTGTGCGGCGCCTCGTCCGCGTGCCAGAGCATCTCGGCGTAGAGCTTCGCCACTCCGCCGAGCACGCTCTCGTAGGACGACTGGTCCGTCGGCGTCCGCTTGCGGTAGTGCTCGCGCCCTGCGGCGTCGAGAATCACGCCCTCCGTCTTGGTGCCGCCGAGATCGATGCCGAGGCGCAGCATGGCACTGATTCTCGCACGGGCGCCGCGATGCTCAGGGCACGCGCCACGGGGCTTCCGAGTTTCGTCCAACCGAACATATAATCGCCGCCTCGCGCCGAGAACCACGAGAACCAGATCGGAGCAGGCGCGAAGCCGGGGGAGCAGGGAGGACAAAGGCCATGCATTGGCCACGCCTGCTGCCGGGCCGCGCCGGCAGGAACCAGCGCGTGCGTTCACCGGCTGCCGGGCGCTGCGCGGCCTTCGTCGGCGCCGCCGCGGCGCTCTGGTTCCTGCCGCATTCGGCGCCGGCGCAATTGCAACGGTCGGCCGTTGCACTGCTCGACCTCACCATCGAGGAGCTCGGCGAGGTCGTCGTCACCTCGGTCTCGCGCCGCGCCGAACGGCTCGCCGAAGCGCCGGCATCCATCTACGTCATCACCGCCGAGGACATTCGCCGGTCCGGCGCGCGTACGCTGCCCGAGGCGCTCCGGCTCGCGCCGAACCTCCAGGTGGCGCGCGCCGACGCCAACCAGTACGCCATCAGCGCGCGGGGGTTCAACAACGTTCTCGCGAACAAGCTGCTCGTCATGATCGACGGGCGCACGGTGTACAGCCCGCTTTTCTCCGGCGTGTTCTGGGAATCGCAGCCGGTGATGCTCGAGGACGTGGAGCGCATCGAGGTCATCGATGGACCGGGCGGAACGCTGTGGGGCACCAACGCGGTCAATGGCGTGATCAACGTGATCACCCGCAGTGCCGCGGGCACGCAGGGCGCCCTTGCCACCGTCGGGGCCGGCAACGACAACGCGCTGGCCGGAGCGCGCTACGGCGGCCGGGCGGCGGGCGGGGGGCACTACCGCGTCTACGGACGCTACCTCGGCCAGGACGAGACGCAGCGCGCCAACGGCTCGGGCGTCGTGGACGCCTCCGACACCGGCCTGGGCGGGTTCCGGGCCGACTGGTCGGACGCGGACCGCGACGTCACCGTGCAGGGCGAGGTGTACGGCGGCGAGATCGACCAGCGTCCCGACGGGCGGCGCATCGCCGGGGCGCATCTCCTCGCCCGCTGGACGCAGCGGCTCGGTGTCGACAACGCGGTGCGGGTGCAGGCCTACTACGACCGCGCGGAGCGCCATCACCGCCTGCAGTTCCGCGACGCCCTGGACACCGCGGACCTCGATCTGCAGCACGGCTTCCGGCTCGGCGCGAGCCACCGCATCACCTGGGGCGGGGGCTACCGGTATGCGCGCGACAACTTCGAGGCCCTGTGGCCCACCAACGGCTTCATTCCGGAGGACCGCACCCTCCGCTGGAGCAACGTGTACGCGCAGGACGAGATCGCGCTGCACCGGGACGTGACGCTCACCGTCGGCGTGCGCGGCGAGCGCAATCCGTACACCGGGGGCGAGCTGTTGCCCAGCGCGCTGCTCGGCTGGCGGATCGATTACACGCGCTTCGCCTGGGCCGGTGTGGCGCGCGCGGTGCGGGCCCCCTCGCGGGTCGATCGCGACTTCCACGTGCCGCGCACGGCGCCGTTCCTGCTCGCCGGCGGGCCGGACTTCCGATCGGAGGTCTCGACGGTCTACCAGGCCGGCTATCGCGCACGCGCGGGCGGGCTGTCGTATTCCGTGACCGCCTTCCACCACGAGCACGAACGGCTTCGCAGCCTGGAGCCGCGCCCCGGCGGGGCCCGCTTCGAGAACCGCATCGGGGGCTCGACCGCCGGCGTGACGGCGTGGGCCCAGTGGCGGGCGGCGCCGTGGTGGCAGCTGTCCGTCGGCGGCACGCGCCAGTGGCAGCGGCTCGCGCCCGATCCGGACAGCAACGACATCGGCGGCATCAACCAGCTCGGCAACGACCCGCGCTACTGGTGGGTGGCGCGATCCGCCTGGGACGTCACCTCCCGCCATACCCTCGACGTCTTCGTGCGGCGGGTCGGCGCCCTGCCGCGCCCGGCGGTGCCCGCGTACACGGCAGTCGATCTGCGCCTCGGCTGGCGGGTCACGCCGCGGCTGGAGCTTTCCGCCACCGTGCAGAACCTGTTCGACCCCGGGCATCCGGAGTGGGGCGCCGCCGCGGACCGGGTCGAGTTCGGCCGGATCGTCTTCTTCCAGCTGTCGTGGCGGCCGTGACCGGCCACCCGATGCGGCGCGACGCCGGGTTCCGGATTCACGCGCTCGTCCACCCGCTGTGCGTGGCCATGCTCCTCGCGCTCGTGTTCGCGTGCCCGGGAGCAAGCGGTGCGGAGCTCCATGCCGCCGAGCTGGCGCGCAGCGTGAAGGCCGCCTACCTCTATCAGTTCGCCGGCTACGTCGAGTGGCCGCCCGCGAGCTTCTCCGGACCGGGGGCGCCGATCGTCATCGGCGTCATGGGCGACGAGCGCCTTGCCGACGAGCTCGACCGGGCGACGCCGGGACGGCTCGTCCAGTCGCGCCCGATCTCCGTCCAGCGCATCGCGCCCGCCGGGACGCTCGCCGGCCTGCACGTCCTCTATGTCGCCACCGGGGCACCCGCGCGTGCGCGCGACCTCGCCGCCGCCGCGCTGTCGCACAACGTGCTCCTGGTGAGCGACGCGCCGGACGGGCTCGCTCACGGCAGCGTGCTCAACTTCCTGCTCGTCGACGGGCGGATCCGCTTCGAGGCCTCGCTCGACGCCGCGCGGCGCGCGGATCTGCGGTTGAGCTCGCGCCTGCTCGCCGTCGCCTACCGCGTGCAGGGGACGCCCCCGTGATCGAGCGCCTGGTCGGCGGCTCGGTCCGCCGCAAGCTGATGTTCGTCGTGCTGACGACGACGATGACCGCGCTCGTGGTTGCGGGCGTCGCACTGCTGCTGTATGACCTGCGCAAATACGAGCGGTCGCTGCTCGCCGACCTCACCGCACAGGCGGAGATCGTCGCGCGCGCGAGCGCGCCGGCGATCCAGTTCAACGATCAGGCGGCGGCGCGCAACAACCTGGCCCTGCTGAGCGTACGCCCCACGATCCTCGCGGCGGCGCTGTACACCGCCAGCGGCGAGCGGTTCGCCGAGTGGCGCAGCGGCGCGGCCGCGGACCACGCCTTTCCGGCGTCGCTGCCGCCGGCGGGTCACACCATCGCGGGAGACCGGGTGGTTCTCGTGCATCCGGTGAGCGAGCACGGCGAGACGCTGGGCGCGATCCACCTGACCGCGCAATACGGCGCGCCGGCACGCATCCAGGACTACCTCCTCATTCTCGCCGGCGTGCTGCTCGCGAGTCTCGCCGTCGCGATCGCGCTTTCCGCCTGGCTGCAACGCGCGGTCACGCGGCCCATCCGCTCGGTGAGCGAAGTCGCCCGACGCGTGATGGAGCAGCGCGACTTCTCGCTGCGCGCGACGCGCACCTCCGACGACGAGGTGGGCTATCTCGTCGACGCGTTCAACGGCATGCTCGCCGAGGTGGGCCAGCGCACTGTCGCGCTCGAGGCGACCAACCGCTCGCTGGAGCGCGAGATGCAGGACCGGCGCGCCGCCGAGGAGGCGCTGCGCACCGCCGACCGGCGGAAGGACGAGTTCCTCGCGACCCTGGCGCACGAGCTGCGCAATCCGCTCGCGCCGATGCGCAACGCGCTGCAGATCCTGTCCTCGCGGGGGGCGGACGGCGCGACCGCGGATCGCGCACGCGAGATCCTGGGACGGCAGCTCGCACAGCTCATTCGCCTGGTCGACGACCTGCTCGACGTCTCGCGCATCACCACCGGCAAGCTCGCTCTGCAGACCGGGCCGGTCCCGCTCGCCGCGGCGCTGCAGAGCGCAATCGAGACCGTGCGCCCGCTCGCCGAATCGCGCGGGCACACGCTGGAAGCGGTGCTGCCCGGCACCGACGTGCGGGTCGAGGGCGATGCGACGCGGCTCGCGCAGGTGTTCGCCAACCTGCTCAACAACGCGTGCAAGTACACCGAGCCCGGCGGGCGCGTGCGCGTGGAAGCGGCGGTGGAAGCGGGCTGGGCGGCCGTACGTATCACCGACACGGGCATCGGCATCGCCCCCGACATGCTGGGTCGCGTGTTCGAGATGTTCGAGCAGGCCGACGCGTCGCTGGAGCGCCGGCACGGCGGTCTCGGCGTCGGGCTTTCCCTGGCGCGCCGCCTGGTCGAACTCCACGGGGGGCAGATCACGGCGCACAGTCCCGGCCTGGGGATGGGGAGCACGTTCGTGGTGCGCCTGCCGCGGCTGCTGCGACAGGCGCAAGATCTGCGCACCCCGCCGCAGGAGCCGTCCGCGCCCGGTCGGCCGCGTCGCGTGCTGGTGGTGGACGACAACCAGGACTTCGCGGCGACGCTCGCCACGATCATGCGCGAGGACGGTCACGACGTGGCCGTCGCCGCCGACGGCCACGAGGCGATCGGGGTGGCGCAGCGGCATCGCCCGGAGATCGCGCTGCTCGACATCGGGATGCCGTCGATGAACGGCTACGACCTCGCACGCACCCTCCGGCGCGACGCTGCGCTCACCGGGGTCGTCCTGGTCGCGGTGACCGGCTGGGGCCAGCCGAGCGACCGCGCGCGGTCGCGCGAAGCCGGCTTCGACCATCACCTGGTGAAGCCGGTGGCCTGGGACGACCTGCGCCGGCTGCTGCACGACCCCGTCCAGCGGACGGATGCCGCCTGAGCGCGAGGGCTACGCGGCCCCGCCGGGCCGCTTGATGTACCGCCCGCGCGCCGGCCCCACGATCTTCCCGTCGTAGATCAGCTGGCCGCGCAGGAACGTGCGCTTCACGCGTCCGGTGAGCTCCATGCCCTCGAAGGGCGTGTAGCCCTGCTTCGACTCCGACTCGGCGGCGCGCACCGTGAAGGTCTCGTCGGGGTCGACGAGCGCCAGGTCCGCGTCGTAGCCGACCGCGATGTCGCCCTTCCGGGTGAGACCGTAACGCTGCGCGGGATTCCACGACAGCAGCTCCGCCATGTGGTTGTACGACATGCCCCGCTTCGCGCCTTCCGAGAGCACGCCGGAGAGCAGGTACTCGGTGCCGCCGAAGCCGGACTTCGCCAGCCAGATGTTCTTCGGAAACTTGGCCGACCACTTCTGCTCCGCCGAGCAGCACGCGTGGTCGCTCACGATCCAGTCCACCTTGCGGTCGAGCACCGCCTCCCACAGCGCCTCGACGTCCTCGCGCGGCCGGATCGGCGGGTTCACCTTCGCCTGCACCGCACACGCGCACTCGGTGTCGAGCAGCAGGTGGCCGACGGTCACCTCGCGCTTGAAGCTGATGTGCGGGAAGGTCTGCTGCATCATCCACGCGGCGTCGATCGCCTTGCGCGACGAGAGGTGCAGCAGGTTGATGTTGAGGCAGTTGGTCTCGTAGGCGAGGTAGGAGGCGATCCAGATCGCGAGGCCCTCGGAGTGCGGCGGTCGCGCGGCGCTGTAGGCGGCGAGGCCGTCGAGCTTGCCGTCGCGCTCGACGATCTTCGTGTACGCATTCAGGATCTCGGCGAGCTCGCAGTGCAGGCTGACGCTGATGTGCTGCGCGTGCTCCGGATGCTTCTCCATCATGCGCCGCGCCGAGCGCATGATGAACTCGAAGTGCGCGATGTCGTAGCGCTCCTCGGGCCCGATCATCAGGAACTCGTTCTGGCTGGCGCTGCGGCCGTGCAAGCCGTAGCCGCCGTAGAACATGAAGATCTTGAACGAGGGCACGCCCCACTCGGTCATCAGTGCATCCATCTCCTCGAGGTGCCCCGACTCGATCGGCGCGACGTGGTAGCCGTAGTCCACCCAGAAGTTGCCCTCCGAGAGCTTCATCAGCTCCGGCATGAAGTCGCGGTACGGGCCGCCGCGGTTGAGGT
>CAZKHE010000120.1:0-13543 GCA_964552535.1 uncultured Enterobacteriaceae bacterium | reverse complement strand
GGGTGCGGGTGGCGTCCGCTGCGGCGTGCGCGCCTCTCGCCGTTTCGGCGCGGGGGCCGGCGGTTCGCGCGCCGGAGCCGGAGTCGCGACGGCCGGCGGCACGGCTGACGGAGCCGGCGCCGTGACCGCGGGAGGCGCCGGCGGCGCGTGCCGGATCTCGACCGTCAGCGGAACGGGCGGCACATCCTGCGGATGCACGTGCGGGCGCGGCGCGACGCCGAGGACCGCGGCGTGCGCGACAAGGCTCGCGGCAAGGCATGCCCCGAGCTTGCGCACCTCCGCGTCCGCGGCCACGCTAGAAGGCCGCCCTCAGCCCGACCATCGCCGACCGCCGCCCGAGCGGCGCGATGTCGCGCAGGAACGACGTCGCCAGGCGGGCGTCCTCGTCGAGCAGGTTGTTGGCGCGCAGGAACGCCTCCCACTCGATGCCGCTCCAGCGGATGCGATAGCTCGCCGTCGCGTTCACCATGGTGTAGCCGTCGGTCTCGAACTCGCCATCGGGGACCTTGTCCTGCTTCTGGGCGCGCAGCACGTCGAGGCGTCCGCCGATCCGCTCGCCGGTGTACACCAGGGCGCCGCCGAAGCGCAGCGGGGGAATGCGCGGAATCGCCTCGTCCGTGTCGCGATTCTTCGCCCGCGTGTAGTCAACACGCAATTCGAGGTCCACGCGCTGGGCATTGCGCGACCACAGCCCGAACGTCCCCTGCGCCTCGATGCCGCGGAACTCCGCGGGAATGTGCTGGTAGCCGAACTGCTGGATCGGCTCGGCGTAGCCCGCCGTCCCCGGATCGGTGACCGCGGGGAGCGACCGATCCTCGGCGTCGCGGAAGAGCCGCTCTCCGGTGGCCGGATCGAGCGAGGGGAGCAGCGCAACGTAGTCCTTGAAGCGGTTGTAGAACACGCCCACCGAGCCGGTCCAGCCCGCGCCCTGCTTGCGCAGCGCGAGGTCGAATGCGTTCGACTTCTCCTTGCCGAGGGCGCGGTCGCCGATCTCGAAGGCGTTGGTCGCCAGGTGCGGGCCGTCGGCATACAGTTCCTGGAAGGTCGGGGCGCGCTCGGTGTAGGCGTAGTTGAATGCGACGCCGTACTCCTTCGTGAATGCGTAGAACGCGCCGAACGAACCGCTGCGCGGCGAGAACGAGCGTGAATCGCCGGGCAGGCCGGCCGCCGTGAACGCGTCCGCGCGCACGCGCGCGCTCTCCATGCGCCCCCCGAACGAGAGCTTCAGCGCGCCGACGGTCGTCTCTTCGTAGATGAAGCCGGCGGCATTGCGCGTGCTGGTGCTCGGCACGTAGGCCTCGTCGCCGAGGGCGGCGAAGTCGAAATCGGTGAATTGTGCGCCGAAGGCCCCGCGGAACGGGCCGAGCCGGCCATGCTCCAGCTCGATGCGGCTGTCGATGCCCTTGCTGGTGAAGCTGGTCCCGACGGCGCCGTTCTCCAGCTCGTCGTGACGGTAGTCGGAGTGGCCGAGCTTGAAGCGCAGTGCCTTGGCGAACGCCGACATGTCCCGGTACTCCCCGGCCACGTCCCAGCGGCGCTGCCGCATGTCGATGCGGACATCCTGCTCGGCGACGGTGCCGTACTCCGTGTCATAGCCGGCGTACGAGGTGCCGATGTACCCGCGGTTGCCCAGCATCACGGATACGCCGGCCGCGCCGCCGGACGACTCCGCGTCGCTGTTGGGCAGCCGGCCGCGCACCTCCTCCTCGCCGGGCGGGAGCGGCTCGGCCTCGCGGAGCTGCCGGGAACGCTGATAGCCGGGTATGCGCAGGTCCTTCGTGTCGCGCTTGAAGGCATCGACGTGCAGCACGATCGTCTCGTTGCCCGCGTTCATGCGGAAGGCGCCCGCCTTCTCGCTCGCCGGGCCGCCATAGCGCAAGTCGGCCGCGCCCTGGAACGTGCGGGTGACGCCTTCCTGCGGGATGCGGCCGTCGATGGTGTTCACCACCCCGCCCACCGCGTTGCCGCCGTAGAGCAGCGCGGCCGGTCCGCGCACCACCTCGATGCGGTCGACCAGCAGCGGCTCCAGGCTCACGGCGTGGTCGAAGCTCGCGGCGGACGCGTCGAGGACGCCCACGCCGTTCTGCAGCAGGCGGATGCGGTCGCCGTCCAGGCCGCGGATGACCGGCCGGCTCGCGTTCGGGCCGAAGTAGGTCGAGCTCACGCCGACCTCGTTGCCCAGCGTTTCGCCGAGCGTCGGCTGCTGCTTCAGCCGCAGCCCCTGGCCCTGCAGCAGGTTGACCGGCGCGACGAGATCGAAGAGCTCGCTGCGCAGCGGAGTGGCGGTAACGACGACGGAGGACAGCGGGGTGGCGGTCTGCGCCTGCGCGGGCGGGTGAACGACCGCGCCCAGCGCCGCGCCGAGCGCCGCGGCGAGCGGCGTGCGTGCGAAGGTCATTGCATTGCTCCCTGAACCATGGCGATGCCGCGGACGGCGCGCGCGAGGCGGCCTCCGGGGCGGATTGCGAAGGCGGATCAGGGATGCGCGGGAGGCGCGCGGATGTGGAAGCCGTGCGGCGGGCCGCGCGCGAAGCGCATGGCCGCCGGACCGTAGGGAACGGGCCGGGTGCCGTCGTGCGCGACGAGCACCGGGCCCGGCGACTGACCGCCGTCGGCGGCGAGATAGGCGTGACAGGCGTCGCAGCCGTGCGGCGCCTGGAAGTCGCCGTCGTCCTCGTGCTCGACGTCGTGAAGGTGTTGCACGTGCTCGCCCGCATGCACGAACGCATGCGCGATCGCGCCGTGCTGGAACAGCACGACCGCGATCGCGAGCAGCAGGCGGGCCAACACCGAGCGAGCCTTCACGCCGACCCGGTCAACCGTACATCTTCTGCTTGAGCTCGCGCCGCGCCTGCGCCTCGACCGACAGCGTGGCCGTGGGCCGCGCGAGCAGGCGCGCGAGACCGATCGGCTCCCCGGTCTCCTCGCACCAGCCGTAGCTGCCGTCGTCGATGCGCGCGATGGCCTCGTCGATCTTCTTCATCTGCTTCCGCTCGCGGTCGCGCACGCGCAGCTCCAGCGCGTGCTCCTCCTCGATGGTGGCGCGATCGGCCGGGTCGGGCACCATGTCGTTCTCGCGCAGGTGCTCGGAGGTCTGACCGGCGTTCTCCAGGTACTCGGCCTTCATCGTCTCCAGGCGGTTGCGGAAGAACGCGAGCTGCGCCGCGTTCATGTAGTCGTCCGCCTTCATCTTGAGGAGCTGCTCCTCGGTGAGGAGCGCGGGCGCGGCGGCCGCCGCTTCCTTGGTCACTGTGCTTTCGCGAGGCATTGTTCGAGTCCCTGAATGAAAACGTCCTTCGGCAGGTTGCGGCCGATGAACACCATGACGCTCTCGCGCCGTTCGTCGGGCCCCCAGGCGCGGCCGATGTCGCCGCCCATGAGCATGTGCACGCCCTGGAAGACCACCCGGTGGGGATTGTCCTGGAGGTGGAGCACGCCCTTGTAGCGCAGCATGTCCTGCCCGTGGATCTGGATCATCGCGGAGAGGAATTCCTCCAGCTTGAGGCCGTCGAACGGCCGGTCCGCGCGGAAGACGAAGGAGCTTACGGCGTCCGCGTGATGATGGTGTGAATCCTCGAGGAACTCCGGGTCGAGCTCCAGGATGGCGTTAAGGTTGAAGCCGCGGATGTCGAGGATCTCCTCGATCGGCGCATTGCCGAAGTGCACCTTCCGGATCGGCGCGCGCGGATTCATGCTGGCGAGCCGCCCCTTGAGCGACTCGACCTGGGCCTCGTCGACGAGGTCGGTCTTGGAGAGCAGGATGCGGTCGGCGAAGCCCACCTGCTCCTGCGCCTCGGTGAAGTCGTCGAGCTGCTTCGGCGCGTGCTTCGCGTCCACCAGCGTGATGACGCTGTCGAGCAGGTAGTACTCGCCGATGTTGTCGTCCATGAAGAACGTCTGCGCGACCGGGCCGGGATCGGCCATGCCGGTGGTCTCGATGATCACGCGGTCGAATCGGGCCGCGCCCGACTGGCGCTTGTCCTTCAGCTCGCCGAGGATGCGCACGAGGTCGCCGCGCACGGTGCAGCAGAGGCAGCCGTTGTTCATCTCGACGATCTGCTCGCTGGAGGTCTCCACGAGGATGTCGTCGTCGATGCCCTCCTCGCCGAACTCGTTCTCGATCACCGCGATGCGGTGGCCGTGGTCCTCGGTGAGGATGCGCTTCAGGAGCGTCGTCTTCCCCGCGCCGAGGAACCCGGTGAGGATGGTCACCGGCACCATGTCTTCCTGGGACACTCTTTCGTCTCCTGGTCAGGTGTTGCAGTCGGCGCACCGCCCGCGGACGGTGAGCGCCACGCTCTCCGCACGGAAGCCCGGCGGGAGCCCGTTCGCCGGCGGCGTGGGCGCCGCGAGGCACAGCACGCGCCCGCACGCCAGGCACTCGAAATGCGCGTGCCCGCCGCGGCCCTGCGCGGCGCTGAAGCGGAAGACCCGATCCGCACCGAGCGTCCGGCACGACAACCCGCGCTCCACCAGCCAGTCGAGCACGCGATAGAGCGTGACGCGGTCCATCGCGTCGTCGCCCAGCGTATCCTCGAGGTCGTGGTGCGACAGCGCGCGCCCCGCACCCAGCAGTTCGCCGAGCACGCGCACGCGCGCCGGGGTCACGCGCTCGCCGGTATCGCGGATCGCCGACCGGGCGTGCTCGGCATAGGCGGAATCAGGCATCTCGGCTCACGACGGCGGCCCTCGCGTCAGGGCGCGGATTGTAGAGGCTTTCCGCCGCCACATGCAATTCAGTTGCACGAAACGGCCCGGAAATCTCTATCTCTTCTGCAATAACAAGCCCTTGAGATACTCACCTTCGGGAAAGGCGAGCATCACGGGATGATCGGCCGCCGCGTGGAAGCGCTCGAGGATCGCGACGTCGGCTGCGGCATCTGCGGCGGCCCCGGCGAGAATCTTCTGGAAGAGATCCGCGGAGATGCCGCCGGAGCACGAGAACGTCGCGAGCAGCCCGCCCGGCGCGAGCAGCTTGAGCGCCAGCAGATTGATGTCCTTGTACGCGCGCGCCGCCTTCTCCGCGTGGCCCGCGGTGGGCGCGAACTTGGGCGGATCGAGCACGACGAGGTCGAACGCCGCGCCGGCGTTGCGCAGCGCCCGCAGCTCGGTGAACACGTCGGCCTCGCGCCATTCGAGCGCCGCGCCGCGCGGATCGTTCCGCGCGGCATTCTCCGCCGCAAGCGCGAGCGCAGGTGCCGAGCTGTCGAGGGAAAGCACCGACGCCGCCCCGCCGGCGGCGGCCGCCAGCGAGAAGCCGCCCGTGTAGCAGAAGCAGTTGAGCACGCGCCGGCCGCGCGCGTGCCGACGCACGGCGGCGCGGTTGTCGCGCTGGTCGAGGTAGAAGCCGGTCTTCTGGCCGTGCAACGCATCGACCCGGTAGCGCAGGCCGTCCTCCACGATGTCGGCGACCGCGTCATCGCCTTGCAGCAGCGCGGCGCGGGGCGCGAGCCCCTCGATCTCGCGCACGTCCGCGTCGGAGCGCTCCACCACGCGCGTGCAGCCGCTCGCGTCCTGCGCGACACGGATGATCGTGTCGCGCCAGCGCTCGGCCCCGGCGGAGGTCAGCTGCACGACGACGAGATCCGCGTAACGATCGATGACGACGCCGGGCAGACCGTCGGCTTCGCCGTGCACCAGCCGGGCCGCTCCATCGAGCGCGATCGGCCCACGGCGCGCGACCGATGCGCGCACGAGGCGCTCGACGTGCGCGGCATCGAGCGGCTGGGCCTCGCGCCAGCTCCACACGCGCGCGCGGATCTGCGATGCCGGGGAGTACGCTCCCCAGGCGAGAAAGCCGCCCTGGGCGTCGACCAGGGCGACGGTGTCGCCGAGGCCGGGTGCGCCCTCGACGCGCTCGATGCTTCCCGCGAACACCCACGGATGGCGGCGCTCGAGCGATTTCTCGCGCCCGGCGCGCAGCACCACGCGCGGTCCCGCAACCGAGGTATGCGGCCGCGCACTGCGTGCCGCCGCCGCGCGGCCCTTGCGCTCCTGCTGTCTCACTTCTTCTTCCGCGCCCGCGGGTGCGCGGCGTCGTACACCTTCGCGAGGTGTTGAAAGTCGAGATGCGTGTACACCTGCGTGGTCGAGATGCTCGCGTGGCCCAGCATCTCCTGCACGGCGCGGAGGTCGCCGGAGGACTGCAGCACGTGCGACGCGAACGAGTGGCGCAGCACGTGGGGGTGCACGTGTTCGGTCAGGCCCGCGCGCAGCGCCCAGCGCTTCAGCGCTTCCCGCACGACCCTTCCGGCAATGCGCCGGCCGCGAGCCCCGACGAAGAGCGCGGGCTCGTCGGGCTTCGCATGCCCCTCGCGGACCGCGAGCCAGGCCTCGAGCGCCTCGACGGCGCGCGTGCCGACCGGGACGGTGCGCGTGCGCGAGCCCTTGCCGGTCACCGTCACCTCACGGTCCCGGCCGATCCGCGCCGCGTGCGCGACATCGAGCGACACCAGCTCGGCGAGGCGCAGCCCCGAGGAGTAGAACAGCTCGAACATCGCCTTGTCGCGCTGCGCGAGCTCGCCCTCCGCGGTCGCGTCGAGCAGGCGCTGCGCGGCATCGGGCGAGAGCGCCTTCGGCAGCCCCTTGGGCACCTTCGGCGCCCGGATGCCCGTGCACGGATTCGCGGCCAGCCCGTGGTGCCGCGCAAGCCACCCGAAGAACGTCCGCCACGCGGAGAGCATGCGCGCGAGCGTGCGCCCGGACAGGCCCCGCGCATGCAGTTGCGCCACCCCGCGGCGGATCGCGTGGGGGGCGATGCGCTCGAACGCGACGCCGCGCGTGAGCTCGAGCAACCGCTCCAGGTCGCGCGCGTAGCCCTCGCGGGTGGCGGGCGAGAGCCGCCGCTGGTGCGCGAGGTGGTCGATGAACGCCGCGACGGTCCCGCGGCGCAGGTCCGCGCCGTCCGGGGCGGACCCGTCCGCGGCGCTCACGGTCAGAGGAACCTGAGCAGGCCGGCGGCGGTGAGCTCGCCGATGCGGTTGAGATAGAGCGTGCCCATCTCGGGATAGAACCGCAGCAGGTCTTCGGAGCCGAGCGCGAGCATGCCGAAGGTCTCGCCCATCTCCCGCAGCGGCATGAACGCCACCGAGCGCACGTGCGGCCCGGCTTCGCCGAACCACGACACCGCCTCGAAGTTCGCGTTGGGGCCGCAGAAGGGCTGGTCCAGGTCGGCGGCGAAGGCCTTGAGCGCGTCGCTCACCTCGACGAACTCCGCGCCCTCGCCGGCGCCGCGCCACACGCGCAGTGCGACGTGCGGCACCTGGAAATCCTCGCGCAGGTTGTAGTACGTCTCGTGCACCATGCCGGCGAACGTGCGCGTCGCGAGCATCGCCACCGAGAGCCGGTGGACCTTCTCGCTGATGACGTCGTTCTCCTCGCCGAACTGGATCAGCTCGGAGAGCTTGCCTTCGAGCGCCTTGTTCTTGTCGCGAAGGCCGAGCATCTGGCGATCCGACAGCGGGATCGCCTTGCCGCCGTGCGGATGCGGGACGTACACCTCGGAGAGCAGCTCGGCGTGCTCGACGAAGAAAGCGGGATTCTCCCGCAGGAAACGCGCGACGTCGTCCGCCGAAAGCTCAGCCAATTTCGATCTCCCCTTCGAACACGGTCTCGGCCGGTCCGGTCATGTAGACGGGATTGTCCGCGCCGGTCCACGCGATCGTCAATTCCCCGCCGCGCGTGGCAACGCGCACCGGCGAGTCGAGAAGCCCGCGCCGGATGCCGGCGACCACGGCAGCGCAGGCACCGGTGCCGCAGGCGAGCGTCTCGCCCGCGCCGCGCTCGTAGACGCGCAGGCGGATCGCGTGCCGGTCCACGACCTGCATGTAGCCCGCGTTCACGCGATGCGGAAACCGCGCGTGGCGTTCGATCAACGGACCCTGCGTCGTCACCGGCGCGGCATCGACGTCCGGAACCACCTGCACCGCGTGCGGATTGCCCATCGACACCGCGGTGATCTGCACCACCTCGCCGCCGACCTCGAGGGGCTGCACGAGCGCATCGCTGTCGGTGAGGAACGGGACACGCTGCGGCTCGAACACCGGCGGCCCCATGTCCACGGTGACGCGGCCGTCGGCCTCCATGCGCGGGGCGATGACGCCGCCCAGCGTCTCGACGCGGATCTCTTCCTTCGCCGTGAGCCCCTTCTCGCGCACGAAGCGGACGAAGCACCGCGCCCCGTTGCCGCACTGCTCGACCTCGCCCCCGTCGGCGTTGAAGATGCGATAGCGGAAATCCGCCGCGCCCGACTGCGGGCGCTCGACCAGCAGGATCTGGTCGCAGCCGATGCCGAAGTGGCGGTCGGCGAGCGCGCGCAGCTGCTCGCGCGAGAGGTCGATGGGACGCGAGACCCCGTCGAGCACGACGAAGTCGTTGCCCACGCCCTGCATCTTGGTGAAGCGGAGTTTCAAGCCGGCTCGCCGAAGAACGTGCGGATGACGCCGCACACCTCGTCGAGGAGCGCGTCGGTGAGGCGAGGATACATCGGCAGCGACAGCACTTCCGTGCACAGCTGCTCGGTCACGGGCAGCGTCAGGCCCGCGCACGCGTCCCGGAAGGGCGCCTGGCGATGCAGGGGAATCGGGTAGTAGATGGCGCTGGCGATCCCGGCCGCCTTGAGCGCGGCCTGGAGGGCGTCCCGGCGCGGCGTGCGCAGCGTGTACTGATGGAAGACGTGGCCGCCCTCGGGACCGAGGTCCGGCGTGATCACCGGCAGGCCGCGCAGGCGCTCGCCGTAGCCTGCCGCGTGCGCACGCCGCGCGCGATTGAAATCCGCGAGATGCGCGAGCTTGGCGCGCAGCACCACCGCCTGGAACTCGTCGAGGCGGCTGTTGTAGCCGATGACGTCGTGGTGATACTGCTTGCGGCTGCCGTGGTTGCGCAGCGCGCGCATGGCATCGGCGAGGGCGTCGTCGTCGGTGGTCACCATGCCGGCATCGCCGAAGGCGCCCAGGTTCTTCGAGGGATAGAACGAGAAGCACCCGGCCGCGCCGAAGGCGCCGCACGCGCGGCCCCCGAGCGCCGCCCCGATCGACTGCGCGCAATCCTCCACGATGGCGAGGCGGCGCCGGCGCGCGATGTCGCCGAGCGCGGCCATGTCGCACACCCGGCCGTAGAGATGCACCGGCAGGATCGCCTTCGTGCGCGGCGTGATGGCGGCCTCCACCCGCGCCGGATCGATGTTGAACGTGTCCGCGCGCACGTCCACGAAGACCGGGATCGCGCCCACGTAGGCGACCGCTTCCACGGTGCCGATGAAGGTGAAGGCGGTGGTGATGACCTCGTCGCCCGGGCCGATGCCGAGCGCGCGCAGCGCGAGATGGAGGGCATCCGTGCCCGAGGCGCACGCGACCGCGTGCTTCGTCCCGCAGAGCGCCGCGATCTCGCGCTCCAGCGCCAGCGTGTTGGGACCGAGGATGAACGCGCCGGACTTGAGCACCTCGTCGATGCCCGCGCGGATCGCGCCCTCGACCAGCGGCAGCTCCGCGCGCAGGTCCACCATGGGAATGCTCATGCCGGGGCTCCTTCGGCGATGCGGCGACGGATCTCGAGCGCGAGCTCGAGTGCGCGGCGGCCGTCGTCGCCGTCCACCGGCACCGGGTTGCCGCTGCGCACCGCTTCCACGAACGCGCGCACCTCCGCCATCAGCGGATCCCCGGTCTCGGCGCGGAAGTCGCGCAGGTCGATCGGCGGCATGCCCGGGATCGGGCTGGGGCCGTCGCGCTTCGCCGCGATGGTCACCTCGCCGGTCTGCAGGTCGATGGAAATGTAGCAGTCGCGCTCGAAGAGCCGTGTCTTGCGCATGGACTTGGTGCTGACGCGGCTGGCGGTGACGTTCGCCACGCAGCCGTTCTCGAACTCGAGCCGCGCATGCGCGATGTCGACGTGGTCGGTGAGCACCGGCACGCCGTTGGCGCGCACCTCCCGCACGCGGCTCGGCACCAGGCCCAGGATGAGGTCGAGGTCGTGGATCATGACGTCGAGGACGATGTCCACGTCGGTCGAGCGCGGCTTGAACGGCGCGAGGCGGTGGGACTCGATGAACTTCGGCTCGACGATGCGATCGCGCACGGCGAGCAGCGCGCCGTTGAAGCGCTCGAGGTGTCCGACCTGCAGCAGCACGCCCTTCGCCCGCGCCGCCGAGATCAGCGCATCGGCCTCGGCCAGCGTGCGCACCATCGGCTTCTCGACCAGCACGTGCACGCCGGCTTCGATGAGCTGCGCGGCCACGGCAGCGTGGTGCTGGGTGGGGACGGCGACGGAAGCGAGGTCGATCGGGCCCGGCAGCTCCGCGAGCGAGGCGCAGGCGCGCGTGCCGAGCCGGGCGGCGATCTCTCCGCCGCGGCGGGTGTCGGCATCGACGACGGCGACGAGCTCGACGTCGGGGATGGCGGCGTACTTCTCGGCGTGGAAGGTGCCGAAGTAACCGACGCCGACCACGGCGGCACGTAGGGTTTTCATCGCGGATCCTGCGGGAGGCGTTGTCGGGCGAGTATAAGCGCGCGGTTGCCGGCAGGGCGCCGCCGGGCCGTTGATGATTGGCAATCGTCGCTCAGGCGTAGAGCGATGGCTCCCCGGGCGGTCGCGTCTTGAATCGCCGGTGCGTCCAGTGATACTGCGCCAGCATGCCCGGCTCGCGGGCGCGCTCCTCGATCCACGCGTTCATGCGCCGCGTATCGGCGACGACGTCCTCGCCCGGGAAGCGGTCGAAGGCCGGATGCACGCGGACGGCGTAGCCGTCGCCCCCGGGCAGCATGCGCGTCTGTACCGCGACCACCGGCGCCCCGGTCATGGCGGCAAGGCGCGGAAGCGCGGGGACGGTGGCCGCAGGCACGCCGAAGAACGGCACGAAGATGGAATCGCGCGCCCCGAAATCCATGTCCGGCAGGTAATAGAAATGGCGGCCCTCGCGGATGGCGCGGATCACCGGGCGCAGGCCGTCCTGGCGGACGACGAGCGTCACCGGACGGAAGCGGCCGCGATATTTCACCAGCAGCGCGTTCACGAAGGCGTTCTTCTGCCGCGAGTACATGCTCACGGCATCGATCTCCATGTTGAGCCGCGTGCCGGCCGCGTCGAGGCCGAGGAAGTGCGGCGCGAGGATGATGACCGCGCGGCCGGCGCCGGTGATGTGCTCCAGCCCCTCCAGGCGGATGAGCCGGCGCAGGCGGGCCTCGCTCGCCCACCAGAGCAGGCCCCGTTCGACGTAGCTGCGCCCCAGCCAGCGGAAATGCCGTCTCGCCAGCGCGCGGCGCTCGGCGGCGGTCATGTCGGGGAAGCACAGCTCGAGATTGCGCAGGCAGATGCGCCGACGCTTGCCGATCAGAACGTAGGCGAGCAGGCCCACGCCTTCGCCGATGGGCGCGAGCACGGGCAGGGGCAGGAAGTGCAGCAGCCAGAGCAGGCCGACCGCGAGGCGCGTCAGCATGCGGCGGGGGCGGCGGCGGGGCGGCAGGTCAGGCGAGCCAACTCGGTATAATCGCGGCTTTTCGCGAACGCACGGACGCACCCACCATGAGCACGTTCCTCTTCACTTCCGAGTCGGTCTCCGAAGGCCATCCGGACAAGGTCGCCGACCAGATCTCGGACGCGATTCTGGACGCGATTCTAGCGCAGGACCCCCGTTCCCGAGTCGCAGCGGAAACGCTCGTGAAGGACAACCTGGTGGTGCTGGCCGGCGAGATCACCACCGGCGCCAAGGTGGACTACCAGCGCGTCGCCCGCGACACCATCAAGCGCATCGGCTACACCGATCCCGCCATCGGCTTCGACGACCACGGCGCCACCGTGCTGGTGCAGTACGGCGAGCAGTCGCAGAACATCGCGCAGGGCGTGGACGAGGGCCGCGGCCTCGACCTCGACCAGGGCGCCGGCGACCAGGGCCTGATGTTCGGCTACGCCTGCGACGAGACGCCGGAGCTCATGCCGCTCGCGATCTACCTCTCGCACCGCCTGGTCGAGCGCCAGTCGCAGCTTCGCCGCGACGGGCGGCTGGCCTGGCTGCGCCCCGACGCCAAGTCGCAGGTCACCATCCGCTACGTCGACGGCAAGCCGGACGCCATCGACACCGTGGTGCTCTCCACGCAGCACCAGCCCGGCCTCACGCACAAGCAGATCGAGGAGGCGGTGATCGAGCAGATCATCAAGCCGGTGCTGCCCAAGGACCTCATGAAGGGCGAGATCAAGTATCTGGTCAACCCGACCGGCAGCTTCGAGATCGGCGGCCCGAAGGGCGACTGCGGCCTCACCGGGCGCAAGATCATCGTCGACACCTACGGCGGCTCCGCGCCGCACGGCGGCGGCGCGTTCTCCGGCAAGGATCCGTCCAAGGTGGACCGCTCCGCGGCGTACGCGGCGCGCTACGTCGCCAAGAACATCGTGGCCGCGGGCCTGGCGACGAAGTGCCTGGTGCAGGTCTCGTACGCCATCGGCGTCGCCAAGCCCACCTCGGTGATGGTCACCACGTCCGGCACGGGCAAGATCTCCGACGACAAGCTCGCGCAACTCGTGAACAAGCACTTCGACCTGCGTCCGAAGGGCATCATCCAGATGCTCAACCTGCTGCGCCCGATCTACGAAAAGACCGCGGCGTACGGGCACTTCGGCCGCGAGGAGCCGGAGTTCTCCTGGGAGTCGCGCGACAAGGTGGCGGCACTGAAGGCCGACGCGCTCTGATCGCCGGCTGCCTGCCCGCGGAAAAGCCCGGCGCCGCCGGGCTTTTTCTTTCGTGTTCAGCCGAAGAGCGCGCGGAACCCGCCGGTCACGAGCCAGGCGAACAGGGCGGAAAGCAGCGCAAGGGCGATGGCGATGAGCAGCGCGAGCGGCCGTCCCGGCAGGCCGCTCGACTCGCGCTCCTCGGCGGCGGCCGGCTCGGCCGGCGCCTCCGCCGCACGCTTCTCCGCGTCGACGTTCTCGGTAACCACTTTCGCGCTCCACTCCCGCGCCGGAGACTACACCAGCCGAACGCTCGTTTGGCTGTTCCGGGGCGACCGGATGCCTTGGCGGCACGAAGGCCGTCCGCTATACTCGGCCGCTGCTGAGGAGCGTTGCGACCCGCGATCCTTTCCGCGGGCCAGGCTCAGCATACGGACAACGGCGCTCGCATCGGGAACGGTGCGAGCGCCTTTTCTTTTTCAGTCTTCTGCCCCCGCCGAGGGGCGCTGCAGCCGGCGCGGCGTTCGCCGCGGCCCGGCGAGGCTCGGCGGAGCGGCGGACCTCGTGTCCAACGGCGCCCGTTCATCCATGAACGGAGTTCTTCCATGAGCGCAGTGCTGCAACCCAAGAACGATTTCCACGTCGCCGACCTCTCCCTCGCCGATTGGGGGCGCAAGGAGATCCGCATCGCCGAGACCGAGATGCCCGGCCTGATGGCGATCCGCGAGGAGTACTCGGCCGCCAAGCCGCTGAAGGGCGCCCGCATCACCGGCTCCCTGCACATGACCATCCAGACCGCGGTGCTCATCGAGACGCTGCAGGCGCTCGGCGCGCAGGTGCGCTGGGCCTCGTGCAACATCTTCTCGACCCAGGACCACGCGGCCGCCGC
>CAZKHE010000119.1:0-13687 GCA_964552535.1 uncultured Enterobacteriaceae bacterium | reverse complement strand
CCATGCTCGCCGACGGGAAGGCGTCGCTCTTCGTGCCCTCGGGGCTCAAGGACGCGCCGCTGCCCACGCACTACGAGCCGGTGGAATCGCCCGTCCATAACGTGCTGCACGGGCAGCAGGACAATCCGGTGGCGAAGAAGTGGGCGAGCCCGTCCAACCCGTACCACGATGTGGCCGACGCGCGCTATCCGCACGTCCTCACCACCTATCGTCTGACCGAGCACCACTCCGGCGGTACGCCGACGCGGTCCGTGCCCCACACCGCCGAACTGCAGCCGGAAGGGTTCGCCGAGGTCCCGCCGGAGCTTGCCCACGAACTCGGCATCCGTACTCTCGACTGGGTCGTCCTCTCGACCGCACGCGGCGAGGTGGAGACTCGCGCGCTGGTCACGCCGCGCCTGCGGCCGTTCGAGATCGACGGGCGGCGGGTGTACCAGATCGGCATGCCCTGGCATTTCGGCTGGCACGGCTACGCGACGGGCGACGTCGCCAACGTGCTCACGAGCATCGTGGGCGATGCCAACACCAGCATCCACGAGGGCAAGGCGCTCACCTGCGGGCTGCGCCGCGGCCGGCTGGTGCAGGAGGTGCGCCCATGACGGCGACCACGATCGAACCCGGACGCCGCTACGGCTTCTTCACCGATACGACGCTGTGCATCGGCTGCAAGGCGTGCGAGGTGGCGTGCAAGGAGTGGAACGTGCTGCCGGCCGAGGACCTCGCGCTCACCGGCATGAGCTACGACAACACCGCCCGGCTGTCCGCCACGACGTGGCGCCACGTGGCGTTCGTCGAGCGGTTCGCCGCGGACGGCAGTCGCCCGAACCACATGCCGCCGTTCCAGAGCGACTGGCTGATGATGAGCGACGTGTGCAAGCACTGCGAGAACGCGCCGTGCCTGGAGGCCTGCCCGACGGGCGCGCTGTTCCGCACCGAGTTCGACACCGTCGTCGTGCAGCAGGACATCTGCAACGGCTGCGCGTATTGCGTACCGTCGTGCCCGTTCGGCGTCATCGACGTCGACCTTGCCGACGGCAAGGCGCACAAGTGCACGCTCTGCTACGACCGGCTGAAGGGCGGGCTCGAGCCGGCGTGCGCGAAGGCATGTCCCACCGCGTCGATCCAGTTCGGCGAGATCGACGACCTGCGCGCGCGCGCCGCGCAGCGCGTCGAACGGCTGCACGCCATGGGGCAGGAGCAGGCGTACCTGTATGGGACGCCGGGCGCACCCGGTGCGACCGGCGGACTCGGGAGCCTGAACGCGTTCTTCCTCCTGATCGATCGTCCGGAGGTGTACAACCTCCCGGCAGCGCCCGACCGGGGCGCGCAGCGCGTGGCGCCCGGCCTGCTCGCCGGGCTCGCGACCGTGGCCGGACTGGTGGCCGGCGCGGCCGCGCTTTTCGCAACGACGAGGCGGCGATGAACGCGCCGCGCGCGGACCTCGGGTACCAGGGCGACACGTACTACGGACGCGCGGCGCTCAAGCCGAGCCTGTACGGGTGGAAGATCGCGCTGTACACCGCGCTCGCCGGGCTGGCGGGCGGCGCGCAGTGCATCGCGTGGGCGGCGCAGCGCAGCGCACGCGGCCGGCACCTGCCGCTCGTCCGTCATGCACGCCTGCTCGCGGCCGGCATCGGCGGTGCGGCCGGTCCTGCGCTGCTCGTGAGCGACCTGAAGACGCCCGCGCGCTTCCACCACATGCTGCGCATCTGGCGCCCCACCTCGCCGATGTCCATCGGGAGCTTCGTGCTGACCGCGTTCGGCGCAGTCAGCGCCTTCACGGCGCTGCCGACGATTGCCGGAGCGAAGTCCGGCAGGAGGGCCGATTGGGGCGACCGGATGCAGGCGCCGGCGGCGCTGGCCGGCGCCGGCATGATGACGTACACCGCGCCATTCCTCGCCGCCACGGCGACGCCGCTCTGGTCCGCGACGCCCCGCGGTCTGGCGGTGCAATTCGCCGCCCAGGGCGTGGCGTCGGGCGCCGCGGCGCTCGCGCTCGCGGCGCGCTGGGGAGAGGAGGGCGAAGCGGGCGCGCTCGATCGCATCGCGTGCGGGGCGACGGTCGTCGTCGCCGCCGCCTCGTACGTGAACGGCCGGGCGCGCAAGCAGGCCGACGTCGCGGCCGCGATGCAGGGCAGATGGCGCGCCATGGATGCCGCCGGGGCGCTGCTCGGCGTGGCGCTGCCGCTCGCCTGTTACGCACTCGATGCGGTGCGCGGAACCTCGCGGGCGCGCTCGGCGGCTGCCGCCGTCGGCATCCTGGCCGGCAGCTTCCTGACGCGCTGGGCCCTGTTCGAGGCGGGCAAGACGTCGGCCGGACGGCCTCGGGACTACTTCGCCCGCGCGTCGGCGCGACCGCGGAGTCCGCCTTGAGCACACCCGGCCTGCCCGACGATTTCCGCGATCACGCGCAGGACGCGCTCGACGCCCTCGCGCACGTGCTGGAGGAGCGCCCGGACCACGTGCACGACCACATCGCGTACGCCACGGAACGCGTCTGCCGGGTGCGCGACGGCCTCATCGAGCGGCAGCGCGGCGGCGCCGGCCGAGACGGCCGGCTCGCCTGCGTGAACGAACTGCTCAGCGTGCTGGTGAGCGCCGAGTTCCCGCTGGTGGGGGTGCGCTGGGAGCGGTTGCACCTCGCGCGCGAACGGCTGCGCGCGCTGCTGACCGCATCCGGGTGCTGACGCGCTCAGCGCGCCCGCATCGCCGGCAGCATCGGCGAGCTGCGCATCTCGGCGGCGGCGTGCCGCACGCCGTGCGACAACTCCTGCGACGCGGTGCGCGCGACCTCGCGCAGGTTGTCCGTGCGCACCTCGGTCGACCGATCCTCCTGCAGTCCGTCGGCGGGTCGCACGCCCACGCCGTGGTCGTACACCATCTTGCCGCCGAGATAGGCGCTGTAGCTCATCGCCACCATGCCGACGAGCCCGGCGAGCAGGTGCGCGGGCCTCGGTTCCTCCTCGCGGCTGCGCAGGACCGCCAGCACCGTCGTGGCGGCGATCAAGCCGACGTTGAGCGTGCGGTGCGTGACGAGGACGTCGTGCGCCGGACCTTCCGCCTTCACCGACTCCTGCGCGATCAGCCCGGCGGCCCCCGTGACCGCAGCGCTTGCCGCCGCGACCGGCATCATGACGCGGCCCACGTTCATCAGCGTGCGGCTTCCCGTGAGCCAGCCGAGCGCGTCCGCAAGCCAGGCGGTGGGGATCAGCGCCAGCGGATAGTGGACGAGGGTGGGGTGGAGCTCGTGCAGTCGCATCGGCATGGGACGGTCCTTTCGTGGCGAATGGGGCAAGCCCGAGGCAAGGCGCATGCCCGCACCCGGCGCGAGCGCCCTCCCGGCCTTCGCGGCGCTCGTGCCGGGGGTCAGGGGGCCGATGCGGCGGCCGGGCGATACCAGTCCTGATCGCGGATCGCCCATTCGAGCCGATACCCGTGCCGCTCGAGCAGTGCACGGATCCGCTGCCGGTGCGGCTCCACGTTGTTGTGCTCCACGGTGATCGCGCCGACGCGGTACCGGTCGAACGGAAAGCCCTGGAGCGCCGCGTACTCCGCCCCCTCGATGTCGACGTTCATGTAGTGGATGAATTCCGGTGCGCCGTGCGCATCCAGGACGTCGGCGAGGGTGGTGGTGGTGACCCTCACGGTTCGGCTCTGGTCTTCGTCGGACACCCACCATCCCGCGTAGCTCACCAGCCCGCCGCTCACGCTTCCCGGACGCTGGAAGGCGATCTCGCGGCCCGCCTCGCTGTCCACCGCCTCGCGGATCACCGTGCAGCGGCGGGTGCGCATGTTGCGGGGAAAGGGGTCGATGCAGAGTCCGGTCCAGCCGCGTTCCTCCAGCGCCTTGGTGTTCGATCCTTCGACACCGTCCGCGGACCCCAGATCGACGAAGTAGCCGTCGCGGACGTCGGCGAAGACCTGGTGCAGCACCCACACGTCCTGCCCGTACCCCGCCCGGAACGGGGCATGGCCGAGGGCATGCGCGAACGCGGCGCGCACACGCCGACCGCTGTCCTGCTCGCCGACCAGCGCGTGCATCGCTTCCGCCGTGCCCGCGCGATAGCCGAGGTGGCCCGCAACGCCCATGCCGAGGACGCTCGCGGCGATCGCCACGGCGGCGGCTCGATCGATCTTCCTCGCCATGCGCGCCGGCATGCGCGAACCGTGCCTGTGTTTAGAATCCGCCGGTGCGCATCTTCTACTCCGACCACTTCGTGCTGCCGCTGCCGCGCGGCCACCGCTTCCCGATGAGCAAGTACGCGCGGCTCCGGGAGCGCGTGCTGCACTCCGCCGACTTCGGGGCCCGGTGTGCGGTCCCGGAGGCGGCGAGCGACGCGGAGATCCTGCGGGCGCACGATGCCGCCTACCTGCACCGCGTCGCCACCGGGACGCTCTCCGCCGCGGAACAGCGCGTCATCGGCTTCCCGTGGACGGCGCAGATGGTGGAGCGCTCGCGCCGCTCGAGCGGCGCCACGCTCGCCGCGTGCCGCGCGGCGCTGGAGGAGGGGACCGGGGCGAACCTCGCCGGCGGCACGCATCACGCCTTCCGTGACCGCGGCGAGGGGTACTGCGTCTTCAACGACAGCGCCATCGCGGCGCGCGCGCTGCAGGCGGAGGGGCGGGTGGAGCGCGTGCTGGTGATCGACTGCGACGTGCACCAGGGCAACGGCACCGCGGCGATCTTCCGCGACGATCCGAGCGTGTTCACGTTCTCGATCCACGGGGCGAACAACTTCCCGTTCGCGAAGGAGGCGAGCGACCTCGACGTCGAGCTCGCCGACGGCACCGGCGACCGCGAGTATCTCGCGGCACTCGAGAGCGGCCTCGCCGCGGCGCTGTCGCGCGCGCGGGCCGATCTGGCGATCTACCTCGCGGGCGCCGATCCGTATCACGACGACCGGCTCGGACGCCTCGCGCTCACCAAGCAGGGGCTGCTGAACCGCGACCGCATGGTGCTCGAGGCCTGCGCCGCGGCGAACCTGCCGGTCGCGGTGACGATGGCCGGCGGCTACGCACGCGACATCGAGGACACGGTGGACATCCACTACGCGACGATCGAGACCGCGGCGTGGTTCTGCAGCCGGTAGGGAGAACCGCGCGACCTTCACCGCAAAGGCGCGGGGGCATCGCAGGCATGGCAGGTCCCTCCCTTGCCGCCCGCGGCGCCCTCGGCGCCTTCGCGGTGAAGCGGTGCCGGACTACAGCGCCGCGAGCATCGCCTCGGCCGACGACACTTCGAACTTGCCGGGTGCTTCGACCGCGACCTTCTTCACCACGCCGTCGTCCACGATCATGGCGAAGCGCTGCGCACGCACGCCCATGCCGCGGGCGGTAAGGTCGAGCTCGAGGCCGAGCTTCTTCGTGTAGTCGGCGCTGCCGTCCGCCATCATCCGCACGGTGCCGTTCACCTTCTGGTCGCGGCCCCACGCGGCCATGACGAACGCGTCGTTCACCGCGAGGCACCACACCTCGTCGACGCCCTTCGCCTTCAGCTTGTCGGCGTTCGCCACGTAGCCCGGCACGTGCTTCGCCGAGCAGGTCGGGGTGTAGGCGCCGGGCAGGCCGAAGATCACCACCTTCTTGCCCTTCACCGCCTCGAGCACGTCGATGGGGTGCGGGTTCATCGGGCATCCGTTCGACGCATCGAACTCGGTGCACTCGGTCACGCTGCCGGCGGGCAGGCGGTCGCCTTCCTTGATTGCCATTTTTGGGTCTCCTGGTTGCCTGGATGGGAGGGGCGAGCAGGATGGCGCAACGCCCGCGCGAAGTCAAAGCGCGGGCACCGTCGAAAGGGTCACACCGCGGGCCAAAACCCGTTGTGGATCAGGGGAATGAGCCGCTATAGTCGCCCGATCCTCCGCGCTCCGCACATGTCCTCCGTCCCCGCCGCCGTCGCCGAACGCCGCCTCACGCTCGCCGAGGTGCTGGATGCCCTCGTGGCCGACGGCGTGGTCCCGGCCGAGGAGACCACGCGCCTCTCGGCCGACCGGCGCCTGCAGCGCGCGCTGCATCCCCTGGTGACGGTGGCCGAACAGAAGTGGCGCCACGCGCAGGCCCCGCACAAGGCGCTCACCGCCGAATGGTTGACCGAGTGGTACGCCGGCAAGTGCGGCCTCGAGTACTTCCACGTCGATCCGCTGAAGATCAACTTCGCCGCGGTCACCGAGATCATGTCGAGCGCGTACGCCGAGCGCTTCAAGATCCTCCCGGTGGCGGTGACCGCGAAGGAGGCGGTGATCGCGACCGCCGAGCCGTACGTGCGCGAGTGGGAGGGCGAGCTCGGCCGCATCCTCAAGCTCGACATCCGCCGCGTCTTCGCGAACCCGCTCGACATCTCGCGCTACATCGTCGAGTTCTACAACCTCGCGAAGAGCGTGAAGGGGGCCGGGCTTTCCGCGGACGGCCGCAGCGGCATCACCAACTTCGAGCAGCTCGTCGAGCTCGGCAAGACCAACCGCCAGCTCGACGCGAACGACCAGCACATCGTCAGCATCGTCGACTGGCTGTGGCAGTACGCGTTCGACCAACGCGCGAGCGACATCCACATCGAGCCGCGCCGCGAGATCGGCAACGTGCGCTTCCGCATCGACGGCGTGCTGCACAACGTCTACCAGCTCCCGGCGGCGGTGATCGCCGCGATGACCAGCCGGATCAAGATCCTGGGCCGCATGGACGTGGTGGAAAAGCGCCGCCCCCAGGACGGGCGCATCAAGACGCGGACGGTCGGCGGGCAGGAAGTCGAGCTGCGCCTGTCCACGCTGCCCACCGCGTTCGGCGAGAAGATGGTGATGCGCATCTTCGACCCGGAGGTGCTGGTCAAGGATTTCGCCGAGCTCGGCTTCTCGGAGGAGGACAAGGGCCGCTGGACCGACATGACCACGAAGCCCCACGGCATCGTGCTGGTCACCGGCCCGACCGGATCGGGCAAGACGACCACGCTCTACTCGACCCTCAAGTCGCTCGCGACGCCCGAGGTCAACGTCTGCACCATCGAGGACCCGATCGAGATGATCGAGCCGGCCTTCAACCAGATGCAGGTGCAGTCGTCCATCGACCTCACGTTCGCCGAGGGCGTGCGCGCGCTGATGCGCCAGGACCCGGACATCATCATGGTGGGCGAGATCCGCGACCTGGAGACCGCCGAGATGGCGGTGCAGGCGGCACTCACCGGGCACCTCGTGCTCTCGACGCTGCACACGAACGACGCGGCCAGCGCCATCACTCGCCTGATGGACCTCGGCGTGCCGGCGTACCTGCTCAACGCCACCGTGCTCGGCGTGATGGCGCAGCGCCTGGTGCGCACGCTCTGCCCCGCGTGCAAGCAGAAGGTCCCCTACGGGGAGGGGCGGTCGGAGGATCTCGCGTGGGACGAGCTCGTGGCGCCGTGGAAGGCGCGCCGGCCGTCGTCCATCTACAAGGCGGTGGGCTGCCTCGACTGCCGCATGACCGGCTTCCGCGGCCGCAGCGGCATCTACGAGGTGATGCTCCTCACGCCCGCGGTGAAGCGGCTCATCATCGAGGAGGCCGACATCGCGCGCATCCGCGAGCAGGCCTACAAGGAAGGCATGAAGTCCCTGCGCATCAGCGGCGCCATGAAGGTCGCCGCCGGCGCCACCACGTTCGAGGAAGTCCTCAAGGCGGCGCCGCCGCACGTTCCTGATTGATGGCGGCGAGCGCCTCCGGCGGGTCGGCGGCCCGGGATCTCGTGCGCGGCGCGCTGCTTGCCGCAGCGTACTTCGCCACCGCACAGATCGGCCTCGCCATTCCCCTGTTCGAGCCCTACGTGACGCTCGCCTGGGCGCCGTCGGGCCTGGCGCTGGCCGCGCTGCTGATCTGGGGCCTGCGGCTCGCGCCCGCGGTGTTCGCCGGCGCCCTGGCCGTGAACGTCGTCCTCGGCGAGCCGGCCGTGGCGGCGCTCGCCATCGCGTGCGGCAACACCCTCGCCGCCGCCCTCGGCGCCTGGCTGTGCCGGCGGGCGTTCGGCATGGATCTGCGGCTCGCCACGGTGCGCGACGTCGTCGTGCTCCTGTCCGCGGGGGCCGTCGCGTCGAGCGCGGTCTCGGCCTCCGTCGGGGCACTCGCCCTGCAGGAGATGGGCGTGTTCACGCTGGAGCGCGCCGGCACGAGCTGGCTCGGATGGTGGGGCGGCGACGCCCAGGGCGTGCTCTTCATCACCCCGCTGGTGCTCGCCTGGGCGGTGAGGCCGCGCCTGGACGCCACCGCCCTGAAGGCGATCGCGCTCGGCGCCGGCCTCGGCGCGGCGATGCTCGCGCTCGGCATGCTGCTGCACCAGCGGGTCGGTGCGGGCGCCTCGCAGTACGTCCTCGCGCTCGCCATGTTCCCGCTGCTGCTCTGGCCTTCGGTGCGGTACGACATGCGCGAGGTCGCGATCCTGAACGTCATGGTTGCGGGCCTCAGCGTGGCCGGGACAACGTTCGGCGCCGGCCCGTTCGCGACGCAGGGACCGGCGGGTGCCGTCGCGCTCCACGGCCTGCTCTCCCTGATCGCCGTGACCACCCTGCTGCTGGCGGCGCGCAGCGCGGAGAGCCGCGACGCGCTGCGCCGCCAGGGCGAGAGCGAGGAGCGGTTCCGCAGCCTCACCGCACTGTCCGCCGACTGGTACTGGGAGCAGGACGAGCAACTGCGCTTCACCCGGTTCTCGCCCGGCTTCGACGAGCGCGCCGGGGTCGGCCAGGAGACCTTCCTCGGCAAGACCCGGTGGGAGGTCTCGCAGGTTTCCGGCGACGACCACGAGTGGGAGGAGCACCGCCGCCTGCTCGATGCACGTGCCCCGTTCCGCGACTTCCTGCTGGAACGCCCCGGCCGGGACGGCGCGATGCGCTACCACGTGATCAGCGGCGAGCCGGTGTTCGATGCCGACGGGCGCTTCACGGGCTATCGCGGCATCGGCCGGGACGTGACCGAACAGAAGCGCAACGAGCTCGCGCTCGCCGCTTCGCGCGAGCTCTTCGAGCGGCTGTTCGACGGCGGACCGCTGCCGATGATGTTCCGCCGCCTCGCCGACGGCGTGGTCACCGCGGTCAACGACGCCTGGTGCACCTTCTACGGTCGACGGCGCGAGGCGATCGTCGGCTTCCCCGTGAGCATGCTCAATCTCAATCCGGACCCGGAGACCAGCGGCCGCATCCAGGGCGAGCTGGTGCGGCGGCGCAGCCTGCGGGACTACGAGCTCAACGTCTTCGCGGCCGGCGGCGTGCTGCGCGACATCCTGTTCTCCGCGTCGATCGTGCGCCTCGGCGGCGAGGACATCGTGATCAGCACGAGCATCGACGTCACCGACCGCAACCGGGCGCGGACCGAGCTGCTGGCCTCGCGCGAGCGCTTCGAGCGCCTGTTCCGCTCCAGCCCGCAGCCGCTCGCCATCTCCGGCATCGAGGACGGCGAAGTCATGGACGTCTCCGACGCCTGGATCGGCACCTACGGCTACCCCCGCGAGCAGGTGCTCGGCCGCGATTTCGTCGCGCTCGGGCTGTGGGTGGACGTCGCGGAGCGGCGCGCGCTGCGGGAACGGCTGCTCGCAGAGGGGCAGGTCCGCGGGCTCGAGTGCCGGTGGCGCCGGGCGTCGGGCGAGATCGCCGACGTGCTGTTCTACGCCGACGCGGTCACGCTCGACGGCCAGCGCGTCATGCTCTCCACCGGCATCGACATCACGGCGCGACGCCGCCAGGAGCGGCTGCTCGCCGAGTCGGAGAAGCGCTTCGCCACCATCTTCAACGCGAGCCCGGTGCCGGTCGCGATCGCGCGCGAGGAGGACGGCGCCTATCTCGAGGTGAACGACGCGTGGTCGCGCTTCTTCGGCTGGTCGCGCGACGAGGCGCTCGGCTCCAACGCGGTGGCGCTCGGCGTGTGGCCGAGCGAGGCCGAGCGCGAGCAGTTCATCTCGGCGCTGCGCGAGCGCGGCTTCCACGCGGCGGAGGTGCGGCTGCGCAAGCGTTCCGGCGAGCTCTGCGATCTCGTGTTCTCCGCCGGAATGATCGAGCTCGGCGGGCGGCGCTGCGTGCTCGCCTCCGCGCTCGACATCTCGGAGCGCAAGCGCGCCGAGGCGGCGCTGCGCGAAAGCGAGCGGCGCTTCCGCGACTTCGCCGAGGCCGCCGGGGAGTACGTCTGGGAGCTCGATGCCGAGGCGCGCTTCACCTACGTGTCGCGGCGGGTGGAGACGGTGCTCGGCTACGCGCCCGAGGAACTGTACGGCCGGACGCCGTTCGATTTCATGCCGCCGGGGGAGAGCGAGCGGTTGCGCGACTGGTACCGCGAGACCTTCGCCGCGCAGTCCTCCTTCCGCAACGTCGAGCACCGCGCGCTGGCGCGTTCCGGCAGCCAGGTGTGGCTGTCCCTTTCCGGGGTGCCGCTCGTCGACGCGGAGGGCCGCCTGACCGGCTGGCGCGGAACGGCGCTGGACGTCACCGAGCGCAAGCGCGCCGAAGCGCGCATCGCGGACCTCGCGACGCGCGATCCGCTCACCGGCCTGCCCAACCGCCTGCTGCTCGGCGATCGCCTCGGCCAGGCGATCACCTCGGCGCAGCGCGAAGGCGCGATGCTCGCGGTGATGTTCATCGACCTCGATCACTTCAAGGCGGTGAACGACACCCTTGGCCACGAGGTGGGCGACCAGCTCCTGAAGGAGGTCGCCGGGCGCATCGGCTCGGTGCTGCGCAAGGGCGACACGCTCGCGCGCCTCGGCGGGGACGAGTTCGTCGTGGTGCTGGAGCGCCTGAAGCGCGCGGAGGACGCGGCCGCGGTCGCGCACAAGATCATCGCCGGGGTCGCGCAGGACGTGCTTCTGGCGGGCCAGACGGTGCGCACCGCGGCGAGCGTCGGCGTGGCCATCTATCCGGCCGACGGCCTCGACCCGTCCACGCTCATGCGCCACGCCGACACCGCGATGTACGTGGCCAAGTCGAGCGGGCGCGGCAACTGCCAGTTCTACTCCGCGGAGATGACCACCCGCGCCTCCGAACGCATGCAGCTCGACGCCAGCGTGCGCCGCGCGCTCGACCACGGCGAGCTGCGCCTGGCGTACCAGCCGCGCGTGGAGGTGCAGAGCGGGCAGCTCACCGGCGTCGAGGCGCTGCTGCGCTGGCAGCACCCGGAGCGCGGGCTGCTGTCGGCCTCGCAGTTCATGCGCTTCATCGACGAAAGCGGCCTCGTGCACGCCATCGGCGAATGGGTGCTGCACACCGCCTGCAGCCAGGCCTCGGCCTTGCACGCCGTCTACGGCGCGGCGTTCGCCATCGCGGTGAACGTGTCGGCGCGGCAGCTCAACCCGGCGCTGGTCACGCGCGTGAAGGCCGCGCTCGACGCGAGCGGCCTCGATCCGCGGCTGCTCGAGCTCGACCTCACCGAGTCGGCGCTCGCGCGCGATGCCCAGCAGGCCCGGACCATCCTCGGCCGCCTGCGCGGGTTCGGCGTGCGCGTCGTGGTGGACGACTTCGGCACCGGGCACTCGTCGCTGGGAGACCTGCGCCGCTTCGGCGTGGACGGCATCAAGATCGACCGGTCCCTGGTGCGCGGCATCGCCACCAACCCGGACGACCGCATCGTCGTGAAGGCCACCATCGACATGGCGAAGAGCCTGCGCATCAACACCGTGGCCGAGGGCGTGGAGGACGCCGAGACGCTGGCGCTGCTGCGCGACATGGGCTGCGAGGAGTTCGCCGGCTACCTCCGCGCGGAACCGATGCCGGCGGGGGAGCTCGAGCGGCGGTTCCTGCGGCAGGAGAACGTGGTCACGTTCCCGCGCCGCGGGTGACGGGAAGGCGTTCTACTTCGACAGCGTGCGCATGGCGCGCTCGAGGCCTTCCATCGTGGTCGGGTACATGCGCCCGCCCATGATCTCGCGCAGGATGCCGACCGACTGCCGATAGGGCCAGAGCTGCTCCGGCTCCGGGTTCAGCCACACCGACTTCGGGTAGACGTCGAGGATGCGGCGCATCCAGACCGCGCCCGCCTCCTCGTTGGAATACTCCACCGACCCGCCGGGCTGGAGGATCTCGTAGGGGCTCATGGTCGCGTCGCCGACGAAGATGAGCTTGTAGTCCTGCCCGTACTTGTGCATCAGGTCCACCGTGCGGGTGCGCTCCGCGTGGCGGCGGCGGTTGTCGCGCCAGACGTAGTCGTACAGGCAGTTGTGGAAGTAGTAGTGCTCGAGGTGCTTGAACTCGCTCTTGGCGGCGGAGAAGAGCTCCTCGCAGAGCTTCACGTGGTCGTCCATCGACCCGCCGATGTCGAGGAGCAGCAGCACCTTCACCGCGTTGTGTCGTTCCGGCCGCATGGCCAGGTCGAGCCAGCCCGCATTCTTCGCGGTGCGCGAGATGGTCGTGTCCAGGTCGAGCTCGTCGGCCGCGCCTTCGCGTGCGAAGCGCCGCAGGCGACGCAGCGCGACCTTGATGTTGCGCGTGCCGAGCTCGACCTGGTCGTCGAGATTGCGGTACTCGCGCTGGTCCCAGACCTTGACCGCGGTGCGGTTGCGCGACTTGTCCTGGCCGATCCGCACACCCTCCGGGTTGTAGCCGTACGCGCCGAAGGGCGAGGTGCCGGCGGTGCCGATCCACTTGCTCCCGCCCTGGTGGCGGCCCTTCTGCTCCTCGAGGCGCTTCTTGAGCGTCTCCATCAGCTTGTCCCACCCGCCGAGCGCCTCGATCTTCGCCTTCTCCTCGGGCGTGAGGTTGAGCTCGGCCTGCTTCAGCAGCCACTCGAGCGGGATGTCGGCCTCCGGCCCGGCCAGCGTCTCGATGCCGTGGAAATACTCGCCGAAGACGCGGTCGAACTTGTCGAAATTCGCCTCGTCCTTCACCAGCGTGGCGCGCGCGAGGTAGTAGAACTCGTCGATCGACGGCCCGATGACGCCCTGCTTGAGGGCCTCCATCAGGGTGAGGAACTCCTTGATGGAGACCGGGAGCTTGGCGGCCTTCAGGCGGAGGAAGAACGAGATCAGCACGGCGACAGCGCGAAGGGGGAAGGGGGAAGGGGGAAGGGGATAACCAACACGCGTTCGAACGTCCGGAAGGGGGCGTCACTCTTCCCTCTTCCCTCTTCCCTCTTCCCGATCTCAGTCATCGGTTGCTCCGCGCCATGAATACCAGCCGCTCGAACAGGTGCACGTCCTGCTCGACGAGCTTGAACAAGGGGGCCGCGCCCCCTTGTAGATCCCCCGATGCGGCAGGACGTGCGGCGCACCGGTTCACCGGTTGCTCCGCGCCATGAATACCAGCCGCTCGAACAGGTGCACGTCCTGCTCGTTCTTGAGCAGCGCGCCGTACAGCGGCGGCACGATGGTCTTCCGGTCCTTGGAGCGCAGCGCCTCCGGCGGGATGTCCTCGGCGAGGAGGAGCTTCAGCCAGTCGAGCAACTCGGACGTCGAGGGCTTCTTCTTGAGCCCGGGGACCTCGCGGACCTCGAAGAACACCTCCATCGCCTCGCGCAGCAGCATCTTCTTGATGCCCGGATAGTGCACCGCGACGATCTTCTCCATCGTCTCCTTGTCCGGGAAGCGGATGTAGTGGAAGAAGCAGCGGCGCAGGAACGCGTCGGGCAGCTCCTTCTCGTTGTTCGAGGTGATGAAGACGATCGGGCGGTGCTTCGCCCGCACCAGCTCCCGCGTCTCGTACACGAAGAACTCCATGCGGTCGAGCTCGCGCAGGAGGTCGTTGGGGAACTCGATGTC
>CAZKHE010000118.1:0-13905 GCA_964552535.1 uncultured Enterobacteriaceae bacterium | reverse complement strand
ACGGTGTCGGACTGCACGTCGCCGTCGTAGTTCTTGCACGCCCACAGGTAGCCGCCGTTCCACTTCAGGTTCGACGCGACCATGTCGTCGATCAGGCGGTGCTCGTAGGTCAGGCCCTTGGCGTCGAAGTCTTTCTTGAACTCGGTCTCGAACACTTCCTGGAACAGGTTCTTGAAGCGCCCGTCGTACACCTTGAGGATGGTGTTCTTGGTGGAGAGGTACACCGGGTAGCCGCGGCCGAGTGCATAGTTGAAGCAGGCGCGCGCGAAGCCCCGGATCGACTCGTCCTGGTTGTACATCGCCATCACCACGCCGGCGCCGGGGGCCTTGTACACCTCCCGCTCGATCGGGGCGCCGCCGCCGGCCGGCGTGAAGGTGAGCTTGATGGTGCCGGCGCCGTCGTGGAGGATCTCCGAGGCCTTGTACTGGTCGCCGAAGCCGTGGCGGGCGACCACCACCGGCTTGTCCCAGTGGGTCACGATCCGCGGCACGTTCTTGCAGATGATCGGTTCGCGGAAGATGGTGCCGTTGAGGATGTTGCGGATGGTGCCGTTCGGGGAGGGGAGCATCTTCGGCGAGCCGAACTCCTTCACGCGCGCCTCGTCGTGCGTGATCGTCGCGCACTTCACCGCCACGCCGTACTGCTTGGTGGCATTCGCCGAGTCGATCGTCACCTGGTCGTTCGTGCGGTCGCGGCTCTGGATGCCGAGATCGAAGTACTTCAGGTCGATGTCGAGATAGGGCAGGATGAGCTTCTCGCGGATCTTCTGCCAGATGATCCGCGTCATCTCGTCGCCGTCCATCTCGACGACGGGGTTCTTCACCTTGATCTTGGCCACGGGGGTCCCTTTCCGCGCTGGAGCGAGTGGATGAAAAGCCTAGCACCGTGCCGCCCGCCGGCGGCTGCCGGAGGGGCGGCGTTCAAGTCTTATATAAGATATATGATACACGAATCGTGGGAGAGATAGCCCGGCCGGGGCCGGAACGGCGCGGGCGCGGGAGCGGGAGCGGTGCCGGCGTGCTGATCGCGCTCCACAAGCCCTACGGCGCGCTGTGCCAGTTCACCGCGGAGGCGGGGCGGCCGTGCCTCGCCGACTTCGTCCCGGTCCCCGGGGTATACCCCGCCGGGCGCCTGGACGCGGACAGCGAGGGCCTCGTGCTGCTCACCGACGACGGCCCGCTGCAGGCACGGATCGCGGACCCGCGCCACAAGCTCGCCAAGACCTACTGGGTACAGGTGGAGGGCGAGCCGGACGAGGCCGCGCTCGGCGCGCTGCGCCGGGGCGTCGCGCTCAACGACGGGCACACGCGTCCTGCGGAAGCGCGGCGGATCGACGCGCCGGCCTTGCCCGAGCGGGTGCCGCCGATCCGCGTGCGGCGCCACATTCCGACGGCGTGGCTGGAGCTCGTGCTCCGCGAGGGCCGCAACCGCCAGGTGCGCCGGATGACGGCGAAGGTGGGCTTTCCCACGCTTCGGCTGGTGCGCGTGGGCATCGGGCCCTACGCGCTGGACGGACTCGCGCCGGGCGAGTGGCGGCGGGCCGACCCACGGCTGCTACACTCCGCCGCGCCATGAACACGCTACGCCTCCTCGCCTTCGCACTGGCGGTGCTCGCCGCGCTGCCGGCATCCGGCCAGGCCCCCAAGGACTGCCCCTGGTCCTACCTGCCGACCAAGGTGGAGCTCAACGCGGGGATGCACCTGATCCAGGCCGAGGTGGCCGCCAACGGGCCGGACCGCTCGAAGGGCCTGATGTGCCGTCCCTCCATGCCGCAGAACGCAGGCATGCTCTTCGTCTTCCGGGAGATCGAGCCGCACTGCATGTGGATGCGCAACACGCTCATCCCGCTCTCGGTCGCGTTCATCGACGAGCAGGGCACCATCGTGAGCATCCACGAGATGCAGCCGCTCACCGAGGTCTCCCACTGCGCCGCGCGCCCGGCGCGCTTCGCGCTCGAGATGAACGCGGGCTGGTTCGAGAAGCGCGGCATCCGCGCCGGCGCGAAGCTCGGCGGCCTCGAGAAGGCCCCGGCGCCCCGCTGAGGGGATGCGCGTTCAGCCGTCCTCGCCGATCTCCTGCGGGGGCGGATCGGGCAGGGTGCGGCCGTCCGGCGTCATCGGTCCGTCGGTGAGCCCGAGCGACGGATCGTCGGCGTCGACGACGCGATCGGTGTCGCGATCGCGGTTCAGCGGCTGGTCGACGTCGCGGCCCACCGTCGCATGCTCCCCGGTGCCGACCGAATCGCTGTCGCTGTCGAGATTCTCGTCGCCGATGTCGGCGCCGGCGGTCCCCTGTTCGTCGCGTCCCAGGGTCGCGTCCTGATTGGTGCCGCGGTCGAGCCCGAGCTCGTCCGCGGCGCCGCCCAGGCCGGGGCCACCGGTCACGTCGGCACCGGTGTCCGAGAGGTCGCTCGGTCCCAGCGCGTCGGTGCCGTGTCCGGGCGGCACGCCCTGCGGCGTGCGCGGGCTGGTGGCCATGTCAGGTCGCCTGCTCGAGGACTTCCTGCCGCAGCCAGCCTTGCACCTTCGCGAGGTGCTCCTCCTCCGTGCGCATGGCTTCCGTGAAGCGCTGCGCGAGCTCGTCCTGTCCGGCCTGCCGGGCCAGTGCGACGAGGAGGTCCCAGCCGGCATGGTCCGTGAGCTCGGCGGTGAGGATGGCGTTCAGGCACTGCGCCACGGTCGTGCGCGGATCCCCGAGGACCTGCATGACGCCGAGCGACTGGACGCCGGCGACGTCGGCGCAGGGCGTCTGCGCGGTCGGGTCGGCGCCGAGGCTCTCCATGCATTCGACCAGCATGCGGAAGTGCTTCGCCTCCTCCTCGCGGATGTGCTCGATCTCCGCGATCGGGGGCAGCGCCTGCGCCTCGTCGGTGCCGTTGGCGATCTTTGCGAGCAGCGCTTCGTAGAGCCGCGTGCCGCTGCGCTCGAACGCGAGCCGCTCGCCTATCTTGTCGATCAGCACTTCGGGGTTCTTCCCCGTGAGCTTCTGCAGGCCGGTGGTGGCCATGCCCTTCAGCGTGCCGGGAACGGGCACCGAGCCGACGCGGTCGGCGTCGGCGATGTACTCGCCGCGGACCATCGCGATCTCCGTCTCGTCGCCCGGCGTCTGCAGCGTGCTCTGCTGCGCGGCGGCTTCCATGTCCGGGGTGGCGCGCGGCGCCATCTGCGCGCCGGTGCGGTTCATGCCGATGTGGGTGGCGTTTTCCATGCGTGCGTGTCCTGTCGGTTCAGAGGTTGACGACCTTGCGGGCGAGCTCGGTGCCCGGCGCCCAGCGGTAGCCCGCCGCGACGATGGTCGAGGGCGAGCCCTTCGAGTTCAGCTGCTCGCGATAGGCGAGGCTCGCCTCGCTCTCGTCGGCCTTCGCCACGAACTGGGTGCCGCGGGCGCGGAGGTCGACCTCCTCGGCCAGCACCTTGCGCACGTACTCGCGGTGGCTCTTGAACTCGATGCGCGGCAGCGCGCCGTCGGCGAGGATCTCGGCGGGGTCGCGGCGCTCGTGCTGCTTGATCAGGTCCGAGACCAGGGTGACGTGCCCGAGCTCGTAGTCGAGGAAGCGTTCCCAGATCGCCTTGATCCGGGGGTTCGATTCCTGGTCGGCGCAGCTCGCGTAGCAGTAGGCCTCCGTCACCTCGTGCAGCAGCCACTGTTCGAGCGCCGAGCAGTCGGGATTGATCAGCGAGCCGTACTGCGTGACGTGCTGCTCCTCGATGGAGGCGATCTCCGCATAGAGCTGCCGCGCGACCGGGTCGGCGAAGATCGGACCGATGTTCATGTAGTAGTCGTGCGTCTGGTACTCCGCCGCCGTGATCAGCATCGCGTTCAGCTTGGTGATGAGCGCGGCGTTGCGGCCGAAGGGCTCGCGCAGGTCGTCCTGCGGTGCGCGATGCTCGTCCGCCGTCGGGCGGCCCGGGATGATGTCGGTGTAGCCCTGCAGGATGTTGTTCGAGTCCTTGCCCTCGAGGCGGTCCAGCAGCGCCGAGTAGCGGTACAGGTGGTCGAAGTCCTCCAGCAGGCCGAAGCGGTAGGTCTGGGAGAGATACTCGTCCGGCTCGTTCTGCGCCACTGAGGAGGTGACCTCCACGGCGACCTGCTCGTAGCCGATGGTCGTCTCGAGCGGCGAGTGGTCCGCGCCGAGCAGCCAGTTGACCATGGTCTCCTGGTGCTGCTCCACGCGCCGCACTTCGGCGAGCGGCAGGCGCAGCTCGCGGTTGAGCCGCGCGACGATGTGCTTGAAGCGCAGCGAATCGCTCTCGATGCCGTTCATGAGGATCACGCGCACGCGCGTGAACGCATCGTCGTCCAGCTTGCTGATCGGTTTCCCGGCCATGTCGCGCCAGGTGAAGCGCTGCGCGTCGAGCGGGGCGCCGCGATTGCTCAGAATGTCGAGGTTCATCGGATGTCCTTGCGTGGGAAGCGCGCGAGCGGCGCGAGGGGTGACGGTCACTCGCCGTACCAAAGCATCAGGCGTGCCGCGAAGCGCCGCTCGGTGCCGGCGTCTGTGCGCCTGGGGACGTGTTGGCAAGCCGGTAATGGTTGCGTACGCATCCGCGGCCTTTACATCTTGCGCGGGCGTACACGGCGAACGAGGACGGACGCCGTACGGCGCGGGGATGGCCGTTACCGGACGCCATTGCGAGCGCGCGACGCCTCACACCGGGCGCCGCTCGATTCGCCCCACGCGGCGTGCGAGGTGCGCCGGGGAACGGACGTTGCTCCAGCAATGCGGCGGCCGGCCCATGTCGCGAGTTACGGCAGCGGCGGCTTCACCGCGATCAGCTCGCGGTCACATTGACACTCTCTCACAGACATTCAGGAGCAAGGCATGAACAGAAGGCAATCGTTTGCAATCTTCGCTGCGGCCGCCGGCGCGCTGACGCTGCGCCAAGGATGGGCGCAGGGCAGCGGCGGCGGGACCGGCGGCGGCGCCGCGGGCGGCACCGGCTCGGGCGGCATGGGCGGGTCGAGCGGCACGGGCGGCACGGGCGGCAGCACCGGCGGCGGGGGCATGGGCGGTGGCAGCACCGGCGGCGGAACGGGTGCGAGCGGCAGGGGCCAGGGCGGCAGCTCGGGCACCGGAGGCGGCGCTGCGGGCGGAGGGGGGGCTCCGGGCAGCGGTGCCGGCACCAGCGGCGCGGGCACTGGCAGCAGCACCGGCACCACCGGGAGTGGCGGCGGCATGGGCACCGGCACCGGTCCGGGCACCTCCTCGGGCACCGGCACGATGGGCTCGGGTTCCGGCACCTCGCGCGACCGCAGCGGGTCCCAGGGCCGGCAGCAGTAGCGAGCGCAACCGGCGCAGCGACGCCGGGTGGGCGATGCGGCAGTTCCGCGGCATCGCCCATGGACGGAGCAGGCGCCGCGGCCCGCCCTTCATCGGGCCCGCGGCTGCCGATTCACCGTCGACCCTGTCGCTCGGCAGACAAGGACGCCGTGGAAAACGTCCGCCGGTGCGCCTGCGGGCGCCAAACAGTTCACGCGATCCGGCCCTTTCGGGCCCCGGCACGCGTGCGCACGCGCCTTGCTCATGACGCCGGCATGGGCGCCTCCCGACATCCTTCGATTCCTGCCTCCTTCCCGGCCTACTCGGGACGCCAGGACGTGCTGCTCTTCCTCGACGCGGCGCTCGCGACCCCGTTCGAGAGCCGGCTGGTCGGGGAGGAGGGCTGGTGGCACACCTCCGTCTTCGAGGTCGCGGACGCCCTTGCCGGCTATCACCCCGACCTGCTCAAGTGCTTCTGCACCATGCTCGCGGGCAAGGAAGTGCGTTCGGGGCTTTCGGCCTTCCGCATCGGCGGCGAGTAGCGCGTCCCTTCAGCCGGCGGTCGGCGCCGGCGCCGTCACCGGCGTCACCGGCAGGTCCAGCGCGCGCATCGCCTCGGCGATCCTGCGCACCGCCGCCATGCGGGCGAATCCCTTGCGCCAGGCCAGCGCGACACGGCGCTGTGGTGGCGAACCCTCGAACGGAAGCGACTTCACCAGCGCGCTGGCGTGGCGCGACGTGAGCGCAGTCGCGGGCAGGACCGTGATGCCGAGCCCCGACGCCACCATGCTGCGCAGCGTCTCGAGCGAGTTGCCCTGCCGCCCCGGCGGCGGCGGGCGGGAGAACTCGGTGCACGTGCCCAGCACCTGATCGCGCATGCAGTGGCCGGCGGGCAGGAGCAGCAACTCCTCGGTGTCCAGGGCTTCGGGGGGCACCCGCTTCCTGCGCGCGAGCGCGTGCCCGGCCGGGACGACGACTCGGAACTCCTCGTCGTACACCGGCATCGTCTCGAGCCCGGGCGCCTCGAAGGGCAGCGCGAGGATCGCGACGTCGATCTCGCCCGCCTTCAGCATGCGCTCGAGGTTCGCCGTCATGTTCTCCTCGATGTCGAGCGGCATCGCGGGCGCGAGCCGCCGCAGCGCGCCGACGAGCGCCGGCAACAGGTAGGGCGCAATGGTATGGATGACGCCCAGGCGCAGCACGCCCGCGAGCGGATTGCCGCCCTGCCTCGCCACGGTCTTCACGCGCGCCGCCTCCTCCAGCGCGCGGCGCGCCTGTGCGACGACCTGCGCGCCGACCTCGGTGACGATCACGCCCGACTTGCCCCGCTCGAAGATCCGCACGCCGAGCTCGTCCTCCACCTTGCGGATCGAGGCGGAGAGCGACGGCTGGCTCACGAACGACTTCTCCGCCGCGCGGCCGAAGTGGCGCTCGTCGGCCACCGCGACGACGTAGCGCAGCTCGGTGAGGGTCACGTCCGGATCCTCCGATAGTCTGTGCCTATGGATCGGATACTAACGAAGTATTGGCCCGCGCAGGGGGCGGAAACGTACAGTGCGGCGATCGAGATTTCACTGACCGCTAACGGAGACAACGCAATGTTCCAGAATCGCGAAGGCCAGAAGGTTCCCCAGGTCACGTTCCGCACCCGCGTCGGCAACGAGTGGAAGAACGTGACCACCGACGAGATCTTCAAGGGCAGGACCGTGGTGGTGTTCTCGCTGCCCGGCGCGTTCACCCCGACGTGCTCCTCGACCCACCTGCCCCGCTACAACGAACTTGCCCCGGCGTTCCGCGCGAACGGCGTCGACGAGATCGTGTGCGTGTCGGTCAACGACGCGTTCGTGATGAACGAGTGGGCCGCCGACCAGGAGGCCGGGAACGTCTTCCTGCTTCCCGACGGCAACGGCGAGTTCACCCACGGCATGGGCATGCTGGTCGACAAGAGCGACCTCGGCTTCGGCAAGCGCTCGTGGCGCTACTCGATGCTGGTGAAGGACGGCGTGGTGGCAAAGATGTTCGTCGAGCCCCAGAAGCCGGGCGACCCGTTCGAGGTGTCGGATGCCGACACGATGCTCGCCTACATCAACCCGAAGGCGAAGAAGCCCGACCAGGTCGCGATCCTCACGCGCGAAGGCTGCAGCTTCTGCGCCAGGGCGAAGGCACTGCTGACCGAGCGCGGCTACGACTACGTCGAGGTGCCGCTGGATCACAAGGCGCGATCGCGCGTGGTCGGCGCCATCGCCGGCGCGCAGACGGTGCCGCAGGTGTTCATCAACGGCGAGCGCATCGGCGGCTGGGAAGAGCTCGAGCGCTGGGCCAAGCAGGCGGCGTAGCGCTTGCCCGGGCGAAGGGGGCGCGCGCCCCCTTCGCGCCTGCTTCCGATCATTGCATCCGGCCGCGCTGCGCGTCCGGCCGAAGGAGCCTTGTCCCATGAAACGCATCGACACCGACGTGGCGGTCATCGGTGCCGGCACCGCCGGCCTCGCCGCCTACCGCGCCGCGCGCGCGGCCGGCGCCCGCGCCGTCATCATCGAGGGCGGTCCCTACGGCACGACCTGCGCCCGGGTCGGGTGCATGCCGTCCAAGCTCCTGATCGCGGCGGCCGAGGCCGCGCACGCGCCCTCGAAGCTGGCGGAGTTCGGGCTGCGGCTCGAAGGGGAGGTCAAGGTGGACGGCCGTGCGGTGATGGCGCGGGTGAAGCGCGAGCGCGACCGCTTCGTCGGCTTCGTGGTGCGCGGCGTCGAAGGCATTCCGGAGGCGGACCGCGTCCGCGGGCACGCGCGGTTCACCGGTCCGTACGCCGTGCAGGTGGACGATCACACCGAGGTGGCGTTCACGCGCGCAGTGATCGCCACCGGGTCGTCGCCCGCGGTGCCGCCGTTCCTGCGGGCGCTCGGCGACCGCGTCGTCGTGAACGACGACGTCTTCGAGTGGGACGACCTCCCGCGCGCCGTCGCCGTGTTCGGCCCGGGCGTGATCGGGCTCGAGCTCGGCCAGGCGCTCGCCCGGCTCGGGGTGGAAGTGCGCATGTTCGGGGTCGGCGGCATCGTGGGTCCGTTCAGCGACCCGGCCGTGCGCGACTACGCCGTGCAGACTTTCGGCGAAGCGTTCCCTCTCGACGCCGATGCGCAGGTCACCGGCGTGGAGCGGGCCCCCGAGGGTGCGATCGTGCGGTACCGCGGTCGCGACGGCACGGAGACTCGCTTCGCCGCGGACTACGTGATCGCGGCGACCGGTCGCACGCCGAACCTCCGCCGTCTCGCGCTCGAACACACGGGCCTCGGCCTCAACGCTCGCGGCGTGCCGATGTACGACCCGCGCACCATGCAGTGCGGATCGAGCCATATCTTCATCGCCGGCGACGCGAACGCCGACCTGCCGCTCCTGCACGAGGCGGCCGACGAGGGACGCATCGCCGGCGAGAATGCTGCGCGCTTCCCCGCCGTGGTCCCGGGCGAGCGGCGCGCGCCGATCGCGGTCGTCTTCTCCGACCCGCAACTCGCGGTGGTGGGCCGGCGCCACGCGGACCTCAAGCCCGGGACGTTCGTCACCGGCGCCGTTTCCTTCGAGGACCAGGGGCGCAGCCGCGTCATGCTGCGCAATCGCGGGCTGCTGCACGTGTACGCCGACATCGCGAGCGCCAGACTCGTCGGCGCGGAGATGATCGGCCCGGACGCCGAGCACCTCGCGCACCTCCTTGCCTGGGCGATCCAGCTCGGCCTCACCGTGCCGCAGATCCTCGCGCTGCCGTTCTACCACCCGGTGGTGGAGGAGGGGCTGCGCACGGCGCTGCGCGACGCGAACGAGCGCCTCGCGGCGGCATCGGACATGCTGCGCGTCGCCGCCTGACCTCGCACACCGGGGGCGATTTCGCGCCCGGCGTTGCAAAGTTCACACGGGGCGATGGGTTCCGCTGAGTGAGAATCGCGCCTTCTCACCAATCGAGCGCCGCCGTTGTCCAACCAGGAAGTCGATACATCCGCCATCGGTCCCGATTCCGTCGTGCTCTCGATGCCGCTCGGCGACCGCGTCCTGCGGTTCCTGCGCGAGGCCGAACACGCCGGCCTGCGCCCGATGTTCCAGCCGGTGGTGGCGCTGTCGGACGGGGCGATCGCCGCGCACGAGCTCCTGACGCACCGCGCCGCCGAAGGCGAGGGGCGGACTGCGGCGCTCTTCGTCGCCGCCGCCGGGGTCGGCGCCGCGGCGGTGCTCGCGCTCCGCTGCATCGAGATCGGCATCGAACGCTATCGCGCGGCCGGCGGCAGCGGCCGCCTGTTCGTGAAGCTCCCGCCGGCCGGGGCGGTGATGCTGGCCGCAACGCTCGATCCGTTCCTGCTCTGGCTGCATCGCCGCGGGCTCTCCGCCGACCGAGTGGTCATCGAGCTGATGGAGTACGAGGCGTCGGACGCCTCCACCGACGTGGAGTCGGCGGTGATCCAGCTGCGCGCCCACGGCTTCGGCATCGCGCTCAACAGTCTGGGTGCGGGCATCGGCACCACGCGGCTGTGGCTCGACCTGCAGCCGGACTTCGTCAAGCTCGACGGCTACTTCACCCAGGGCATCTGCCGCGACACGCGCCGCCTGCGCTTCGTCGAGTCGATGCTGCGCGTCGGCGAGCAGCTCGGCACGGCGGTGGTCGCGCACGGCCTGGAGACCGACGCCGACGTGCGCGTGGTGCGCGACGTCGGCATCCCGCTCGCGCAGGGCTATGCGCTCGCGATGCCGGCTCCCGAGGTCGTCGGGAAGCTCGCTCCCGAGGTCGCCGCGCAGCTGGTCGCGCGGACCGTCGCCGTCCTGCCGGAGCGGACGATGGGACGCGTCCACGAGGCGACGGCCGATCGCCTCGTCCTGCCGGTCGAACCCGTTCCGCCGAACACCACGCACGCGGCGCTGCTCGCCCGCTTCCATGCCGAGCCCGCACTCCACGCCATCGCGGTGGTCGACGAAGGCCGGCCGGTGGGCCTTGTGAGCCGCCGCGAGGTCATGGCGGCCTTCGGCCCCCCCGGGTCCCGTGAGCAAGCCGGCTCCCGACCCTGCGCCGAGCTGATGCAGCGCGAGCCCCTCGTGGTCGATCGTCACGTCTCGGTGCAGGAGATCGGCGAGCTGCTGGGCGACGCCGCGGCCGCGCGGCTCGACGACGGCTTCATCGTCGTCGACGGCGGGCGCTACGTCGGCCTCGGCCGCGGTCAGGACCTCATCCGCGAGATCACGCGGCTGCAGGCGCACGCGGCGCGCTACGCCAATCCGCTCACGCTCCTGCCGGGCAACGTGCCGATCGCCAACCACGCGGAGCGCCTGCTGCGCGCCGGGGTGCCGTTCGCCGCGTGCCGCTTCGACCTGAATCACTTCAAGGATTACAACGAGCGCTACGGCTACGAGCGCGGCGACCAGATGATCAAGCTCACCGGGCGGGTGCTCGACATGGTGGCGCAGCGCGACCAGGATTTCCTCGGCCACGTCGGCGGCGACGACTTCGTCATGCTGATGCAGAGCGGCGACTGGGAGCGGCGCCTGCGCGAGGCGCTCGACCTTTTCCGCGCGAACGCCACCGCGCTGTTCACCGACGCGGACCTCGCGCGCGGCGCCTTCCTCGCCGAGGACCGGCGCGGCAACGTGCGCGAAGTGCCGCTCACCAGCCTGGCCGTCGGGGTGGTGAGCGTGCCGGCGGGCACGGGGCTCTCCCACGTCGAGGTGGCCGCCGCGGCCGTCGAGGCGAAGCGCCAGGCGAAGAAGATCGGCGGCAACGCACTCTTCGTCGAGCGGCGCCGGCTGGTCGAGGCCTGACGGGCTGCGCTAGCCGGGCGACAGGAAGCCGCCGCGACGGTAGGTGAGCACGAGCGTGTCGCGCCACCCGGCGGACGCGGCCGGCTGGATCGGCGTCGTTTCGTGGATCACGCGCGCGTCGTCGAGGAGCAGCCCGGTCCAGGCGTCGGCCAGCGTAAAGCGGACGCCGCGCGGTCCGTCCGCTTCGAAAACGCGCGTCTCGCCGCCGCGGACGTCGTGGCGCGAAACGAGGATCACGGCGACGTAGTCCACCCCGTCGCGATGCGCGCCTTCGGGCGTCGGCCGGCCGATGCCCTGCGCCGTGTCGATGCGGAACTGGTGCGCCTCGACGTACCAGCGGTCACGGCCCCCGCACGCCGCGGCGAAGAGCCGGCCCAGGCCGACGACGAGGCCCTGCCACGCCGCATCCCGGGCGACGCCGGGCTCCACCGGCTCGAACCAGCGCTCGATGCCGCCGTGCAGGGCGTTGTAGTCGGTCGGCTGCCAGTGCGCGCGGTGCGGCGCCTCGTGCAGCGTTCCCGGAAGGTCGAGCACGTACGAGGCGTGCCGCCGGTGCCGGTAGGCGCCGCCGTCGCGCAGGTAGCGATCAGGCGGCAGGCGCGACCAGGACGCGGCGAGCGCATCGAAGGCCGACGGGGCCACTCCGGCCAGCGCGGCGAGCCTCGCGCGCGAGGCCACGGCGGCGCCCTGCGCCTGCAGGGCCTGGAGCGGATCGTCGCGGTCGGCGGCCTCGAGCGCGAGGCCGAAGGAAACGGAGGAGGGCGGCATGATGCGGAACCCCGAATGTAACACCCGCTGCGAGCCGCGCGCGGCGCTCTGGCATACTGCGGCCGAATGCAGGCACCACGAGAGGCGGACATGAGCGAGCCGGAAGTGAAGAAACAGCTCCTGAAGCTGTATCCCGCGCTCGCTGTTCTCCCGGACGACGTCGTCGAGGAGATCCTCTCCGAGGGCACGCTGATGCGCGTGCCGGCGGGCGAGGTGATGTTCGACGAACGCCAGCCCTGCCGGGCGTTCCCGCTGCTGCTGCAGGGCGCGGTGCGCGTGACCAAGCAGTCGCCGAACGGCCGCGAGATGCAGCTCTACCGCGTGCTGCCCGGCGAAGCCTGCATCCTCTCCTCGTCGTGCCTGCTGGGGCACGCCCCGTATGCCGCGAAGGGCGTCACCGAGTCGCCGAGCGTGATGATCGCGGTGTCGATGCCGCTCTTCGAGCGGCTGATGGCGACCTACCCGGAGTTCCGCAAGTACGTGTTCGGGCTCTTCGCCGAGCGCATGGCCGACCTGATGCAGCTCGTCGAGGCCGTGGCCTTCCAGCGGCTCGACCAGCGCCTCGCGGCGCTGCTGCTCGGGAAGGGCCGGGTGGTCCGCACCACCCACCAGCAGCTCGCCGACGAGATGGGCAGCGTGCGCGAGATCGTCACGCGCCTCCTGCGCCGCTTCTCGGACCAGGGCCTGGTGTCCCTCGCGCGCGAGCAGATCGAGATCGTGGATCCGCAGGGCCTGCGGGCGGTCGCGGCCAACGAGCCGCTGCCCGCCAAGCGCGCGAGCGCCTGAACGCCCCGGCGGCGCCTTTATTCCGGTGACCCCGGTCACCGACCCGCGAGCGCCAGGCTCGCATCATGACCCCGCATTCTCAATTCTCGGGAGGTCGTGATGAAGGCAAACGTCGGTGGTGTGGATCGCGTGCTGCGGATCGTGGTGGGGCTCGCCCTGCTGGCCTGGGCGTTCTTCGGCGGGAGCGAGTATCACTGGTGGGGGCTGGTCGGCTTCGTGCCGCTCGCGACCGGGCTGTTCCGCTTCTGCCCCGCCTACGGCCTGTTCGGCATGAACACCTGCCCGATGGAGACGCGCGCGGCGCGCTGATCCCGAACGTCTCCGGCAACGAAAAAGGGCAGCGCACGCGCTGCCCTTTTCTTCACGTGGCGAGGCGAGCGCGCCTCGCACCGGCGCTCACGCGAAATTCTTCTCCGCGAATGACCAGTTCGCCAGGTTGTCCAGGAACGTCTTGACGAAGTCGGGACGGCGGTTGCGGTAGTCCACGTAGTACGCGTGCTCCCACACGTCCACGGTGAGGAGCGCCTTGTCGGCGGTGGTGAGCGGCGTGCCGGCGTTGGAGGTGTTGACGATATCCACGGAGCCGTCGGCCTTCTTCACCAGCCACGTCCAGCCCGAGCCGAAGTTGCCGACCGCGGACTTGTGGAAGGAGTCCTTGAACGCGTCGAACGAGCCCCACTTCTTGTCGATCGCCGCTGCAAGCGCGCCGCCCGGCTTGCCGCCGCCGCCCGGCTTCATGCAGTGCCAGAAGAACGTGTGGTTCCAGACCTGCGCGGCATTGTTGAAGAGGCCGCCTGCGGGCGCCTTCTTCACGATGTCCTCGAGGCTCGCGTTCTCGTGCTCGGTGCCCTTGATCAGGTTGTTCAGGTTGGTGACGTACGCCTGATGGTGCTTGCCGTAGTGGAACTCCAGCGTCTCCTTCGACATGTGCGGCTGCAGCGCATCCATGGCGTAGGGCAGCTCCGGAAGTTTGTGCTCCATGGCGGTCTCCTGGTGCGGAATCGGTATGGTTGGGGAGGAACCGTCGATTCTACGGGTCCGCCATCGACAGGCGCAACCGCGCGCGCAGTCCGGGCATGCCGTCAGCGATCGGCGTCGCGTGTGCGCACGACGGTGGCGGTCGCACCGCCGCGACCGAGCGTGATGTCGATCGCAGCGCCGGGGGCCAGCGCGCGCGCATCGCGCACGATCGCCCCGCGCGCGTCCGCCACGATCGCATAGCCGCGGCCGAGCACGGCATGCGGATCGAGGTGGGCGAGGCTCTGCGCGAGCCGGGCCACGCGCGCCTCGCGCTGCTCCACGC
>CAZKHE010000117.1:0-14228 GCA_964552535.1 uncultured Enterobacteriaceae bacterium | reverse complement strand
CTTGGATCGGAAAAGACGTTCGTAATAAACGAGTTAGCGACCGGGTGCTGTTCCCTTCACCCGCTCCAGATCGACGAAGGGCCCGTCCAGGGCCCTTCGTCATTCGGCTTGTCAGGATCGCATCCGGCAGGTTACGGGAATGTCCCGCGTCCCTTCTCCTTCATGTCCTCGGTCTTGTGCTCGGGGGTGACGCCCATCTCCTCGCGATTGCGTTCCTGCTGCGCCGGATCGTCGCGCGCGTCGTGCGGCTTCTTGCCGGTGGGCGGGACGTCCACCGGGGGCTTTTCCGGGGGTACGGGTTTGTCGAGGTTGGTGCTGCGGTTGGCGTCCTTCATGGCGATGCTCCGTCGCGGATCACCGCTCTCCCGCAGCAGGTTCCATGCCGATCAGCGCGCCGTCCCCTGCCGGCGCAGCGCGTCCTCGCGCTCGGCGTCGGTGGTAGGCCGCTTGCGCAGGCGCACGAAGAGCTCGTCCACGGCGCGCGGCGTCCGCGCGATCTCGTCGGCCGGGACGCCCCGCTCGCGCAGCTTGTCCCCGAGTTCGCTGTAGCCGAAGCGGACGTCCGCGTCGAAGCGGAAATCGGTCCACCCGAGATACCAGAACCAGTCGGTGTAGTAGAGAAAGCTTCGCTCGTTGAACGCCCGCACGTGCGTGGGGTCCTGCCACGCTCCGTACGAGAGATCGTAGGGCACCTTGACGAGCAACTCGCCGCCGACCTTCAGGAGGCGCAGGCAGTTCGCCATCGCGGCGGGGAGGTCGGGGACGTGCTCCATCACGTCGTTCGCCATGATGCGGTCGAGCATGCCCTCGCCCAACGCGATGCGCCCGAAGCGCCCCGCATCGATGATGCACGGCAGATCGAGAGGGCGCGAGAGGTCGAGGATCGCGTCGGGCTTCCAGCGCGCCTCGATGTCCAGGTTGAGCCAGTCGGGGCGCCAGTCGCGGCCGCTGCCCACGTTCGCCTGCGTGGGATAGCGCGGCCCGGCGGCTGCGGCGTCGACCCCGAGCGCCCGTGCGAGCGTTTCCTCCAGGCGCCGGCCCGAGAACGCGGCATAGCCGCGCTCGGCGAGCGCGCGGCGCGCAGGTTCGTCATGCACGAGTTCCACGCAAGCATCGACGAGATCGTCGCGTGGCACACCGCGCATCGCCTCGGCCAGGTGCGGCTCCAGCCGGGTTGCCGGTCCGATCTCGGTCACCACCGGCACCCGGTTCGCCAGCAGATAGCCGACGCGCGGCATCTCGAGGATCTGCGCGTCGTAGAAATGCATGTTGAGGACGACCTTCGCCCGTGCGATGAGCGCGTCGCGAGCCGGACCGTACACGCCGAAGTGCGGCGCCACGGCCAGCCCGGCCTCGCGCAATTCCTGCAGGATCGCGAGGCGGCGCGGGTTGATCGAGCCGTAGAACAGCACGTCGATGTCCTGCTTCGCCGCGGGCGCGATGCGCGTCCACTCCGGGACGTATCCCACGGGCACGACCGCACGCGGCGCGGCGATGCCGAAGTCCGCGTACCGTGTGGCGTTCGCCGCAGAGTAGTCCCACACCGGCTGCGTTCCGAGCGCATCGCGATAGTGCGGGGCGCGCGCGAAGAGGTCGTCGGTGAGCTGCTCGAAGTTGTAGAGGATCGCTTCCGCCGGCAGCGCGGCGAGTGTCGCCGGGTCCGCCGCATGCGCGCCGAGCACGATCGCGCCCTCGCCCGCCGCCGGCATGGCCTCCGCGACGCCCGCGGACAGGCCGAGCCGCTGCAGCGCGTAGTGCAGGGCTTCGGCGACCTCGCGCAATGCCTCGGCGTGAGGCGAGCGGCCGGGGCGCAGCAGCACGATGCGGAAGGGGCGCACGATGGGGCGGTCGAGGTCGCAGGCGGTGGCCGAATGCTAGACTATTCCCGCTTCGCATCCCTCCCAATCCATCACGCCGCCCGTGATCCAGCTATCCGTCAACGGCGAGCCGCGCGCCTTCTCCGCCCCGCTCGACGTCGCCCGCCTGCTCGACGCGCTCGCGCTCGCCGGCAAGCGCGTCGCCGTGGAGCGCAACGGGGAGATCGTCCCGCGCAGCCGCTACGCCGAGACGCCGCTGGCCGACGGGGACCGGCTCGAGATCGTCGTCGCCGTCGGCGGCGGATGAGGCCCACATGAACGCACCTGCTCCCAACGCCGCTGTCGAGCCGCTCGTGATCGCCGGACGCGCGTTCCACTCGCGCCTGCTGGTCGGCACCGGCAAGTACCGCGACTTCGACGAGACGCGCCGCGCGGTCGAGGCGAGCGGCGCGGAGATCGTCACCGTCGCGATCCGCCGCACCAACATCGGCCAGAAGGCGGGCGAGCCGTCGCTGCTCGACGCGCTGCCGCCCTCGCGCTACACCTATCTGCCGAACACCGCCGGCTGCTACACCGCCGACGACGCGGTGCGCACCCTGCGCCTCGCCCGCGAGCTGCTCGACGGTCACGACCTGGTGAAGCTCGAGGTCCTGGGCGATCCGCACACCCTGTATCCGAACGTCATCGAGACCCTGGCCGCGGCGCGCACGCTGGTGCAGGACGGCTTCAAGGTGATGGTCTACACCTCGGACGACCCGATCATCGCGAAGCAGCTGGAGGAGATCGGCTGCGTCGCGGTGATGCCGCTGGCCTCGCTGATCGGCTCCGGCATGGGCATCCTCAACCCCTGGAACCTGCAGCTCATTCTCGAGAAGGCCGCGGTGCCGGTGATCGTGGATGCCGGCGTCGGCACCGCCTCGGATGCGGCGATCGCGATGGAGCTCGGCTGCCATGCGGTGCTCATGAATACGGCGATCGCGGCCGCGCGCGACCCGGTGCTGATGGCGCAGGCGATGCGCAAGGCGGTGGAGGCCGGACGCGAGGCGTACCTCGCCGGCCGCATGCCGAAGAAGCTGTACTCCGCCGCGCCCAGCTCGCCCACCACCGGAATGATCCAGCCGCAGCCGCGCTAGGGGCACCGGGTGCGGGCATTCGACGCCACGCCGGTCCTCCGCGCCCTGCGCGTGGGCATGTGCGAGGCGTTGGGCTTGGAGACGCGCGTCGACACCGAGGATCGCCGGCTGCTGGAAGCGCTCATTCTGCCGGCGTGCGCCGCGCGGGACGAGTGCCGCCGGGTCCTGTTCGTCGGCTGCGCGGCCTACACGCGCGGCTACGAGCGCCTCTTCCCCGGGTGCGAGTACCTAACCATCGACCCCGCGCCGCGGCGTCGACGGTACGGGGCAATGCGCCACATCGTCGCCGGGCTCCAGGATCTCGACCGCCACGTCGCGCCCGGCGCGCTCGATCTGGTCGTGTGCAACGGCGTATTCGGCTGGGGCCTCGACACGCGTGCCGACTGCGACGCGGCGTTCGCCGCATGCGGCCGTGCCCTGCGCCCGGGCGGAGTGCTGCTGCTCGGCTGGAACGACATCCCCTCGCGGCGGCCGTTCCCGCCAGAAACCCTCGCCGCGCTGCAGGCGTTCGAACCCTGCTGCGTGCCCGGGCTCGGGGCGACGCGCGTGCCGACCCGCACGCGCAATCGGCACACCTTCGACGCCTATGCGAGGCGGTGCACGTGAGCGCGCCGGAGCACCCGCACATCCGCAGCTTCGTCCTGCGACAGGGACGCGTCTCGCCGGCGCAGGCGCGCGCACATCGCGACCTGCTGCCGCGCTTCGGCATCGCCTTCGCCCATGCGCCGCTCGACTTCGACGCCGTGTTCGGCCGACGCGCGCCGCGCGTGCTCGAGATCGGCTTCGGCATGGGCGAGACGACGGCGGCCATCGCCGCCGCGCATCCGGAGCAGGACTACATCGGTATCGAGGTGCACACGCCCGGCGTCGGCAGCCTGCTGAAGCGCATCGGCGAGCTCGGCTTGAGCAATGTCCGCGTGATCCAGCACGATGCGGTCGAGGTGCTCACCCACATGATCCCGCCCGACTCGCTGGACGGCTGCCACGTCTTCTTCCCCGACCCCTGGCCGAAGAAGCGCCACCACAAGCGCCGCCTGCTGCAGCCGCCGCTGGTGGCGCTGCTCGCTTCGCGTCTCAAGCCGGGCGGCTGCGTGCACGTCGCCACCGACTGGGAGGAGTACGCCCAGCAGGTGCTGGAGGTGATGCGCGGCGAGGCGCTGCTCGAGAACACCGCGGAGGGCTTCGCGCCGCGCCCCGCATCGCGTCCCGAGACCAAGTTCGAGGCCCGCGGCCTGCGACTCGGCCACGGCGTGCGCGACATCGTGTTCCGGCGGCGCCGGTTCACCGCGTAGCCGCCCCGCCCCGGCAACCCGCCCGGGGAGGGTCGTCCTTCAGCCGGCGACGGCCGCGATCGCCCGCTCGGTCGCCGGGGCACGGTCCTGGGCCGGACGCAGCATGCCTGCGCCGAGCAGGCGCGTCACCTCCTCCCGCGAGAACGACCGGGCCCGTCCCGTGTTGGAGGTGAAGAGATAGGTCCCGCCGCGGGGGCTGACCCACGTGAGCCGCGCGCGCGCCGTCTCGCCGTCCACATCCAGCTCGACGACCGTGCCGCGCGCCAGGACCGGGGGCAGCATCGGCGAGACGCCCGCCGAGTACGGCAGCGTTGCATCCCCGCCGAGCGCCAGTTGCGTCCGTGGGGGCACGGAGTGCTCGTCGGTGGCGCGGCGCGCGCGCTGCAACTGCTCGGTGTGCAGCCGCATGAGCCGCTCGAAGAACTCGCGCCGCGCATCCTCCTGCATCGTTTCCGACGCACCGCGCTGCAGGTCGCGGACCAGACGCGGCAGGAGCCCGATGAGCGCCTGCGCCTCCGCGGCGCCGCTCGGGGCCATGCTCCACAGCAGGTCGTCCACGGCGGCGAGGCGGCGATCCGGTCCGTCCTCGCCGGTGCGGCCGGCCACGTCGGCAATGGCGATGGCCTCGGCCCAGGGCCCTTCGAGAAACGCCCGCACGAAGTCGGGCACCGCCTGCCCGGTGATGCGCGCCTGCACCGCCGCACGCGCGTGGGCCAGCGCGGTCTCGCGGCGCTCCGCGCGCTCGATCTCCGCGACCTGGCGCGCCGTCTCCTGGCGGCGCGCCTCCGCGGCACGCTCCGCCGCCCGCTGCAGTCGATCGGCCACCGCGTCGTACACGGCGAGATCGCCCTGCGGCGCGCTGGCGATTTCCGCCACGCCATGCCCCAGTTCGCGCACGAACTCTCCGCCCGCATCGGCGTCGGTCTCCGGATCGGCGGCGATGCGCGACACCGCGTCGAGGAAGCGTCGCGCAGGGTGTTCGGGGTTGGCGAAGAAGCTGCGATCGACCAGGGCCGCGTGGAACGCCGCGGGCGTCAGGCGGTCGATCTGCGCGCGGACCGGCTCGGGCAGCTCGCGGTCCGCCCGCAGGTAGTCGAACACGTTGGCGACCAGATCGCCGGTGAGTCGGTCCAGGGGATGCGCCGCCTGCGGGGCCATTGCACGCACGGTGCCGACGCCGTCCGGTGCGCCCTCGGCGGTGGCCGCCGTGGCGAGCGCGCGCAGGAACTGCGGATCGACCGGGGTGGACACGGCGGCCTGGTAGAGCATGCCCTTGGGATTGGAGAGGATGCGCGCGCCGGACCGCCGCTTCTCCGGGGCGCCCTGGAGCATCGCGCCGACGACCGCCGCGATGTCCACCATCGTATTCGTGCTGACCGGCAGGAGATCGCGCAGGTTGAGCGCCTGGCTCACCGACATGCCCGACGGGATGCCGGCCGGCTTGCTCTCCGCGACGCCCACGTCGCGCGCCCGCTCGACGCGGTAGTGGAGCTTCGGCTGCACGCCGGCCGCGGCGAGCAGCTCGTTCACCTCACGATACGCGTGGCGCAGCCCCGCCGCCGCGTGCGGCTGCAGCGAATTGGCGAGCGCCATGCGCACCGGCGCATCGTCGGGGACCGTGTCGCACGCGCACTTCAGCGCCTCGAGCACCACCTCCACGCCCGCCGGGTTGTGCGGGCTCTCCAGCAGCCGCCCGGCCGCGACCTCGCCGACGCGCGACTCGACCCCGTAGAGATCGGCCGGATCGATCTCCTCGAGCGTCTTGCGCACGAGGCGCCCCAGCGCGATCTCCAGCTCGATCGCAGAATCGTCCACGAGCGTGAGCTGATCCAGGGTCGGTTCGGCGTCCAGCGGTGCCGCGCCGCCCAGCTTGCGGTCGAACGCCGCGCCCAGCGCCGAGACGAAGCGGGCCTCGATGGCGTTGCGGTGCGGACGCACCTGCTCCATGGCGTGCGCGAGGATGCGCCGCTCCTCGGGGGAGGTGGAAGCCGACTGCAGCGCCTCGAGCTCCATCGGCAGCGCGTCGAGGCCGCGCGACAGGAAGGCGGCGACGCGCTCGGCGAGGAGCGTGCGGACACGGTCGAGCAGGTGCGATGCGGGGCTCACGGCAGGATTATCGGCCAGCGATGCGGGATTCCCCAGATTCGGGGAACCGCGGGAACGTGACGAATTTGCGTCAGGCGGCCAGCGCCACGTCCGTGGCCGCCCGGTAGTGGCGGGCCGCTTCGGCCTCGCGGCCGATGCGGTCGAGCAGCCGCGCGAGCTCCAGGTGCGCGGTGCGGGTGGGGTGCACCGAAACGCTTGCTTCCAGGTAGCTCTGGGCCTTCCCCCAAAGCTCTCGGTAGGCGCAGAGGCGGCCCAGCGTCAGCAGCAACGCGGCGTCGCGGGGGCGCTCCACCAGCCAGCGCTCGGCATGTTGCAGCCGCTCGATCGCATCCTCGTCGCGGCACTCGCCGTAGAGCCGGATGAGATCCGGCGACCACTCCGCGGCCAGCGCGTCGGCGATGATCCGGTGGGCCTGACGGCACCCGCCGAGCCGGATGAAGTGCCTGGCGGCGGCGCCCGCCACTCGCGCCTCGCGGCGCTCCTCGGCGGGCAGCGACTCCCAGAACGCGGCCAGACTGTCAGCGTCCAGGCCCCGCTTGCGCAGGTTCTCGATCGTGGCGGTCACGCGCATCTGCGCCGCCGCCTCGGCGGGCAGCGCGTGCCGCTTGTCGAGGAAACGTACCAGCCGCAGCACCTCGTCCCAGTTCTGCAGCCCCTGCTCGGCGCGCAGCAGGAGACGCATGGTCGACACATGGCGCGGACCGTTCTCGTGCAGCTCGCGGAGGGTCGCGCGGGCATCCTCGAAGCGGCGCTCGTCGAGCGCGAGCTCGGCCTGCGTCGCGAGGCGCGCCGCGCGCAGGTCGCCCTCGACGCCGCCCGCGCGCGCGAGCCAGCTGTCGCGCCGCTCGGGCTGGCGCATGAAGTGGGCGGCGCGCGCGGCGGTGATCGCCGCCAGCGCTGGCGCCTCGTCGAGCGCATACGCGCGCCCCGCGAGCTTCTCCGACTTGCTGTAGCGGCCCTCGAGCAGCGCCTGCCAGGCGCCGCGCAGCGCCTCCTGGCCGCGCGTATGGCGGCGCCGGCGGCGATACGCGGCCACCGACTCGGGCAGCCGCACCATGTGCTTCACGAGGTTGAGCGCGAGGTGCACCGCGCCGATCAGCGCGAGCAGCAGCAGGATGGCGAACGCGAGCGAGATCTCCACGCGCCACGGCGGATAGACGATCAGCGCGTAACCCTCGCCGTAATGCGCGGCGAGCGACACCGCGACCGCCAGCGCGAACACCACGATCAGGCTCGCGAGCCACTTCACGCCGGCCCCTTCGCTAGCGGCCCGCGCCGCGCGGCTGCTTGTAGTTGCGCACCGCCGCGAGGCTTTCGTTGATGGACGGCAGCTCGACGTTCACGGCCGCCGCCTGCAGCTGCGCGAGCGTCGCGGCCGCGGCCGCGACCGGACGCTGCCGCGCGTCGAAGAATCGCGCGAGGTGGCCCGACGCCGCACGCAGGTCCGACTTGAACGCCGACTCGTTGCGCTGGAGCAGCGCGAGGCGCGCGTGCAGGAGCTGGAGCTTCAGGTTCTCGCGCAGGAAATAGGCCTGCTCCGGCGCGAGCAGCGACTGGTCGTTGGCATCCAGCCGCTGCACCCGCACGAGCCCCTTGAGCTCATCCCAAACGGCGGTCGCGCCGCGTGACCACCAGCCCTGTTCCGTCGTGGCGGGGCGCCCGTCGGCGGGGGGCGACGGCCGCCCCTCGATCAGGAGCGGGAGCGTATCGACTGCGGCGATCACCTGGTCGAGCCGCAGGGTCATGCCGGGCACGTCGAGGTTGGGCGCGAGCTTCAGGCGCTCGATGTCGCGCGCGAGCACCTTGCGGAGCTGGATGAACTGCGGGCGGTCGGAACGCGCGAGGCGCGCATCGGCGGTCTGCAGCGCGGTGAGGGCGGCCTGCACGTTGCCGGCGAGCTGCAGCTGCTGCGCGGCGATGGCGAGCGTCTGCTCCACCTCCGCGAGCACCCAGTCGTCGCGGCTGCGCGCCACCTCCTGGTACATCGATTCCAGCGCCGCCTGCTGGCTCGCCGACTCGGCCATGCGCGCATCGAGCGCGCCGATGCGCGACTGCGCGTCGCGCGTGGACTCCAGCGCCTCCTTCGCTGCGATGCGCGCTTCGCGCGCCTCGGTGTCCGCGGCACGCAGGCGCTGCGCCAGCTCCTCGCGCACCGCGTTGAACTGGCTGCGCTGGTCCCACCAGCCCCACAGCGCCGCCGCGAGCGCGCCGATGGCGATCACCAGCGCCGCCGCCGAAGCGCCGCGTCGCGGCCCGGCCGCGACGCCGCGGGCGGCGTCGGCGCCTGCTGCCAGCGTCTGCGGTTGGTCGCTCATGACGCGGACACTCTAGCAAAAAAGCGCTCGAGCCCAGCCACGATGCCCTCGTCGGCAGGGTCGGTTTCGACCACCCGTTCGAGCCCGAGTCCGCGAGCGATGCCGGCGATGCGCGCATGCGGCGCGAACACCGGCGTGCGCCGCAGCCACTGCTGCCCGAGCTTGCCCACCATGTCGTAGAGATTCGCCAGCCCTTCGCTGGAGCTGACCGTCACGGCATCGACCTCGCCCCGCGCCCACGCCTTGAGCAGCGGCGCGACGTCGGCCTCGGGACGGCCGCGGCGGTAGCACTCGGCGTACTCCACGACGGCGCCGCGCGCGGCGAGCGTGTCGCCGAGCAGCTCCCGCCCGCCGTCGCCGCGGAAGATCACCACGCGCCGGCCGGCCACCCGCGCGGCGGGCAGCAGCTCGAGCAGCGCCTCGCTGTCGAAGCGGCCCTGCGGCGCGATCACGTCGGTGAAGCCGTGGCGGCGCAGCTCGCGTTCGCTCGACTTCCCGACCGTTGCGACGGGGACGCCTGCGGGCCAGGTGCGCCGTGCGCTCACGAGGTTGAGCGCCTTGTTTACGGCGTTCGGGCTGATGAAGATCGCGAGCGCGAAGTCGTCGAGTCGGTCCACCAGCGCGTTGAGCGGGCGCAGGTCCTCGATGTCGCGGATCTCGAGCACGGGAAACACGATCGGCGCGCCGCCGCGTGCGCTGATCATGTCGGCGAGCGCCGCGGCCTGTCCGGCGGGCCGCGTGATGACGATATGCCGGCCCGCGAGCGTCCGGCCGTCGCCTGCCGTCATTGCGGCAGCGAGGCGAGGATCTCCGCTGCGCCCCGCGCGAGCAGCGCGTCGGCCAGGGCGCGGCCGGCCGCTTCCGGGTCGGTGCGCGCGCCCCGCGTCTCCGCACGCGCGATGCGCCGTCCGTCGGGGCTCGCCACCAGTCCGCGGAGGTGCAGATCACCGCCGTTCACCGTGGCATGCGCCGCGAGCGGCAGCTGGCAGCTCCCGCCCAGGGCCCGGCTGACGGCCCGCTCGGCGCGCACGCAGTCGCCGGTATCGGCGTCGCCGAGGGCCGCGAGCAGCTGCGCGACGTCCGGGCGGTCGGCGCGGCACTCGATGGCGAGCGCGCCCTGGCCCGCCGCAGGCAGGCTGGCGTCGGCATCGAGGATCTCGCGGATGCGATGGCCGAGGCCGAGGCGCTTGAGGCCGGCGACGGCGAGCACGATGCCCGCGTACTCGCCGCGATCGAGCTTGGCGAGGCGCGTGTCCAGATTGCCGCGCAGCGGACGGATCTCCAGGTGCGGGTAGCGCTCGCGCAGCTGGGCCTCGCGCCGCAGGCTCGAGGTGCCGACGACGGCCCCGCGGGGAAGCGCCGCGATGGCCGCGAACTGCGACGACACGAAGGCGTCGCGCGGATCCTCGCGCGCCATGATGGCCGGCAGGACGAAGCCCTCCGGCAGCTCCATCGGCACGTCCTTCGCCGAATGCACGGCGAAGTCCGCCCGGCCCTCCGCCATGGCCGACTCGAGCTCCTTCACGAACAGGCCCTTGCCGCCGATCTTCGAGAGCGTGACGTCGAGGATGCGATCGCCGCGCGTCGTCATGCCGAGGATCTCCACGGCGAGGCCCGGATACAGCTGGGCGAGCTCGGCGCGGACGTGCTCCGCCTGCCAGAGCGCGAGACGGCTTTCGCGCGACGCGATGACGATGCGCTGCAGGGCGGTCAAGATCGGTCGAAGGGCGGGATGCGGGGGCGTCGGAAGCAGGCGCGACCACTCGCGGCTGCGGGGCGCGATTCTAGCATGGCGCTTCCGCGGCGAAGCAGCCGCTCAGCCCTTCACCAGGGTGCGCACCGCGGGCCACAGCCGGCGGCTCACCGGCAGGCGCTCGCTGCAGCCGTCGAGGATCATCGCCCAGCCGGCGCCTTCGCCGTCCTCGTCCACCGCGCGCTCGCAGCCGCGCACGGCGTCGCGCGCGACCAGCACCGAGCGGTGGATGCGCACGAAGCGCTCGCCGAACTCCTGCTCCAGCGCGGTGAGCGACTCCTCCACGAGGTATTCCCGCTCGCGCGTGCGCACCGTCACGTACTTCTGCTCGGCGCGCATGAAGAGCACCTGGTCGATCGGCACGAGCAGGATTCGTCCGCGCTCGCCGATCGAGAGGAACCGTCGCGGGCCCTGACCCTCGGCCGCGCGCTCCAGCGCCTCGCGCTCCGGCGCGCCCCGGGCCTCGGCCTTGCGCAGCGCCGCCGCGAGCCGCTGCGCGCGCACCGGCTTCAGCAGGTAGTCCAGCGCATTGACCTCGAACGCGTCCACCGCGTACTGGTCGTGCGCGGTGACGAAGATCACCGCGGGCCCGTGCTCGAGCCGCGCGAGGTGCCTCGCGAGCTCCATCCCGGTCATCTGCGGCATGTGGATGTCGACCAGCACCACCCGGGCGCCGGACGACGGAACGGCGGCAAGCGCTTCGGCCCCGTTGGCCGCCTCGCCGACCACGCGGTTCGGCACCTCGGCGGCGATGTCGCCGAGCACGTCGCGCATGCGCGCGCGCGCCGGCGCCTCGTCGTCCACCAGGAAGATCGCCAGGGGCGTGCCCGCCGGGTGCGCGCTCATGTGCGCCGGTACGGCATGCTCATGCGGATGACGTAGGTTGCGCCCTCGGCGCCCGACTCGAGCTTTGCCTCGGCGTCGAAGTGCAGGGCGAGACGCTCGCGGATGTTGGCCACGGCCATGCGGTTCCCCTGTCGGTGTTGGTGTTCGGGGTGATAGGGATTGGTGAGCGCCACGCGCACCCGGTCTCCTTCGCGCGCGATGGCGATGCGGATCGTGCCCGGTCCGGCGCCGGGCTCGATGCCGTGGTAGACGGCGTTCTCGACCAGCGGCTGGAGCAGCAGCGGCGGGACGAGCGCGTCGGCAGGCGCCGCGTCGACGGCCCACTCGACCTCAAGGCGCTCACCGAGCCGCAGGTGCTCGAGGTTGAGGTACTGGCGCGTGACCTCGATCTCGCGTGCGAGCGTCGTGAGGGTGCGCGTGTCGGTCATGAGCATCCGGTAGAGCTCGGCGAGGTCCTCGATGGCGACCTCCGCGCGCTTCGCGTCGGTGCGGATGAGCGACAGAACCGCGTTCAGCGAGTTGAAGAGGAAGTGCGGACGGATGCGCGCCTGCAGCGCCTGCAGCCGCGCCTCCGCGAGCGCCGGCGAGAAGGCGCGGTTGCGCAGATGGAAGTAGCCTGCGATGAACGCCGCCAGCAGCAGCGCGAAGCCGCCCACTCGGAGCAGTTCCTCGAGCGGGCGCTCCTCGCGCGTCCCCGCCCAGGCGAGGGCCGCGAGGACGACCACCCCGGCGCAAATGGCGCCGAGCGCCACGGCGTAGGGCAGGCGCAGCAGCGTCGGCGCGCCGAGATACAGCAGGACCAGCATCCCGAGCAGCACCGGCGCCGCGACCAGCGCCGCATCGGCGACGGCGGTCGAGAACGACGCGAGGTCGTGTCCGCGGATGGCCGCGGCGCCGACGATCACGAGGTTCACGATCACGAGGATTCGTGCAATAACGCCCAGATTGCGGAAATCCGGCAAGGCGTCCGGCGGGGCGTTATGGCTTAGAATACCCATGGTCTTTCCCAGCGCGAGGAGTGTGTGATAAGGCGCTGTTTTCGCGTCTATTCTCCCACCCGACCCAGAGTTTTCAAGCAGCCATGCCGCCCCCCGAGGAAAACGTTCACGGCGCCCCGAGCGGGGACCGCCGCTGGTCCGGTCGTTTCAGCGAGGCGGTGAGCGAGCGCGTGAAGCGCTACACCGCGTCGGTCGAATTCGACCGCCGTCTCGCGGCCGCCGACATCCAGGGCTCGCTCGCGCACGCGCGCATGCTTGCCGCCCAGGGCGTGCTCAGCGCCGACGACCTCGCCGCCATCCAGCGCGGCATGGGGCAGATCGCCGCGGAGATCGAGGCGGGACGTTTCGAGTGGTCGCTGGACGCCGAGGACGTGCACCTCAACATCGAGCGGCGGCTCACCGCGCTCGTGGGCGATGCCGGCAAGCGGCTGCACACGGGCCGCTCCCGGAACGACCAGGTCGCGACCGACATCCGCCTCTGGCTGCGCGGCGCCATCGACGACATCGCCCTGCTGATCCGCGACGTGCGGCGCGCGCTGGTCGACCTCGCCGAGCGCCACGCCGAGGTGCCGATGCCCGGCTTCACGCACCTTCAGGTCGCTCAGCCGGTCACCTTCGGCCACCACCTGCTCGCCTATTACGAGATGCTCGGACGCGACGCCGCGCGTCTGGCCGACTGCCGCCGCCGCGTGAACGTGCTGCCGCTCGGCGCGGCCGCGCTGGCGGGCACGTCGTTCCCCATAGACCGCATGCAGGTGGCCCGCGAGCTCGGCTTCGACGGCGTCGCGCAGAACTCGCTGGACGCGGTGTCCGATCGGGACTTCGCGATCGAGTTCACCGCCTGCGCCTCGCTCGTGATGGTGCATCTGTCGCGCTTCTGCGAGGAGCTGATCCTCTGGATGAGTCCGCGCTTCGGCTTCATCACCCTGCCGGACCGCTTCTGCACCGGCTCGTCGATCATGCCGCAGAAGAAGAACCCCGACGTTCCCGAGCTTGCGCGGGGCAAGACGGGACGGGTCGTCGGCCACCTGATGGGCCTGCTGATGCTCATGAAGGCGCAGCCGCTGGCGTACAACAAGGACAACCAGGAGGACAAGGAGCCGCTCTTCGACACCGTGGACACCCTGGTGGACACGCTCGCGATCTTCGCCGAGATGATCCCCGGCATCGAGCCGAAGCCCGGCGCGATGCTCGCTGCCGCGAAGGAAGGATTCTCCACCGCGACCGACCTCGCGGACTACCTGGTGAAGAAGGGCCTGCCGTTCCGCGATGCGCACGAAGCGGTGGCGCGCGCCGTGCGCGAGGCCGAGGCGATCGGCTGCGATCTCTCCGACCTGCCGCTCGAGACACTCGCGCGCTACGCCCCGGGGGTGGCACCCGACGTGTTCGAGGTGCTCGCGGTGGGCGGGTCGCTGGCCAGCCGCGCCCACGTCGGCGGCACCGCGCCGGCGCAGGTGCGCGCCGCGGTCGCGCGCGCACGCGAGGAACTGGCGTGAACACCGCCGGGCCGCCGCAGCTCGAGCGCGTAGGCAAGTACCAGGTCCTGCGCAAGCTCGGCGACGGCGCCACCAGCGAGGTGTACCTCTGCCACGACGAGTTCGCCGGGCGCGACGTCGCGGTGAAGGTCGTGTACGGCGACCGCATCAACGATCCGTCGCGCGGCAAGGTCTTCCGCAAGCTCTTCGTCACCGAGGCGTCGCTCGCCGGGAAGCTCGCGCATCCGCACATCGCGCAGATCTACGACGCGGTGGTGACCGACCAGCTCTCGTACATCGTCATGGAGTACGTGCCGGGCGGCACGCTCGAGCAGTACTGCGCGCCGGACCACCTGCTCCCGATCGACAAGATCGTCGAGATGATCTTCAAGGCGAGCCGCGCGCTCGACTTCGCCAACCGCCACGGCGTCACGCACCGCGACATCAAGCCGGCGAACATCCTGCTCGCCGGCGGCACCGACATCAAGATCTC